>NZ_LCWX01000212.1:39032-52154 GCF_001431305.1 Pseudovibrio sp. POLY-S9
AGGACCGTTAGATCTTTCATGCGACGGGAGTGTCCACAGTGCTTGATCAGAATTTCTACTGCAAGGTCAATCGCTGCAGTTCCCTAAGGATAGGTCAGGATACTTCCATCGTGGACATATAGCTCATTTTCTACGAGCAGCCTTTAGCGCCCGGACGAGATGCAGCTGCGCTTTATCATGCTCTGGGCCACTGGCCAGAAGACAAAAACATCGCTCAGTTTCTGTTGAGGCATCCTGAATACCGTCACATCGTTCGCCGCGCTCAGATTGTCAATCAGGCACCCTATGCTGAAATCCGCGATAACACGATCGCCAGTGATATCCTGCCTATCGATATGCTGAGATGTAAACTGGCCTTTTTCGGTGCAGTGCAATTCGATCCGCGCTCTGATCGTTGGGTGCGCATCAACATGTATGCGAACGCGCCTTATCCGGAGGAGTTGGTGTCACAAACCGATGATTTCTGGGTCTATCCAGCACTGCGTAAGGGCAACTAGATGAGTTATTCTCTCAATGAAATCGAAGCGATGTGCAAGCGCGCTTCTCGTGGAGCCGGATTGCCATGGGGCTTGTGTGAGGAAGCTGCCAAAGGAACGCGCTGGCTTGCCTCTTTTGGATTTCCTGGGCCAGACTTGCTTGTCTCACTCTTAGAGCTGAACGACAGATTACCAGCAGTTGACCTGTCACCGGTGGCACTTCAGGGCATTTGGCGTGCTCCGGCAGGCAGGCTAAGCCCGCTCATTGCGGGCGCCGCGATGAGCGATTGTGCGATCAAAATGGAGCTGGGCAACATCATAACAATGCTGGAAGTTGATTACCCATTGCTGGTCGTCCCTTTTGCATCTGGTGCAGCCTTGCGTCTTGGCCAGCCAGTTGCTGTGGAATGGGAAGGCACGCGCATGGTCACCAATGGTAAGGAACTCTGTGTTCAGGGCAACTCGGAGGCGATTTTATCCTCCCATGCCAAACGGGTTGAATGTTCTGCTCCGGCACAAATGCTCTCGCAAAGCAAACCTATCCATAGAGCGGTTGTTGGGGATGCATGTTGGGCCCGGCTTGGGGTATTTGCACAGCGAACTTTCGCCCCGGCGACAGAAGCATCCCGCCTGCGTGGCGCTGGTGCTGGCCTGACAGACAACGACTGATCAGCAGCCGCTCTTCAATCTCAAGATTAAGAAAACCGATGCAAGAGGTCAGGTGTTTGCATGAACACGCCGACTGATGAAAACTGGAGTAAAAATGAGCTCAGAACTCAGAAAACTAGGCGGTTCAAAGCGCTTTTCTGCCATAGCAATTCACAATGATGTCGTTCACTTGGCAGGTCAGGTGTCTCAGCTGGTTGAGGGTGACATCACCGAACAGTCAAAAGACGTTTTCGCAAAAGTTGACAGTTTGCTTGCTGAGGCAGGGACAACTCGTGAAAACGTATTTTCCGTCCAGATCTGGCTGGCAGACATGCGTGAATATGATGGGATGAATAATGTCTGGGATGAGTGGGTCGCTGATCTCAACGCAGCCCCAACACGAGTTTGTGTCGAGGCCCGCATGGCAAAACCTCACTACAAAATCGAGGTTCTGGTGCTCGCAGCGCTTTAAGGAAAGACCCAAACAGAGCAACGGCCCTGTTTGGGTTCATAAGCGGTTAAAGAGGTAAGGCGCCTTCCCAGACGATTTTTCTGTATCGTTCTGGATTGGTGTCGCCCTCCGTGTTGAAGATCAACACAACACTTTCTTCGTTGAGGCCGGCTTTTTGTGCCAGTTCGGCATACTCTTCTTTCGCCCTCAATGCATAAAGCAGGCCGATGTTCAAAGCACCGGACTCGCCGCCAGTGATCGCAGGATCACCTTTGAGCGGATTGCCAAGAATCCGCATGCCAGTTGCGGCAATATTATCTGTGGCTGAGATGAAGTGATCGCCACAGTCCCGTAGGATTGGCCAAGTGATCGGATTTGGTTCGCCGCAGGCCAGACCAGCCATAATGGAGGTCAGGTCACCCTCAACAGCCGTCATCTCGCCATTTTCGCTGGAAACAGACTGATAGAGGCAGTCTGCAGCGCGTGGCTCGCTGATTACAGATCTGAAGTTCTCTGGCCCATACGCATCTGCAAGATAGCCCAGAACACCACCTGCCATGGCTCCGACACCAGCCTGAAGCATGACGTGAGTTGGTTGAGCATCGTCCAGCTTGGCGAGTTGGTCAGCTGCTTCTCCAGCCATCGTCATGTAACCCTGGGAGATCCAGGTTGGTATCTCTTCGTAGCCATCCCAGGCAGTGTCCTGGACAAGCTCCCAGCCGTTCTCTTCCGCTGTTTTATTCGCAAGTCGAACGGTGTCATCGTAGTTCACATCGGTCACAATGCAATCTGCACCCAAACCTCGGATGCGCTCGACAGCTGACTGAGGTGAGCCTTTGGGCATGTAAACAACAGCCTTCTGTCCCATAGCGCGCGCAGCCCATGCGACACCGGTCCCATGGTTGCCAGCAGTTGCTGTTGTAAAGACCATCGGTCGCTCAAACTTTTGCGAGACAGTCTGCAGGTCGATCTCAGAAATATCGAGATCAAGCTTCTTCGCAAGCAAGCGGCCAAGGGCATAGGAGCCGCCAAGCACCTTAAAGGCATTTAGTCCGAAGCGATGGGACTCATCCTTCACATAAATTGCTTTGACGCCCAGTTCCTTAGCTAAGGCAGGAAGGCTAGTGAGGGGAGTTGGCTCATAACCTTGGATCTGGCTATGAAACTCACGCGTTTTCTCTGCAACTTCAGTCGTGAACAGTGGACTGGTTTCACCTGTGCGGAAACGATTGCTGCGTATCTTAAGCATCTTGGTCTCTTCAACAGCTTGGGCAAGGGGAGGAGAGCTGCGCTCGAAGAGAGTGGGGACCTCTATCTCAGAGCGCAGCGATAGGAATGTCGTGCAGCTTACTTGACGTACGCGATTGCTTCGACTTCAACCAGCGCGTCTTTCGGCAAGCGGCCCGCCTGAATGCAAGAGCGCGCAGGTGCACCTTCAGTGCCAAAGACTTCCGTGTAAACTTCGTTGAACGCTGCAAAGTCTTCCATTTTAGCGAGGAAGCATGTGGTTTTCACCACGCTGTCGATGCCAGCACCAGCTTCTTCCAGCACGGCCTTTAAATTGGCGAGTGACATTCTGGCCTGCTCGGTGATGCCACCTTCAGGAAAGGCCATTGTTTTTGGATCAAGCGGCAATTGACCAGAAGTGAAAACAAGGTTTTCCAAAACAGTTCCCTGAGAATACGGTCCGATTGCAGCTGGAGCGTTTTCTGTCGCAACTAATTTTTTCATTCTACTTACTCTTTGCTAGTGATCTGAGTTTTTGATTCTCGGATGTACTTGTAGATGGCGTGTCGCGTGATCCCGAGATTTTCCGCCACAAGTACAGTTGCTTCTTTGAACTCAAAGATGTCGCGTTCAAGAAGCAATCTGGTGACAGCCTTGTTTTTGGCTTTCTGTGTCACCGATGGGTCTGCCTCCACATCTTTGATCGCCTGTTCCAGAGCACCCAAAATGACCTCAGTTGAGTTGGTGCTGAAGCGCTCTGGTGTGGTTTTTTCTGCAACCTCAGCAGCATCTGGAGTGAACGTGCTGATGATCTCTGAGAAGGGCAGGGATAGATTGATGTTCAGGCAAAACAAACCGATTGGTTTGCCTGAAGCACCAAGAATTATGGTCGTTGCTGACTTAAGCAACTGCCCTTCAGCATTGTGTGTGAAGTAGGCTTTCGGCGTCAGATTGCCTGTCTCCTGATAAACCCGCAGCATCTTCAAACCGAGGTCTGTTATCGGAGATCCGATTGTTCGGCCCGTCATGTGCCCGTTGACGATCTTGGCGACAGACGTTTCAAGGTTTTTGAGAGAATGCACCACAACCTCACAGTGTGGTCCGATCAAATCCGCGACTGTCTCTGCAATGCGGAAGTAGTTTGCAAGACGATCATCATCATCTTCAAAGAGACATTCTACATTTGTGAAGTCATTGAGGTCAATCATAACTGTTTTCTCAAGGCTCGCCTGAATGCGTAATAGGTTCCTTGTGTTGGTAACCACGTTTCCCGGTGTTTGCAATGAAAAGTTCACTTCATTTAACTGTAAAAGCTAATTTTGAGCCGAAATGCGTAGTAGTACTGATACTTTATCCACTAGGGAGGACGAAAATCTAGAAATTTATATGTATGAACGCCTATTGGAGTCTAATATTGTTGACTGAAATGATATTGTATTAAATATGTAACTCAAAGGTTGGTTGAACCCATTTGCGTTCACAAATTTGCAATTTCGGGTCCGGCCACTCTGTCATAAAACGGGAGCACATCATGTCAGAGTTTTCTTTGAGGGGCTTTGAAGTTTCAGAATTTGAAAGCCGGACAGCACGCCTGCAAAAGGTGATGCATGAGCAAAAAGTGGACGCTGTCCTTTTCACGACAGAACCCAATGTCCGCTATTTTTCTGGTTTCTTCACTCAGTTTTGGCACAGTCCAACACGTCCTTGGTTTCTGATTGTGCCTCTTGAAGGCAAGCCAATCGCGGTTATTCCAGAGATTGGCGCCACTGGAATGGCGGCAACATGGATCGATGATATCCGTACTTGGGCATCACCATGTCCTGAGGACGATGGCATTTCTCTGGTTGCCAAGGTCATGAATGATCTTCCTAAAAAGTATGGTCGTGTCGGTGCGACGCTCGGGATTGAATCCTACCTGCGTATGCCAACAAACAACTTCCTGGAACTACGTGACAAGGTTGAGTCAGAATTTGTTGACGTAGCGCTTGCAATTCACAATCTTCGCCAGATCAAGTCTGCGGCTGAAATCAACAAAACCCGCCAAATCTGCCGTATCACCAATCAAGCCTTCGACCTCATTCCAAACTACGCAAAAACTGGAATAACCGAGCGCGAAATCTGCAAGCAGTTCAGAATTGACATGCTCACGGCAGGTGCGGATGAGTGCCCTTACATTATCGCAGGGTCCGGTCCCGATGGTTATGACAGCATCATCATGGGCCCAACAGACCGCGTGCTGAATGACGGTGATGTTCTCATCATCGACACAGGTGCAGTCAGAGATGGTTACTTCTCAGATTTTGACCGCAACTGGGCGTTTGGCTCTGCAAGTGAAGAGACGCTTGCTGCTTATCGCGCAACATGGGAAGCAACAACCAAAGGCTTTGAAGCCGCCAAGCCGGGCAACACGACCACAGACATCTACAATGCAATGTGGAGTGTACTGGAAGCAGCCGGTGCTCTTGGTAATGACGTAGGCCGCATTGGCCACGGTCTTGGCATGGAGCTGACAGAGCGCCCATCTCACACAGCAACCGACAACACTTTGCTTGTGCCGGGCATGGTTCTGACTTTGGAACCGGGCATGAACTACGCGCCAGGAAAGCAGATGGTTCATGAGGAAAACATCGTCATCACAGAAGACGGCGCAGAGTGGCTCACTGAGCGTGCTGCACCGGAAATGATCATCATTAAATAACAAGCATGAGCCGTCCCCTCGGGGCAGGGAGACGGCTTCCCTCCTATGCAGTCAGGATAATTTGCTTCGGCATTGCTTATCCTTAGCGCTGTAGCGGTTAACTCAGGGGAGAGTTATGAGTAACCAAGCTGTACAACAACTAAAACAAGGTAAGATGCTCTTTGCCAGCACGATGACATTCATTGTTGTCGTGGTTCTGTCAGGGATCCTGTTCCCAGATCAGCTGTTTAATGTGGGTGTAAGCACCATGAACTATCTGACCGATAAATTCGGTTGGATCTATATGGCAGGCTCCTTTGCCTATGTCATGGTGATGTTCTTCTTCGCCTTCAGTAAATACGGCAATATCCGCTTCGGAGCGGACGATTCCAGGCCAGAATTCAGCACGTTCTCTTGGATTGCGATGCTGTTTTCCGCTGGTATGGGTACAGTAATGCTCTACTGGGGTGTTGCAGAACCAGTTTACCACTACATGAACCCGTTAGAGACAACCGGTATTGCTGCACAAACACCGGCAGCAGCTGAGTTTGCGATGAAGCAGAGCTTCATTCACCAGGGCATTCAGGCCTGGGCTGCATTCTCTGTGGTTGGTCTGATCCTCGGTTATCTGATGTACCGTAAAGGCGAAAGCGGCCTGATCAGTAACATTTTGCTCCCATGGGGCCGTGATAAAGCAAATGGTGGCTGGGGCAAACTGATCAATCTGGTTTGTGTGTTTGGCGCCATCGCAGGTATTTCTACCTCTCTTGGTCAAACTGGCCTGTCCCTGTCCATCAGCTCCTCTTATCTGATTGGCACGCCGGATGGTCCTCTGACAAAAATCATTCTTGTGGGTGCCATCACAGTCATCACCATTTTGTGCACCACCACTGGTCTTGAAAAAGGCATCAAGATCCTTTCCGATTACAACGCCTACCTTCTTGTTGGTTTGATTGTACTCGTCGGCGCGCTTGGCCCAACCACCCAGATGATCAATGTTTACTTTGATACAATGGGTAACTACATGAACGACTTCTTTACTGATGCGTTGATGTTGCCAACCTTTGCCGCTGATAAAGAAACCTCGTGGATCGGTGGCTGGCCAATCTACTACTACGCATGGGCAATTGCCTGGGCGCCGTTTGTTGGTCCATTCATTGCACGTGTCTCTAAAGGCCGGACAGTCCGTGAGTTCATCCTTGGATCCATGATCCTGCCATGCCTCGGTATCTTCCTCTGGGTTGCGTTCTTCGGCACAATCGGCCTTGAAGCCTCTCCAGAAGCGCTTGAAGCTGCAGCAGCGTCTTCTAAAGCTGCAACCTTCATCGTACTGGAAGACTTCCCACTCGGTACCGTCATCTCCATTGGTGTTGTGATCGCTCTGTTCACCTGCTTCATCACATCCATGAACAGCTCAACCTTCACACTCAGCTCCATGAGTGAAGATGGTTCCCTGAACCCAAGCAATAAGCAGAAGGTTATGTGGACCATTGCACAGGGTGCTATGGCTTTGACACTGATGCTGGCAACAAAATCTGGTATCGATCTGTTGCAGTCCATCAGTTTGATTTTCGCTCTGCCATTGATGTTTGTGCTCTTCATAGCAATGATCAGTACATTCAAGATGTTCCGTGAAGAATTTGCTGATGAAAAGCAAGCGGAAGAAGACGTGCCAGCAATCAAACAAGCTGCCGAATAAAAACAAATAAAGCGAAGAGGCAGCCGCTCCAGGGCTGCCTCCTTGTAAGTTTCTTAAAGGAGGTAAGGGAACTTCAATGAGCAAAATCGAAGAACAAGTCATTGCGTGGCGCCAACACTTGCATCAAATGCCAGAATTTGGCTTTGAAGAAGTGAAAACATCCGAGTTCATCGCCCAGAAGCTGGAAGAATTCGGCATTGAAGTTCACCGCAATATCGGTCGCACCGGCTTGGTTGGCGTGCTTAAATGCGGTGATAGCGATCGCACAATTGGCCTGCGTGCAGACATGGACGCCCTCAAAATCACCGAGGAAAATGACTTCGCCTATAAATCCCAAAACGATGGGATGATGCATGCGTGTGGTCATGACGGACACACCACCATGCTATTGGGCGCAGCTCATGAGCTCGCCAGGCATAAGAATTTCGATGGTACGGTCTATTTCATCTTTCAGCCGGGTGAAGAGCACGGCGTCGGCGCAAAAGCAATGATCGAAGATGGCCTGTTTGACCGCTTCAAGATGGATGCCATCTACGCCATGCATAACTTGCCGGGCGTTCCGGAAGGCCATTTTGTAACCAATCCGGGCTCGATCATGGCATCGGAAAGTGGCTTTGAAATCGAGATCCTCGCGACAGGCGGTCACGCTGCAATGCCTCACATGGGTACTGACCCAATCGTGGTTGGCGCGCAGATCATATTGGCCCTGCAAACGGTCACCAGCCGTAATTTGAGTTCAATTCATGAACCTGCCGTGATCTCGGTGACGGAGTTCACCACCAACGGCACAACCAACGTTATTCCATCGTCCGCAACTATCAAAGGCGACACCCGCTGCTTTACTGATGAAGCGCTGGCAAAGATTGAAGCTGCCATCGAAAGAGTGGCTGCTGGTCAGTGTGTTTCAGCCGGCGTTGAATACAAATATAAGTTCACCAACACATTCCTCTCCACGATCAACACGCCAAAGGAAACGGCTGTTGCCGTTCGCGTTGCCAAAGCAATCGCCGGAGAAGAAAACGTAGATGGTGAAGCTCCACCCTTCACAATTTCAGAGGATTTTTCGTACATGCAACGCAAAGTCCCAAGTTGCTACATTCTCGTCGGCAACGGAAAAGTAGGCGAAAAAGGCGGCACAGCCCTCCACAAACCCTTCTACGACTTCAACGACAACATCCTTATGACCGGCGCCCGCTTTTGGACCGAACTCGTAAAAGACCAACTCCCAGCTAACGCCTAACTATCAGCCACAACCAGCTCCCACTCAACCTCCCTGTTTCCTTCCCCCCAGAATGAGAAGCAGGGAGGTTTTGGGTCGAGAGTGCATCATTAAGTTGGTGTGCACTTTGGAAAAATAAGAGACCTTATGTGACCTTCATGGATGCGCTTGTTAACACAGCGGGCGATTTATGATTGCTTGGCCTAATTCAGAAACCATTTTAGCATGCATTGCGACTTGCAATCATAAAGGTCTTGAAGCTTACTTCAGATCTAGAGAGGGGAATAAAACGCTATGCTTTCGAGGAACACATGAGAGGAAAAAACTCAAACCTGCAATACATCATATCTCTGATAATATTGGTATTTCCTGCAGCGTAGTTTGTAATTTTTTCCATGTTTTATTTCTTAACAGTATGCACAGAGAACATATACCCCTAATGGTTAGAGCTCATGAATGTTGGCGAAGTTCCGATCTAACTGTGGTGTCGCTCATTAAAGTTACCTACCCAATCAACTCCTCACTCTCCCCGTCAAATAAACACACCCTTCCCATGTCCACCGAGAAGGTCATGCTCTCCCCTGGGTCACACGCAAACAAAGGAGAGACGCGGGCTTTGGCGGGGTGGTTGGCTAGGCGGATGAGGCAGAGGGTGTCGGCGCCGGTGGGTTCCAGGAGCTCGACGTCGCATTCGATTTCCGGGTTCGCGCTCTGCGTGAAGGTGTTGTGGGTGATCATTTCGGGGCGCAGTCCGAGGATGATTTTTGTGTTCTCGCGTGTTTCAAGTTGTTTTGAGTTTGGGAGCAGAAGGAAGTAGTTTTTTGGCTCGCCTTTCAGGACGGCTGACAAGATGACGCCGAGCTGAGCATCCTGCTTCACCAGATCCACTTCCACAAAATTCATGGGTGGTGCGCCGACGAAGCCTGCCACATACATGTTCGCTGGTTTGCTGTAGATCTCTTGCGGCGTTCCAATTTGCTGGATCACGCCGTCTTTCATGATGGCGATGCGGTCTGCCAGCGTCATGGCCTCGATCTGGTCATGGGTGACATAGACCATGGTGGCCTTCAGAGACTGGTGGAGTTTCTTGATCTCTGTGCGCATTTCACCGCGCAGTTTGGCGTCCAGGTTGGAGAGCGGTTCGTCAAACAGAAAGATCTTGGGGCGACGCACGAGGGCACGACCCATGGCGACGCGTTGGCGCTGCCCGCCGGAGAGTTGCGCTGGTTTGCGGGCAAGCAGGTGCTCTATTTGCAGCATACTGGCGACTTCGCGGACGGTGGCTTTGCGCTCTGCCTTGCTGATCCTGCGCATTTCCAGTCCGAACGCGATGTTGCGTTCCACTGTCATGTTTGGGTAGAGCGCGTAGCTCTGGAACACCATGGCGATATCGCGGTTTTTGGGGTGGACGTCGTTGACCACTTCGCCATCCAGTCGGATGGTGCCGTCTGCGATGGGTTCCAGACCTGCAATGATGTTGAGCAGCGTTGATTTTCCGCAGCCGGAGGCACCGAGCAAGACAAGGAATTCGCCATCTTTTACATCAAGCAAAATGTCCTGGAGGACGTCTGTTGAGCCAAAGGATTTTGACGCATGTTCGATGGATATGGTCGCCATAAATGAGCCTTTAGCCTTTGACCGCGCCAGCGGTGAGCCCGCGTACGAAGAACCGCCCAGCAATGATGTAGACAACGAGGGTTGGCGCGGCGGCTATGAGCGCGGCTGCCATGTCCACGTTGTACTGTTTTACGCTGGTGGTGGAGTTGATGAGATTGTTGAGCGCCACTGTCACGGGCTGAGATCCGCCTGAGGTGAAGCTGGCGCCAAAGAGGAACTCGTTCCACACCTGCGTGAACTGCCAGATGACCGAGACAACGATGATGGGAACAGAGAGCGGCAGCATGATGTGCCAGAAGATGCGGAAGAACCCTGCCCCGTCCATGGTGGCGGCCCGCACCAGCTCCTGCGGAACGGAGACGTAGTAGTTGCGGAAGAACAGCGTGGTGAAACTGATGCCGTAGATGGTGTGCACCACGATCAAGCCAGTGATGGAGTTGGCGATGCCCAGATAACCAAGGGTTTGGGCCATGGGCAGGATGACGATCTGGAACGGGATGAAGCAGCCAAACAGCATCAGGGCGAAGATGATGTTGGCTCCGCGGAAGCGGAAGAGCGACAGGGCATAGCCGCTTAAGGCACCGATCAGGGTTGAGATCGCTACCGATGGCACGGACATGATCACCGAGTTGAGAAAGTACGGGCGCAAGCCCTCACAGCGCACACCGATACAGGCGCTGGACCATGCTTCGCGCCAAGCGGTGAAGTTCAGCTCGTGCGGTAGGTCCAGCAAAGCTCCGGCCCGGATTTCCGCAAGATCCTTCAGCGAGGTGGAGAGCACCACGTAGATCGGCCCCAGATAGAGAACCGCAGCGGCGAGCAGCAAAGTCCAGATGAAGATGCGGCCAAGCAGGTGGCGCTTGCCGTTGGCGCCGGGGAGTGTTTTGGGTTCAGCCATGCCGCTTTGCCCTCAACTCGGAATACAGATAGGGCACGATGATTGCGGCCACGGTGGCCAGCATCATCATGGCAGAAGCCGCCCCAAGGCCGATCTGGTTGCGGCGGAAGGCCATCTCGTACATGAAGTTGGCTGGCAACGTGGAGGAGTAGCCCGGCCCGCCATTTGTCAGCGCCACCACAAGGTCGAAGCTCTTGATGGACAAGTGTGCGAGAATGACGAAGGCGGAGAGGAATACAGGCCTCAACGATGGCAGGATGATGCCGAAATAGATGCGGGTGGTGCTGGCGCCGTCCAGATGCGCGGCGCGGATGATGTCCTCATCGACAGTACGCAGAGCCGAGAGGAACAAGGCCATCACAAAGCCCGAAGCCTGCCACACAGCAGCAAGCACCACCACGTAGATTGCCATGTCGCGGTTGACGATCCAGTCGAACTGGAAGCTCTCCCACCCCAGTTTTTGCATGTAGCTTTCAATGCCAAGGGACGGGTTCAGGATCCATTTCCACGCTGTACCCGTCACAATGAAGCTGATCGCCATGGGATACAGATAGATCGTGCGCAGCGCGCCTTCAGCGCGGATACGCTGGTCCAGCAGAACGGCCAGCACGCAGCCAATGGTGATTGAGAACAGGATGTAAAGACTGCCGAAAATCAGGAGGTTATGGAAAGCTACGTTCCAGCGGTCCATGGCCAGCAGGCGCACATATTGCTGAATTCCCTGAAAATCAAAGGTGGGCAGCATGCGGGAGTTGGTGAGCGAGATGAAGCCCGTCCATGCAATGAAGCCGTACACAAAGAACACCAGGAGCAAGAACGGCGGGGCTACCACCAGCTGCGGCAAATATCGCTGCAATCTGTCGAGAACAGACATCTGCTTGCGCTGCTGGGGGTTGGACATAGGGTTCTCTTTGCTCACTGGGTGCTGCGGTCTTATCAGGAACTACGCTTTACTCTGACTGCCCGAGGGAAATCAATCTGCTAGGATTACGGTCTCGGCAAGTTGATTGACAGCCTCTTGCGAAGACATATCCGTATTGAAATGCTCTGTGACCACATCCAGAAAAGCCCCACGCACGGCGCCGGACTGCACAAGTTCGTGGGCGATGGAGCCAACCACGGTGTTGCGCGCTTCATTGAGAAGAAGGTCTTCGCTTGATTTCATGGCGCACTCGTCAAAGCCATCAAGGCTCACGCCAAGTCTGGCGGGAATAGAGCCCTTCAGCAGATTGAAGTCCTTTTGCACCTCTTCATCCAGCAGCATGGAGGCCATCAGTTGCTGTCCAGCTTGCTGCTCAGGGTCTGAGACTTTGAACATGGCGAAACTGTCGGAATTGATGATGTAACCGCCTTTGGAGGGAGACGAGACACAGATGAAGTCTTCACCGTACTTAAGGCCTGCTGTCAGAAATTCGGCCTTGGCCCAGTCGCCCATAATCTGCATGGCCGCTTCACCGCGCATCACCATGGCAGTGGCAAGGTTCCACTCACGGCCCGGAGCGCCCGGGTCCACATAGGTGCTGAGTTTGCGCATCTGGTCAAACACCTTGATCATGGTCTTTGAGCGCAAAGCGTCCTGATTCAGATCCAGATAGACCTTTTTGTAAAAGTCTGCTCCGCCGATCCCCAGCAGCACCACTTCAAACAGGGTTACGTCCTGCCAGGGCTGTCCGCCATGGGCCAGCGGGATAATGCCAGCGGCCTTGATTTTGTCAGCCACCTCGTTGAACTCATCCCATGTTTGCGGAGGTGTCACGCCGACCTTATCCAGCACTTTGGGGTTGGCCCAGATCCAGTCCACACGGTGGATGTTCAAAGGCACAGCAACATATTCGCCCTGATACTGAACGGTTTCTTTCAAAAGGTCTGGAAGCAGCTCATCCCAGTTTTGCTGCTGTGCTATGGTGTTAAGCCCTTGAAGCGAGCCGATTTCTGCCCATTCCTGAATGTTCTGGCCTTTGATCTGGGCAACGGATGGCGGCACTTGGGCCAGCGCACGGGCACGCAAAACGGCTGCCATGGCATCGCCGCCTCCGCCAGCAACGGGCGCATCATCCCACACGCCGCCGCGGGCCTCAAACGTCTGTTTGAGCGAAAGGGCTGCACGTGCTTCTCCGCCTGATGTCCAAAAATGCAGAACTTCAGCGGTTGGTGCGGCTTGTGCCGTTATGCTACCGAATAAAACAGCAAGTGCGACCAAGCTGAGACGC
>NZ_LCWX01000212.1:52246-80042 GCF_001431305.1 Pseudovibrio sp. POLY-S9
GGGCTGCCCATTACATTCTCCCGATGGGTATTCTCAAGGACGCTTCTAGCAAACTCTTTCTTCAATTTATCGCGTATAAACACACAATCCAATGAACTTGCACGTGCAAGACAACCTGACGCATACACATTCCTCTCGCAGCGGCCAAATGTTTTGTTATACAGCACTGGGCCAGAGTGAGCTGGTTGGGACTGAAATGGGTACACCGAGGTATGATGCTCTCGAACAAAACACTGCTGATTGTTGACGATGATGAGGAAATCGCCAGCCTGACGGCAGACTTCCTGAAAGATCGTGGGTACACCGTGTTCACTGCAAACTCTGCAGAGGAAGCCATTGAGCTTCTGGACACCAACCACATTGATCTGATGGTTCTGGACATCATGCTGCCGGGAGAAAACGGGCTGACCCTGTGCCAGCGCGTGCGCCAGACTTCCAGGATGCCAATCATCATCATCTCCGCGATTACAGGTGATACGGAGCGTATTGTCGGGCTGGAGCTGGGCGCTGATGATTATCTGGAAAAGCCGTTCAATCCTCGTGAGTTACAGGCTCGCATCTTCGCTATTTTCCGCCGGACTGAAGACGTTGAAACAGCAGCAGCGCCCAAAGCGCAGCGCTTTGAATTCGCCGGTTGGAAACTGGATGAAGCAACCCGCCACCTGACCGCGCCAGATGGTGTGCTGGTGCATTTGAGCTCTTCTGAATTTGACGCTCTGCTGACCTTTGTGAAGGCACCGCAAAAGCCGATTTCCCGCGATACACTGGGCCGCGTGCTGCGCGGTGCCAAGGTGGATTCCCACGATCGCAGCATTGATATTCTGATCAGCCGCCTGCGCAAGAAGCTGGCACAGACGGACCCGAGTACGGATTTCATCACCACTGTGCGCCATCAGGGCTATCTGTTTTCTCAAAGCGTAACGCGGGTGTAGGTCCATGGCACTGAAAAGAGCGTGGCCATGTCAGGATTGATCCTGAGCTTTCTGCCCAGATCCCTTGAACGCCGTATGGTTGTGGTTCTCATCACCGCCGTGCTCTCGGTCTTCGTGGTTTTGGGGCTCACGCTCAACGCCTACAACACGCGCGAGTTAGCACTGGCGAACTCCTTTGAAGCCGGTGCAGAACTGAGCCAATACATGCGCGGCACTGCACCCGCTCCTTTTGCGGGCAAATATCTGCAGGTTGTTGAAGCTGGCAAACCAGTGCTTTCAGGTGATGTCACTTCTCTTCCTTTGACCTTCAATAACGATGGTCTCAAGCTCGCAGCCGAACTGGTGTTTACCGGTGCTTTGCCCCGGGCAGATCTAATCACGCACGACCAACCCAATCCAGCCTATCAACTTGATAAGCTGGGCGCTTTTGCTCAAGCCGTCACACGGCAAGACAAGGCTGTTCAGCTCTATCTGACGCTTCCAAACCAGCAAGGCAACCGCCTGATCACGTTCCCGAAACTGTGGCAGGACCGGATGACGGAGCCGGTGCTGTTCATCATCGCCGCGCTTTGCATCACGCTGGTGCTTGTGCTGGCCCGCAGCCTCATTCACTACACCGCCGCTCCGTTCCGGTCCCTGGCAAAGTATGAGCGTGCCGAGCTGAAACCGTGGGACACGGAGGAAGCCGTTGCCCTGCAGGATACGCTGGTGCGAGAGCAGGAAGCCCGAGCACAGTTGCTGGAAGAGCAAAAACGCATGCTGGCCTCCATCAGCCATGATCTGCGTACACCTGCCACCCGTCTACGCCTGCGGCTGGAGCAGATCGAATCCACCGCCCTGCGCAATCGCATGCTGCATGATGTGGAAGAGATGACCCGTCTCATCGCAGCCTCCCTTGATTTCCTCCGGTTCAACGCCTTGTTGGAAGAGCCTCAGCACCTCTCTCTCGCCGCACTGCTGCAATCGCTTTGTGATGACTATATGGACACGGGCAATGATGTTGTCTTCGTCCCCCAGCGCCATAAGCTGACGGACCAAAGCCGCAATATTTTTGGTGGTGGCGGTGAAGTTGAGCTGGAGGTTGAGGGCCGCGCAGTCATGAACGGCCAACCCACTGCTTTGCGCCGTGCCTTCAGCAATCTCATTGATAATGCGCTCAAATATGGTGGTGCGGCCACCGTTGAGATGCAAAACCTTGAGAATGATCAGCTGCTTGTTTCCATCAGTGATCCCGGCCCCGGCATTCCGGACCACCTGCACGAAAAGGTGTTTGAACCGTTCTTTCGCAATGACAGTGTGGAACGCACCCGTTCCTCCAGTGTTGGTCTCGGCCTTTCTATCGTCAAGCAGATCATCAACGCCCATGGCGGCGAAATCAGCCTTGGCGAAACACCAGAAGGCAAGTTCTGTATCTTCGTGAAATTGCCGCGCGAGTTGTAGGCGCACTCACTCTCTGCGTAGTTTTCCTCATACCACCTGCCATTTTGGGGAAAGACCTGCAAAAACAACCTGTAATGTAACAAGTTGATACATCAGGTTTGCGAGCAAGGCACTTTCATGATTTCCCTAGGACATCATTTAGAAATCCGTCGTTAAAAGCGGAAGGTACCATCGCTGCATTTGCGCAGTGTGACCCGGACTTTAATGGAGTACAGGATGAAAGCGCTATTTATTGGCCAGTCCTACATCGACGTGACCTTTTTGTCAGAGACCATGCCGGAAGGTGATGAGAAGGCAATTGCGCAGGATTATGCTGTCAGCTTTGGCGGCAACGCTGTCACCGCAGCTTTCGTTTGCGCTAAGCTGGGCATCTCACCTGACCTGCTGTGCTCCATGGCAGATGACTGGCTGTCCCGCATGTTCCGCGATATGGCCGCAAAATACTCCATTCCGATCCACAGCTGCAAAGTGAAGGAAAGTTCTCTCTCCTTCATCATGCCAAAAGACGGTAAACGCGCCATCGTGCGTTGTCGCGACAATGACTTCCTGCATCCGGTTCCTGAGCTTAATCTGGCTGGCTGTCAGGCGCTGCACGTAGACGGTCACATCCCTCATGCCGCTTTGCACTACGCCAAACTTTGCCGCAAACACGGCATCCTGACATCTCTGGATGGTGGTGCCGTTCGTGAGAACACCGAGGAACTGCTCGACTACATTGATGTGGCGATCGTTTCTGAGTTGTTTTGTGAGCAGCTTGGCAAATCCCCGGAAGACACACTGGAATATTTGCGTGCTAAAGGCGTGAAGGTCGGTGGTGTCACTCAGGGTGAAAAAGGCCTGCTGTGGTACGAAGACAAGTGCCCAATCAAGCGCCAAGCCGCTTTGAAGGTGCCAAAAGAACGGGTCATCGACACCAACGGTGCGGGTGATACTTTCCACGGTGCGTATGTCTATGCATATCTGGCAGACCCAAAAGGCTCTTGGGAAGATCACTTCAAAACAGCGCGCGCAGCTTCTGCCCACGCCATTCAGTTCCTCGGCAACGAGGCCTCCCTGCCAACCGTTCTTGACCTCGACAACGTGCAGAAGAATTTTCCAGCGAGTGATGCGTAATATGAGTTCTGTTCAGCCTGTTAAAACGGCTCTTGTGGGCTTTGGTGTTTCTGGCCAAAGCTTCCACGCACCCCTGCTGACCTTTGTTGAAGGCATCGACCTTGCCGCGGTGGTTTCCAGCAAGCCGGACCTTGTCAAAAGCAAGTTGCCCGACTGCACGCCATACACCTCCTTTGAAGAGGTGTTGGCACAGCCGGACATCGAGCTTGTCGTTCTCAGCCTGCCCAATACGCTGCATTACGATCACGCTAAAAAAGCGCTGCTGGCTGGTAAGCATGTGGTGGTTGAAAAGCCGTTCACCATCACCAGTGCGGAAGCGGAAGAGCTGATCGACATTGCAGAGCAGAAAGACCTGAAGCTCTCCGTCTATCACAACCGCCGCTTCGACTGTGATTTCCTGACGGTTCAGGACCTGATGGAAACAGGTCGCCTCGGCAAAGTGCACTCGTACCTGTGCAACTACAATCGCTATCGCCCGGACATCAAAGGCCGCTGGCGCGAACAAGATATCCCCGGTGCTGGCATCCTGTATGATCTGGGTGCCCATGGCATCGATCAGGCGCTGAGTTTGTTTGGCACGCCAAAATCAGTTCAGGCGAGGCTTCGCGTTCAGCGCAAAGAAGCGGCAGCGGTGGATCACTTCCACCTCGTGCTGGGCTATGACGACTGCGATGTCATCCTGCACGGCAACTGCCTCAGCACAGAGCAAGGTCCACGCTTTCAGGTGAGCGGGGATAAAGCCACCTACATCACCTATGGCATGGACCCGCAAGAGGACATGCTGAAGGCTGGCGGCGGACCTGCAAGCCCGACCTGGGGTGTTGAAGCAGAAGACGACTGGGGCATGCTTTATGACGAGACGGGTGAAGGTACGCCGGTACCAAGCCAGAAAGGCGGATACGAACGGTTCTATGCTGGTATGCGGGACGCCATTCGCAATGACACCGCAGTACCAGTCTCCCCACGTGATGCGATGCAGACCATCCGGATTATCGAAGCTGCTTATCTGAGCGAAAAAGAAGCCAGAACTGTCTTGCTCTGAAGATCGAATTTTGACCTGCGGCGGCTCTTTGCTGGCGCAGGTTCCTCTCCCCGCGGTTCAGCACATAAGCGCGCACCAAAAAACGCTTTGAACGCAAAAATCACAAAACAACGCAAATAAAAACGCAAGGCTGAATCCGGTCCCCCGTTCCCTTCAGGCATGGACGCTTTTGGGATTTCGGGAAGCTGGAGCGTGTGCAGATCCTCATTGCGGATGAAACAGCCCGGATTGACGGCTCTGTAATGTATCAAGCTGTTGTTACAGCATTGTTGCAAATGTATGGGAGGGTGCCGCCGACCCCATGTAATTTCATGATGTATATTAGTATATAATTCGAATTAATCTTATCTATACATCAAGTCGACTAGCACTGATATCCATCAGTAAGTCATTCTCTATGTAATGAGAAATATTTCCCTTTGTAACAATTCGTAACACCCCGTAACACTAGTCTTTTTACGTATTGTTGTGCGGCCTTACGCAAATGATCCTCGCGTAAAAATCGCCTCTTGTCTCTTCAAGACTTAGCCGAAGCTTAAGAAGGCGCGCATTCACCTAATATAATCGGGAGATAAAACGGTGAAGGATCCAAAAAACAAATTTTCCATCAATTTGCCTTTAAAGGGCATTGTTCAGGCTGTCACCGACCTGCCCGATCCGGTGTTTGCCGAAAAAATGATGGGTGATGGCGTTTCCATCGACCCGACAGACAATGTTCTTTACGCCCCATTCGCTGGCAAGATAACTCAAATTCATAATTCACATCATGCAGTTACGTTGCAGCAAGGCGACGTTGAACTGCTGATGCACATCGGCCTCGACACCGTCGCCCTGAAAGGCCGCGGCTTCGAATTGCACGTCGCTGAGGGAGATCAGGTCGAGCAAGGTCAACCCCTTATCACCTTCGACGCCGACCTCATCGCCCGCGAATGTGTTTCCGTTCAATCCGCAATCGTTATCACCAGCGGTCAGGAAATCACGACCCTCGCTCCTCTCGGCACCGTTCAGACAGACCTCAATCAGGTCGTCTTCACTGTCCCAAGCAGCAACGATCCTCAAGGTACCACCGCTCCGGCGCAGGAAACTGCCACTGAGCCAACTGGTCCTGCCATCACCGGCTCCATCAAGATCCCCAACGCCACCGGCCTCCACGCCCGTCCAGCCGCTCGTTTAGCTGTTGAAGTGCGCAAGGCAAATGCGAAAGTTACCTTTACCGTCAACGGAAAAACCTGCAGCGGCTCTTCCGTAACCGGCATTATGTCATTGAAAACAAAGCTGGGTGACGAGCTTGAGATTGAAGCTGTTGGTCCAGACGCACAGCAAGTTGTGGCAGATGTTATCGCTGCTGTGAAAGCTGGTCTTGGCGAAGAAATCACCAGCTTCTCCGAGGCTCCGCAGGAAGACGTGATCGAGGAAGCACCTCTGCTTCAGGTCAAGTCCGGCGAAGATGGCGTTCTCATCGGCTTCACCGCCTCTCCGGGTCGCGCTATCGGTAAATTGGTCAAGCACAACAAGACTCTACCAGAGGTCACTCGCGAAAGCATCGGTCCAGCTGAAGAGCGTGCCGCGTTCAAAGCCTCCGTCAAATCCTCCATCGCAGACCTGCAAAGCATCATCGACCGCCTGAACAACAACAGTCAGGAAGAACTGGCCGAGGTCTTCAACGCCCACATCGAACTGCTTTCCGATCCAGAACTCTCCGAAAAGCCACTGGCAGACATCGCCAAGGGCCAAGGCGCAGCCTGGAGCTGGAAGCTGGCTTACGAAGCACAGGCTGAAACCCTCGCCAAAATGGACGACCCGCTGCTCGCTGGCCGCGCCGTTGACGTCCGTGATATCGGCCTGCGCGTACTGAAAAAGCTGCTTGGCGTTGATGATGGCGGTGAAATTTTAGAGGAAGGCACCATCCTTCTTCAGGAAGACGTCACACCTTCCGAGATCGTTGCTCTGGACCTCACCAAGATCGTCGGTCTGTGCACCACCCATGGCGGGTCTTCTTCTCACGCGGCCATCATCGCCCGCTCTAATGACTTGCCTTACCTCGTCAATGTCGAAGACGCCATGAAGGACCTCGAAGACGGCACCGTCCTTCTGCTGGATGCAAAGCGCGGCAAAATCAAAGTTTCTCCGACTGACGCCGAGCAAGCTGCCTTCACCAGGAAGATCGAAAATGCAGCCAAACAAGCCAAAGAATACCAGCGCGATGCGCATAAACCAGCCATCACCAAAGACGGTTTTCGGGTGGAAATTGCCGCTAACATCGGTAGCGTAGAAGATGCTGAAAAGGCTGTTGCAGCTGGTGCTGAAGCTGTTGGTCTGCTGCGATCCGAGTTCCTCTACATGGAGCGCCTCAACGAGCCGACAGAAGAAGAGCAGGCCGAAAAAGTTGGCGCAATTCTTGAGGTTATGGGCAAGGAACGCCCTGTCATCATCCGCACATTGGACGTGGGCGGCGACAAGCCTTTGCCTTACATGCCTATGCCGCATGAAGAAAACCCATTCCTCGGTGTTCGCGGTGTACGTATCGGTATTGAGCGCCCAAGCATCCTGCGCCGTCAGGTCCGTGCCATTCTCTCTCAGGCACACAAGGGTCATGCACGCATCATGTACCCGATGATCAGTGCGCTGGACGAGCTGCGAGCCGTCAACGCGCTGGTGCGTGAAGAGCAGAAGAGCCTTGGTGTTGAGCACGTTGAAGTCGGCATCATGATTGAAGTGCCGTCCGCTGCTCTGATGGCCGACAAGCTGGCACAGGAAGTGGACTTCTTCTCCATCGGCACCAATGACCTCACCCAGTACGTCATGGCCATCGACCGTGGCCACCCGGGCCTCGCATCCCGTGCGGATGCGCTGCACCCAGCCGTTCTGCGCATGATCGAACTCACCGTTCGCGCTGCAGAAGATGCAGGCAAATGGGTCGGTGTTTGTGGCGGTCTTGCCAGTCAGATTGAAGCCGTCCCGATCTTGATCGGCCTCGGCATCAAAGAACTCTCCGTCAGCGTACCTGCTCTGCCGGAAGTGAAACACACAGTTCGCACTGTATCCATGGAGGAGTCCCGCAAGCTCGCGCAAGCAGCTTTGGACTGCGCGGATACCAGTGACGTGAAAGATCTCCTCAAATCACAGCAGTGATGCAGGAGTAAATGTGGGAGTTGGTGTTCCAGTCGGGAATACCTAACAAAATCAGGGGGCATGGCGTGCTCGCACACCATGCAACTCTGGGGGAAAAACAATGAGTACATTCTCAAACGCATTTGGAGCCTTACAGAAGGTTGGTAAGTCCCTGATGCTGCCAGTGTCGGTTCTTCCAGCTGCTGGTATCCTTCTCGGCGTCGGCGCAGCTGACCTGCCGTTCATTCCGGAATTCATCAACCACCTGATGGCTCAGGCTGGTGGTTCGATCTTCGGTAACCTGCCAATCATCTTCGCAGTTGCCGTTGCACTCGGCTTCGCCAAAAACGACGGTGTTGCCGGCCTTGCAGCCGTGGTTGGTTACGGTGTTCTTCTTGCAACAATGGGCGTTGTTGCTGAGACACTTGCGATCGAAACCAAGCCGATCCTCGGGATCACCTCCATTGATACCGGCGTGTTCGGCGGCATCCTCGTGGGCGCGCTGGCTGCGTTCATGTTCAACAAGTTCTACCGCATCAAGTTACCGGATTATCTAGGTTTCTTCGCGGGTAAGCGATTTGTGCCGATCATCACCGCGTTTGCCTGTATTTTCCTCGGTGTTATCCTGTCGTTCGTATGGCCTCCAATCGGTGGTGCCATCAACGCGTTCTCCCGTTGGGCAGCAGAAGAAAACCCAGAAGTTGCGTTCTTCATCTACGGTGTGATTGAGCGTGCGCTGATCCCATTCGGCCTGCACCACATCTGGAACGTTCCATTCTTCTTTGAGGCTGGCTCCTACATTGATCCGGCAACTGGCCAGGCCGTAACCGGCGAAATCCAGCGTTACCTTGCTGGCGACCCTACTGCTGGTAACATGGCTGGTGGCTACCTCTTCAAAATGTGGGGTCTACCTGCTGCTGCTCTGGCAATCTGGCACTGCGCGAAGCCTGAAAACCGCACCATGGTTGGCGGTATCATGATCTCCGCAGCGCTGACCTCTTTCCTGACCGGTATCACCGAACCAATCGAATTTGCGTTCCTCTTCGTTGCGCCAGTTCTTTACATCGCACACGCCATTCTGGCAGGTGTTGGCTACTCCCTGATGATCATGCTCGGCATCAAGCACGGCATGACCTTCTCACACGGTTTCATCGATTACGTTCTGCTTTACCCACTGTCTTCCAACGGCTGGATGTTGGTCGTGTTTGGTCTGGGTTACGCAGCTCTGTACTACGCTGTATTCCGTGTTCTCATTGTAGCCCTGAACCTGAAAACTCCAGGCCGCGAAGCTGCAACTGAAGCCTCCGCAGCTGTTGCCAGCGGCGATGAAGATGCAATGTCCGCAGCGCTTGTGAAAGCCTTCGGCGGTGCAGACAACATCACCAATCTGGATGCATGTATCACCCGTCTGCGTGTCAGCACCGCTGATGTCTCCAAGGTTGATGATGCTGCGTTGAAAGCCCTCGGCGCGCGCGGTGTGATCCGCGTTGGTAATGGTGCTCAGGCCATCTTCGGAACAGCTTCTGAGAACCTGAAGACCGACATGGAGATCTACCTGCAAGGTGGCGGTGCCTCTGCGCAACCTGCTGCCGAGCAAAGCCTTGATGCAGCAGCCATCTTTGGTCAGCTTGGCGGCAAGGATAACGTGGTAGCTGTTGAAGCTGTTGCAAATACCCGCGTACGCGTGGAACTGCGCGATATCGCTGGCGTGTCCATGCCAGAGCTGTCACAGGCTGGCATTCAGGTCATGAAAGCGGGAGACAAAGCGCTCCACCTCATCGTTGGCGACAAGTACACCAAACTCGCCAAGGATCTCTCTGCTCAGATTTAAC
Source organism: Pseudovibrio sp. POLY-S9 (assembly GCF_001431305.1). Lineage (NCBI taxonomy): Bacteria > Pseudomonadati > Pseudomonadota > Alphaproteobacteria > Hyphomicrobiales > Stappiaceae > Pseudovibrio > Pseudovibrio sp. POLY-S9. Next base: position 61,717 of record NZ_LCWX01000212.1, read on the forward strand.
TGACAGAGACATAAGGTGCCTTTGAAGGTTTACCCTCCTCCCGAACCTTCAGGGGCACCCACCACCAAAAGCAGCACTCCCCGCCCGGCGAGTGCTGCTTTTTTAGTGTTTGTATATATTATTTATAGTAATGGGGTGTATTTAAAGCAGGTGAGGTCTAGAATTAGGTGTATTAATTACCTTCGTGTGATTAGTTTTTTATTGCGGAAATCTGAATTTAGTTTCAGGTTGTTGTTTAGATGGTCTTGATATGTGAAGTATTAAGCAAATTTGTATCTGGTTGAAAATGCGCTGGCCATCGATCTGTAGAGCCAGATCTTGGACTGGATGACATACGCACGTATAAGAATTCCAGGACCACCTTCGCTCATGGAAGCTACACTCTTTATGGGGATTATGTTGAGTAGCTCCATGCTGTGTAGAATGAGCTAGGCTTGTTGTTCATCCGACTAGCTTTCCCCAGGAAGTTCTCAGAAAGTTTGCTTAATCCTACTGATTGCCCCTTTGAGTTGCAATCTCTCTCCTCGCTTCAGCCTTTTAGCTACCGTCCCGCTGCACAAACAGCAGCGGTTTGTATTCTACTAAACCTACTAACTTCTATCACTGCATTTAGGCATAGGTCTTGAGCTACAAGGCGTCGTAGTTCACTCTCAAGTAATATTCTCAGCAGCTTTTGGCTATTTTGTCGTATATGAGATTGCTGGAGCGGTGAACAACACGCGTCTGATGCATAATTTGCATCCTTCAGCTGCATGAAAGGTTGACTTAGGCGAGTGCATCCGATTTACACCAGACAAACTCCATAAGTGGAAGAGCTTTTAGGTATGCTGGATAAAACATATGAGGCGGCCTCTGTTGAGCCGCGGATTTACGACGCTTGGGAACAGGCAGGGGCCTTTAAGGCAGGTGCGGGCGCAGAAGATGGAGCTGCGACCTACTCAATCGTGATTCCGCCGCCGAATGTGACAGGCTCTCTGCATATGGGCCATGCTCTCAACAACACTTTGCAGGACATTATGGTTCGCTACCAGCGTATGCGCGGTCGCGATGTTCTGTGGCAGCCGGGTATGGACCACGCAGGTATTGCGACACAAATGGTCGTTGAGCGCCAGATGGCTGCTGACGGCGGCAATGTCACGCGTCGTGACCTTGGCCGTGAAGCGTTTATTGAACGTGTGTGGAAATGGAAAGGTGAGTCCGGCGGGATGATCTTTAACCAGCTTAAGCGCCTTGGTGCGTCTTGTGACTGGTCCCGTGAGCGTTTCACCATGGACGAAGGCCTCTCCAAAGCCGTTCTGGAAGTGTTTGTTTCTCTTTACAAAGAGAACCTGATTTACAAGGACAAGCGCCTTGTGAACTGGGATCCTAAACTTTTGACTGCGATTTCCGATCTGGAAGTTGAGCAGAAGGAGATGCAGGGCAACATGTGGCATTTCCGCTATCCGCTGGCGGATGGTGTGACGTACCAGCACCCTGTTGCGTTTGATGAAGACGGCAAGGCGACCGAGTTTGAGACGCGTGATTACATCGTGATTGCGACCACTCGCCCGGAAACCATGTTGGGTGATACGGCTGTTATCGTTCATCCGGATGATGAGCGCTTTAAAGAGCTGCAGGGCAAAGACATTATCCTGCCGCTGGTTGGCCGCCGTATTCCAATCCTTGCTGACGACTATGTTGATCTTGAAACCGGTACAGGCGCGATGAAGGTTACGCCTGCGCATGATTTCAATGACTTTGACATTGGTAAGCGTCATTCTCTGCGTCAGATTTCCATCATGGACCGTGAAGCCAACATTGTTCTGCGTGAAGCAGAAGGCTTTATGGATGGTCTGGAACTGACCGATGAGCTGAGCAAAACACTGGAAACACTTGAAGGTGTTGAGCGCTTTGCGGCACGCAAGATGATTGTTTCGATGCTGGAAGAGCGCGGTCTGCTGGATGAGGTTGTTGATCACGTCAACATGGTTCCACATGGCGACCGTGGCGGCGTTCCGATTGAGCCTATGCTGACTGACCAGTGGTATGTTGATGCCAAGACCATGGCACAGCCTGCTATTGCATCCGTCCGTGAAGGTCGCACCAAGTTCGTTCCTGCCAACTGGGACAAGACTTATTACGAGTGGATGGAAAACATCCAGCCGTGGTGTATTTCCCGTCAGTTGTGGTGGGGACACCGTATCCCTGCGTGGTATGGCCCGGAAGGCAAGTTCTTCGTTGAAAAGAGCGAAGAAGAAGCACTGGCTGCGGCTGCGGAGTTCTATGGTAAGCCTGTAAAGCTGATGGAGCAGAACGACGCTATAGCTGCGCATGATGCCGGAGACGCTGACTTTGTTGCCATGTACCGCGATGAAGACGTTCTGGATACCTGGTTCTCTTCTGCGTTGTGGCCGTTCTCGACTATGGGCTGGCCGGATAAAACCGCTGAGCTTGCACGCTACTACCCAACGTCTGTTCTTGTGACCGGCTTCGACATCATCTTCTTCTGGGTTGCCCGCATGATGATGATGGGCAAGCACTATATGAAGACCGAGCCATTCGACACAGTTTACATTCACGCCCTCGTCCGTGACGAGAAGGGCGCGAAGATGTCCAAGTCCAAGGGCAACGTGATTGATCCGCTGGCGCTGATCGAAGAGTACAGTGCAGATGCGCTGCGCTTCACGCTTGCTGCCATGGCTGCACAGGGCCGAGATATCAAGCTGGCGACGTCTCGTGTTGCTGGTTATCGCAACTTTACCACCAAGCTCTGGAACGTTTGCCGCTTTGCGGAAATGAACGAGTGTCATGCTGTAGACGGCTTTGACCCTGCGCTTGTTAAGCAAACCGTGAACCGCTGGATCGTGACTGAAACCAGCCGCGCTATTCGCGAAGTTTCTGAGGCGATTGATACTTACCGCTTCAACGATGCTGCCGGTGGTGCATACCGCTTTGTCTGGAACACATTCTGTGACTGGTATGTGGAGCTGACCAAGCCGATCTTCTACAGCGATGATGAAGCGGCTAAGGAAGAAGTTCGTGCCACAACAGCCTGGGCTCGTGATGAGATCCTGAAGCTTCTGCACCCGTTCATGCCGTTCATCACGGAAGAGCTTTGGATGCGTACGGTTGAAGATGGCGAGAACAAGCGTGAGAAGCTTCTGGCACTTTCTGCCTGGCCGACCTCCATTGGTGAAGATGGCGAGGCTGCTGCTGAGATCAACTGGCTGATCGACATGATTGTCCAGATCCGCTCTGTTCGTTCTGAAATGAACGTTCCGGCCGGGGCGAAGGTTCCTGTTGTTCTGTGTGGTGCTTCTGAACAGACCAAAGCACGTCTGGAAATTCATGAAGCGGCGATCATCAAGAACGCGCGTGCTGAAACAGTCACCACTGCTGATGAGATCCCGCAGGGCTCTGCTCAGATTGTTGTTGGTGAAGCAACCGTTTGTTTGCCGCTTGCTGGTGTTATCGATCTGGATGCTGAAAAGGCACGTCTTGGCAAGTCTTTGGACAAGATTGTTGGTGAACTCACCAAGATCTCCAAGAAGCTTGAAAACGAGCGCTTCCTTGCAAAAGCTCCGGAAGATGTCGTTGCTGCTGAAAAAGAAAAAGTGGCTGAACTTGCTGAGCGCAAGGAAAAGATGGATGCCGCTTTGGAGCGCCTCGCAGCTCTGGGCTAAGGCTCTTTCATCCTTTGAATTTTGCAAAACGCGGCTCTTCGGGGCCGCGTTTTTTGCTTAGGCTTTCTCTTCCCTCAATACTGCACGAACAGTCTTGCGTTGGCGCCGTGGTCTAGGGTTTGGTCGGCGAGGAGGCCGTAGTAGTTGATGTTGAGTTGGATGTGCTCGGCCAGCCGGGATTCAAGACCGGTTTCGATCAGGGCCACGTTGCGGGCGATTGGGACGCTGGCGACGGTGAAGGGGTTGCCGCTGTCGATGAAGCTTTGGGTGTAGTCGAGCGTATCAGCGGAAGAGTATTGCCAGGCTGCCAAGCCAACAAAGCTTGTGTCCCCATAAAGGTAGTTGGAAAGGTCAAACTCGCCGCGTGTTCCCAGTGTCAAAAAGGTGAGGGAGTTGGATTGCCCGTCTGCTTTGAGAGCTGCTGCACCGCCGGTTTCATTGAAGCCGGGACCAGACAGGTAAGCATAGGCAACTCCTGCAAAAGGTTCCAGATTGCCGTAGGTGCTTTCCAACGTGTATCCAAGCTCACCAAACACCTGCACAGAACCGGCGAACTGGTCAGATGACAGTGTTTCTTCCGGGAAGAGGCTTACATCGCGATCAGTTGCAATGTTGTACCATGTACCGGCAACACCTCCGCGCAGTTTGACGTTGTCGATCGGATTGGCACTGGCGTAGCCGCCGACACTGTAGCTGTCACTGTCAGATGATGCATCGATGGAACTGATGTCGATGGATGTTCTGCCGAAGCCTGCAACCACACCCAGCTGCACCATGTCAAAGTAGGTTGCATCAACACCAACCAGAACGCCGCCGACGCTTCTGCCTGTGGTGCGGGCATTGCCATCGGAGAAGAATTGACCCCAGCTGCCGTAGACCTGCCCCCACATCTCAAAGGGGCCAACTTTGCGGGAAACGGTGTTGTCATCCACGTCTGCAGCAAAAGCGCTGTGAGCCTTGTAAAGGCGGTCATTCACCGCTTGTCGCAGGAAGCGGCTGTCGGCAAGAAGGATTGCACGGGTTGAAGCGTTGATTTCACCTGCAAGGGGATCGAGAAGAGCTTTAATCTGAGCGTTGTTCATGGGCGCAAGTTGTGTGAAGAGATCGCCGCTTTCATTGATAGTATCAAGCGCCAGAGTGACTGAATGTTCGTTGCGTGTATCTGCCAGGCCATTGAAGTTGTTGGAGCTTCGGATGAACTGGATCGCGACATCGTTACCGTCTCCTGGGATACCGTAGATAACGTTCACATCTAACATGAACATGTCATGGTTGACTGAACTGAACGTGCCAGTCGGTGGCTCTGACCCCGGTGCGGAGAGATTGTCAATAATGACGAACTCATCGCCGATCTTGACCGGCGTTGGACCCATAACGTTGACGAGATCAAGCGCAACGTCGTTCAGGTCCACGCTGCCACCTGCGAGGATCTGGATCTGATCCGCGTTTGCCATTCCAGAAACCGGATCAGAGCCGATTTCCATCTCCAGCGTGCCGCCAGTGCCCGTCGCATCCAGACTGCCGAGCGTAATTGTGCCGAAGGATGCTCCGGGTGCGATGATGCCGCCGTTAAGTGTCACACTGCCGCTGGCTGTGCCGTACCCTTCGAGCCGACCATCCGCGTTCACGGTCAGGTCACCTGAAAGAGTAGAACTATCCGTTAAGGACGTACCAATCCGCATGGTGCCGCCGTTGATGGTGGAGCTGACCAGTGATTTGGTGCCGTCTGACAGGATAAGCGTACCTGCACCGTTCTTTAGGAAGGTACCTCCACCGGGAGTGGCATCTCCGGTCCAGGTGAGGGTTGCACCTGCGTTTGCCATGTCGATGGTATTATCATTGCTGTTCACTTGCAGCTTGGTCGTATCAACAGTTTCGCTACCAGTGCCCAGATAGAAAAGAGTTCCACCGTTTACGATCACATTGCCGGACCCAATGGCCGAGGTAGAAAAGCCTTCCAGACCAAGCGTGCCGGTGTCGATTTCAATATCTGCTGTGTAGCCTGAGTTGTCGCCAAGCAGATTGACTTCACCCGGGCCGGTGAAGGTAACCTGATCTGAACCAGTCAGCCCGGACATGATGTTGATCTGGCCAACGATGTCGGTCGTTCCAACCACGTTCCCGGCGCCGGAAAACGCCAGCTCATTGATGGTGACCGTGCTGCCGCCGGTGTAGGTCAGAGTTGAGGAGTTCAGTGTGATGCCGACATTGCCGTTGCCGATGTTGGTGCCGTCATTGAAGATCAACTCGGTATCGGTTACGCCAAGGTCACCGGTCCATGAGCTGTTGGTGCCGGTTAGGGTGGTTGCTTGGCCACCATCGATGGACAAGTTGCCTGAGCCGGAAAGGTTGGAGGAGATTTCCAGATCGACCGTATTGTCATCAATGTCGATTGTGTTACTTGTGCCACTGGCGATAGCAATCCTTGAGAGATTGACGTCTGTGGAACCCTGATAGAGCAGGTTACCATTGTTGAGGGTGGTTGTGCCAAGCCCAAGGCGGTCCGGGTCAGTAAATTCGATAGAACTGTTTTCCTGAACAATGAGACCACCAGAGAAACTGTTGTCGCCCTGCAGGTTGACCGTGCCGCCAGACCCAATGGTGAGAGCCCCCGGTGTGCCGCCGCCATCTGTGATGTCACCAGTCAGTGCCAGGGTGCGTCCGGATTGCACATCAAGCGTACCGTCATCGTGCATCTTGAAATCGTTGGCGATGGTCGCATCTGCACCAGAAATATAACTCAGATCACCACCGTAAAAGAGAACGTCACCTGTGCCGATGTTGGCTGCCGCTTCAAACTCCACAGTACCGGCTGCCAGATCCAAACCGCCGCTGAAGCTGCTGCCCGCTCCACCCAGAACCAGCGTTCCTGCTCCGAGTTTCTTTAGCAGGCCAGTACCACTGATGGTATTGCTGGCAGTGAGGGTATCACCAGAGCCCACCGTCACGGATGATGTTCCATCCAGATCAATCAGATTGGCAATCGTCGTGGTTGTTCCGGTGAAGTTGAGGTTACCGCTGTCGAGTTCAATCGCACCTGTGCCCAGATCATCGGAGTCTGCAAAGCCAACCGTGCTGTTTTCCTGAACGATCAGACCGCCTGAGAACGTGTTGGTTCCTCGCAGATTGGCTGTGCCGCCGGAGCCGATGGTGAAGGAGCCCGGTGTGCCGTCACCGTCAACGATGTTGCCTGTGATTGTCAGAGTACGCCCGGATTGCAGATCAAGACTACTATCATCATACAGTTCAATCGTATTTGCGATTGTTGCGGAGGTTCCGGTGAAATTGAGGTTACCGTTGTCGAGTGCAACTGTGCCAGTGCCCAGATCATTGGAATCTGAGAAACCGACAGTGCTGTTTTCCTGAATGACAAGGCCTGCCGAGAATGTGTTGGTCCCTTGCAGATTGACTGTACCACCGGAACCGATGGTCAGCGTGCCGGGTGAGCCGCCGCCGTCAACGATGTTGCCTGTGATTGTGAGGGTGCGGCCTGATTGCACATCGAGGGTACCGTCATTGTGCATTTCAAACGTATTTGAGACGGTTGCATCCGAGCCGGACACATAGCTCAGATCACCACCGTAATAGATGATGTTTCCGCTGCCGATGTTGGCAGCCGCTCCAAACTGCACAGTTCCATCCGCCAGATCCAGCCCACCACTGAAGCTGCTGCCTGCTCCACCGAGAACCAGCGTTCCATCACCAAACTTTTTCAAACGGCCCGACCCGCTGATATCATTGCTGACGGTGAGCGTGTCACCGGACCCGACTGTCATGGATGATGTCCCGTCCAGATCAATCAGGTTACTAATTGTTGCAGTGGTTCCGTTAAAGGTGAGGTTGCCGTTGTCGAGCTCAACAGTGCCACTGCCAAGATCGTCAGAGTCCGAGAAGCCAACTGTGCTGTTTTCGTGAACGACCAGACCGGCTGAGAATGTGTTGGTGCCTTGCAGGTCAACTGTGCCGCCGGAGCCGATGGTCAGTTTGCCGGGTGAACCGCCGCCATCAACGATGTTACCTGTAATCGTCAGAGTACGACCTGATTGCACGTCAAGATTGCCGTTATTATGCATCTCAAACGTGTTTGATATGGTTGCATCTGAGCCAGAAATATAGCTCAGATCACCACCATAATAGATGATGTTTCCGCTTCCGATGTTGGCTGCTGCTCCAAACTCTACGGTGCCGTCTGCCAGATCCAGCCCACCGCTGAAGTTGCTACCCGCTCCATCAAGAACGAGCGTTCCGTTGCCCAGTTTCTTTAAGCGACCAGACCCGCTGATATCATTGCTGACAGTGAGGGTGTCGTTCGTGCCAACCTCAATTGAGGAGGTTCCATCCAGATCGATGAGGTTGTTGATTGTTGCTGTAGAGCCGGTAAATGTGAGGTGGCCGCTGTTCAGTTCAATCGCGCTGTTGCCCAGATTGGACGCGTTTGAAAACTGAACTTCTGTGCCATTAATGTCCGTTCCGCCGGTCCAGGAATTGTTGCCCGACAGAATGGTTACGCCATTGCCTTCAAACCTGACTTTGCCGTTACCAAACATATCTCCTGCAAGGGTGAGGTTGCCTGACGAGGTTGCAAAGGTTGCATCGTTTGTAGCGCCCACATTGGTGACTTCAATGTCGCCTTCTACGGTTAGGCTGCTATTTGAAACAAAAGTGCCGCCGACAAAGTCGAGCTGTGCATTTCCAACTGCATTGGTGCTTGTGAACGTGACGGTTGCACCTTCATCAAAGAACATTTTTCCTGAAAACTGGCTGTTGTTTCCAATCAGGCGAGTGGAGCCATTTTCAAAAAGGACTTCGCCAGCGCCCGAAGTGACTGAGGTTAGATCTGCGACTAGATGATCGCCTCCCGTGCTCGTGGTGTTGATCACAATTTTTGAGCCGTTCAGCATGTAAAGGTCGTCGACTTCCAGGAAGCCGGTGGCAAGAGCACCAGCGCCTTCCTGTCCACCTATATTGATGGTGCCTTTACCTTCTAAAACCATGTCAGATGTGGGAGCAAAAATTTGGCCATTATTGTAAAGGTTTATGGTGCCCTCGTTAACGCCGTTTGCAACCTCTATGAACGCGAACGAGCCTGATTGGAAAACCACCGCACTATCAAAAACATTCAATGTGCCGTTCGCGTTCACAACGCCAATCTCTACAAGTTGCCCGATGGGGACTGTGGTTCCAGCGAATACATTCAATGTTCCATCAGAACCGTTTTGGCCAATGCGTAAACCATTTGAGCCATTGATTGTGAAGGGAGGGTTGTTAATGGTACCGGTAATAACCGTCTGTGCATCTGCCCGTTCCACCTGAAGGCTGAACAGACAGGCAAACGCGAGGCCTGCAAGTGCAGTTGTTCCCAGAAGACGCTCACTATACCACATTTCAACCCTCACACATTTGCCAGTTACAGCAGTTCTGAGACAGTTGTTCAGTCGAGCACAGCCGTTACCGAAGGCTGCGCAGAGCAAAACGCAGCTTCAGTGTGAGTAATCACATTAGTAATCCGTTAAGATTTCTTCGCGCTACACAATTATGCTGTATTCGACTGAGGAGCTATGAAGTGATACGCAATACTATTCTCATGAGCTATAGATTAACTGAATCGAATATAGTCATTAATAGAGTTTTTATTTGTTAAATTAGATTTAATTGTGAACTCAATATAGGATTGGTCAAAAATACATATGAGAAGATCAATAGAGTTTCAGAAGTATTCTTCCTGCTAGCTTTCTTGTGCTACCAAAGCCGCTGGTACGGGCAAATCGATAACTGCACTCTCAATTGTCATTTCATCGAGCACGCTCAGGAAGGCGCTGGATGCTCTTTGCATCAACGGTTTGAGGCGACAAGAGGGGAGGAAGCAGCATTGGATTTCTCCACATTCGCTCTGTCGCAGGCACTCGACTACGGCAAAATCATTCTCTACCGCGCGGACAACATCTCCAACGCTGATGTCTTGTGCGAGACGGCCCAGTTTAAACCCTCCACCACGACCACGCATGGTCTCAAGAATACCGGCACGGGAGAGTTGGTTGACGAGTTTCATTACATGGCCCCGTGAGAAACCTTGCTGCAAAACGACCTGATCGATGCGCTGAAGAATGTCTGGTTGCATGGCGCATTGCATAACGAGTCGCAAAGCAAAATCGCTTGCCTGATTTAAACGCATAGTGATGCTCCAAAGATATATCGTGCGTATATCATAAAATCAGAGAGTGCTGAACACCGAAAGCGATGTGATGCTGTGCATATTTTAAGTGTATGAAATAAAACATTATTTAGTGTCAATTCAGCTCTTTCTAAGAAAAGATGCAAATAATATATGTCTTTTGTCATGTGCGATGATAAAGATATATATGAAATAGATATTATGAATCGAAAAGTTGTCACGATAGAGGGCAGGGGCTGTCTCACCAGTGTTTGGCATTGAATTAAGCTGTCAATTTCTTCCTCGGAAAGAACACTGATTGCTCTGATGTGCCACCGCCTGCTCTGAAACTTTTAAACTACGGAGACCTGTAATGTTGCCCGCCATCGTCTTGATCGCAGAAGGATTGGTTGCTCTCTGGTTCCTACTGTTTTTGACCATGATCACAAGCATCTACCTGGATGGCAGAGGATATGGCTCCGGCGTGAAACCCAAGGCAGAGCTAGCCTTCTTCAAACACATTCGTGTCTTCGTAACACTCGGCATATCAGTCGCCTGCGTTTTGACCCTGGCAGAAGCATTTGAATTGATCTGACGGAAATCGGAAGAGCCCCATGAAAATCTACGAGTACCTCCCCGCCATCTTCATCTGGGCCATAGTCCCAGCCCCCCTCTGGATCTGGCTTGGCCTGATCTGGTTTGTTTGAGAGGGGTGAGAGGAGCTCGCTCTTCACCTCAAAATCCGATCTATGAATGTCCTTCTCATCCGACTTACAGGCGAAGTGGGGAGCCTTGGGTAGGCTGGGAGGCAGGCGCTGGTGATATAGAGGGTGTCCAGCTTCTTGCTATCGAAGGTGGCACGGTTGAGCGTAGAACTGGCAGGTCAATGACGCGGATTAACGCGCCGTCCGGCAGATGGTGGTTGATGCGCTAGCTGTCTTAGGTGGCAACCTGGACAACGCTGAGATGATGAAGCTCCTAAGTAGACGGTTGAGGGGAGTATTAGCGGTTAAGGAATTGATATCTATGGATCAACCTCATCCGCACATTGCACAGGCGGTCGGTGTTGCCGCACATCCACCGCGAGCTGTACAGCGCAAGTCAGAGTGCATCTGTTTGCCTACTTTTTGTGTGCTGATGACCATCTCATCAAATGGCAAAACAGCGTCAAAACCAGAAAGGCTAGCAACCGCAGACGATTGCGCATGCGCGATCCCAGCGATATTGCGCGCATGACAGGGAATTTCCACTTCCCCACCAACTGGGTCGCAAACCAAACCAAGCGTATTCATAAGACAAAGTGATGCCGCATTAAAGGCTTGTTGTGCTGTTCCTCCAAACAGATGGACCAATCCAGCTGAGACCATCGCGGCTGAGGCACCAGTCTCCACTGAGCATCCTCCCGTTTCAGCGGCAAAACTTCCATACTCAGCAAAGACGGCTCCCACAAGTGCTGTGACTTGAAGGGCGTCGATAATCCTTTCACGATCAACACCTTGTTGTTTCAAGGAATATAGCGTGCCCGGTATGATGCCAGAACTTCCAGCTGTTGGAGCAGCGACAACCACTCCCCGATTTGCGTTTGCATCCATAACTGCGAGAGAAGCGCTAAGCGCATCCTGCAAGAATGGTGAGCCGATAATCTCCACGGGATTTGCTGCACCAACCTGCTTTGCGCTCGGTTTCAGGAACTTCATATTGGATGATTGATTGGTAAGCGCTAGGCCTGCCTGAACTGCGTCCATCATCACATCATAGCGGTCTGCAAAGGCTTTTCGCGTTTGGGTCTCAGTCAAGCCTAACCGCTTGGCTTCCAGGGACAAAGCAAGATTTGCAAGACTGTGTGCTCTGCTGGTTTGTTGGACCAAAGCCTTTGGGCTGGCAAAAAGAGGGGCCTCGTCGTGGACAGTGAATTGGACAGGTGTGCAGGACCTGACCTTCCAGCTCTGTTCTATCATGTCTTTCAACTCTGGTTGTTGAGGTGATAGTGGCGAACTGGATTTGATCTCAATAAGTTGGTGGCTATTCTTTGAACCTGCACAGACACGAGCTTGTACCTTTGCATTTGAGAGAAGCTGCTGAAGAGGTGAATTGTCTCCACATTCCAGCAGAAGTATAAAATCGCTCCCAGTCACATCAATTGCGAAAGAGTTAAAGCTATCGAGCTTGAACATCCCGCCGCCTATTGAAAGGGCTTTGAAGTGATCTTCCCGAAGTGCGCCTTCGCTGTCTTCAACCGTGACTGCAATTTCCACTCGGTTTGGATGATCGTTGGTGTCTAAATTTCTAATGTTGATCTCTAGCGTAAATGGCTTACCGTTCATCAGATCAGATAGAGCTTGTCGATACTTAGGTGAGGTGACCTCTTCTCCCATCAAGCCTGCAGCAAAGCCTTCGTCACTGCCTTGGTTGGAATAGACTTGGGCAAACGAGCCCTCTGGATCGAACGCAATTTCAACCTTCACAAATTTATCACCATCACAAAGGGAAAGTTGGCGGACAGTCTTTCCTATGCAGTATGGCGCTGCAGAGTGAGAGCTCGAGGGTCCTCTCATCACCGGACCAATTATAGAATTGAGAAGACTGATAGTGCTCATGCAAATTTCTCCGCGAAAATCTATGTGATATTTTACACGGATTGTTGCTGCATTGAAGGGCAGAACTGATGCTCTCCTCACCTCGCGAAAAGCATCTTCGTGTGTGATGAGGAGAGCTCAGAGGAGCAATCGAAGCACCTTCGTTGACCTTCAAATTTATACGATAAGAAAAACTTATCGATATGCGTAGAAGATGCAATTTCACTTAATGTGCTTTGCGCCCTATATTCAGTCTAGAATTTGCTGGATGCATCGTTTCGTCTCACCGCTTAAGGTAAACGCTACGTCAAAACCAGCAAGAGCCAAATTAGATAGTGGAGACAGCAATGCACGGTAACGATGTCAAGACAGCCGGTGTTTGTCCGGTGGTACATGGCGCGAATACATCGATGGATAAGCCGGTTACCCGATGGTGGCCTGATGCTTTGAATCTCGACATCCTCCATCAACATGGTGCGCGTACTAACCCGATGGACCCAGGCTTCAACTATCATGATGCTGTTAAATCACTCGACTTCGAAGCGGTGAAGGCAGACGTTCATGCGCTCATGACCGACAGTCAAGACTGGTGGCCAGCGGATTGGGGCCATTATGGTGGCCTTATGATCCGCCTTTCGTGGCACACAGCCGGCTCTTATCGTCTTGCAGATGGTCGCGGTGGCGGCGGTTCCGGCAACATTCGCTTCGCTCCGCTCAACTCCTGGCCTGATAACGCAAGCCTTGATAAAGCTCGCCGTTTGCTTTGGCCTATCAAGAAAAAGTACGGCAACGCTCTCTCCTGGGCTGATCTGATTATTCTCGCAGGTACTATTGCCTATGACTCTATGGGTCTGAAAACCTTTGGTTTCGGGTTTGGCCGTGAGGATATCTGGGGTCCGGAGATCGACACCTATTGGGGATCTGAAAAAGAATGGCTTGCGCGCAGTGAAGAGCGCTATGACGATCTGGATGACCCTTCAACGCTCGAAAATCCGCTTGCAGCAACCCATATGGGTTTGATCTACGTGAACCCTGAAGGCGTGAATGGCGTTCCCGGTCCGCAAAAAACAGCTGATCAGATCCGCGAAACCTTTGCTCGTATGGCAATGAATGACGAGGAAACTGCTGCGCTGACTTGTGGTGGTCACACCGTTGGTAAAACCCATGGACGCGGTGCCGTCGATAACATCGGTGTCGCACCGGAAGCCGCCGGTCTTGAAGAGCAAGGCTTTGGCTGGTCTAACCCCGGACAGGATGGCAAGGCAACGAATGCCTTTACTTCTGGCATCGAGGGTGCGTGGACCACACACCCAACTACGTTCGATATGGGCTTTTTCGATATGCTGTTCGGCCATGAATGGGAGCAGGTAAAATCTCCTGCCGGCGCATGGCAATGGGAACCTGTTTCCATCAAGGAAGAAGACAAACCTGTTGATCCAACAGACCCGTCTGTTCGTCACAATCCAATCATGACGGATGCGGACATGGCGATGAAGGTTGACCCGATCTACAACGAATACTGCCAGAAGTTCATTGCAGATCCTGAGTACTTCAGAGATACGTTTGCTCGTGCATGGTTCAAGCTGACCCACCGCGACATGGGACCAAGAGCCAATTATCTTGGCCCGGATGTGCCGAAAGAAGACCTTATCTGGCAGGATCCTGTTCCGGCAGGCAACACCAACTATGATGTTGCTGCGGTGAAAGCAAAAATTGCGGCAAGTGGTTTGAGCAATGAAGATCTGATCAAAACCGCCTGGGACAGCGCACGAACTTATCGCGGTTCTGATATGCGCGGTGGTGCCAACGGTGCTCGTATCCGCCTTGCTCCCCAAAAGGATTGGGTTGGCAATGAGCCAGACCGGCTTGCCAAAGTTCTGGCTGTGCTTGAACCAATCGCAGCACAGGCAGGAGCCTCAGTCGCAGATGTGATCGTGCTGGCAGGCAACGTTGGTGTAGAAAATGCCATCAAGGCAGCTGGTTTCAACGTGGAAGTTCCATTTGCTTCTGGTCGCGGTGATGCAACAGATGCGATGACTGATGCGACATCCTTCTCTGTATTGGAGCCTATTTCTGATGGCTTCCGTAACTGGCAGAAGCAAGAGTACGCTGTTAGCCCGGAAGAGATGATGCTGGATCGTGCTCAGCTCCTCCGCCTGACTGGCTGGGAAATGACTGCACTTGTTGGTGGCCTGCGCGTTCTTGGTGCCAATTATGGCGGTTCAAAGCATGGTGTCTTCACGGACCGCGAAGGTCAGCTGACAACGGACTTCTTCGTCAACCTGACCGATATGGACAACAGCTGGCATCCACTCAAAGATGGCACCTATGAAATCCGTGACCGCAAATCTGGCAAGCCTAAGTGGACTGCAACCAGTGCAGACCTTGTGTTTGGCTCCAACTCAATCCTGCGCGCTTATGCTGAAGTGTATGCTCAGGATGACAACCACGAAAAGTTCGTCCGCGATTTCGTGGCAACATGGACCAAGGTCATGAACGCCGACCGCTTCGACCTGGCTGCCTAATAAATGCGACCAGCCCGGGCAGGAAATTGCCCGGGCTTTTTATTGCAACTCCCTACAGGTGCTCTCCAGACGCTGGCTATATCCGGTTGCGCTTCTGTGTTTTTCCGGTTAAGAACCGCTTAACCTCGGGGTGCGCGCTTTTGTCGTGCTGAGATGCTTTAGTGGCGAACCCGTTGAACCTGAACCGGCTAGAACCGGCGGAGGGAAGGGTACCGGTTTCATCCATCCTTGCCCTCTCGCCGCAATGGAGGATGACTTGAAACATCTGTTAATTGCTGCGGGATTACTCACTGCAACATCAGCGATGGCTGCTGAGAAGCCTCAACTGACAGTTTACACATACGACAGCTTCGTTTCTGACTGGGGCCCAGGCCCAAAAGTGGAAGAAGCGTTTGAGGCTGTATGTGAATGTGACCTAAAACTTGTTGGCGTCGAAGATGGCGCAGCACTGCTTTCCCGCATTCGTCTTGAAGGTAAGAACTCGGATGCCGATGTGGTGCTGGGTCTGGACACCAATCTGGTAGAGACTGCCAAGAAAACTGGCCTGTTTGCACCACACACTGTTGAGGCCCAATACACACTGCCAGTGGAGTGGGCTGACGAAACCTTTGTGCCGTACGACTGGGGCTACTTTGCCTTCGTACACAAGGCTGGCGAAACCGTACCAACCAACTTCCGCGAGCTTGCGAAGAGTGATGCCAAGATCCTTATTCAGGATCCACGCTCCTCTACGCCCGGCCTCGGGCTGCTGCTTTGGGTGAAAGCGGCTTACGGAGACGAAGCTGCTGATGTGTGGGCGGATCTTTCCGATAACATCGTGACGGTTACAAAAGGCTGGTCTGAAGCCTACGGTCTTTTCCTTGATGGGGAAGCGGAGATGGTGCTCAGTTACACCACGTCTCCGGCTTACCACCTGATTGCCGAGGAAGATAACAGCAAAACCACTGCTACGTTTGAAGAAGGCCATTACATGCAGGTTGAAGTAGCGGCAAAGCTTGCCGGAACTGATCAGCCTGAGCTGGCAGACAAGTTCCTGAACTTCATGGTTTCAGACGCTTTCCAGACAATCATTCCAACAACCAACTGGATGTATCCAGCTGTGACACCAAAAGGTGGTTTACCTGCTGGCTTTGACACTCTGCAGGTGCCTGAAAAAGCTTTGTTCTTTAAGCCTGAAGAAGCTGCTGCTGCAAGACGTGAGGCTCTGCCGGAATGGCTAGAAGCGCTCAGCCAGTAAGTTCGCTTCCCGGTGTTGCCGCGGCATTTCTTGTCGCGGCACTCATACTTGGCACGTTGGCCGCGGTTGCTCTGCGAACCGAAGCGGGTCACGGCTTTTCCTCTTCCGATTGGGCTGCTCTCAAGTTTACGCTCACGCAGGCTGTGCTTTCTGCCGTGATCAGTGTTGCACTGGCTGTGCCGGTTGCGCGCGCCCTGGCGCGACGGCGGTTTCCGGGCCGCAGTTTGCTTATTGCCCTGCTTGGTGCCCCCTTCATTCTTCCAGTTATTGTCGCCATTCTTGGGTTACTGCAAGTGTTTGGCCGTGCGGGCTGGATATCTGATGTGCTTGTCTATTTCGGTGCTTCACCCATTCGCATCTATGGTCTCCACGGTGTTGTGCTGGCTCATGTTTTCTTCAACCTTCCGCTGGCAACCCGATTGATTTTGCAGGGATGGCAAGAGGTTCCTTCAGAGCGCTTTCGCCTTGCGGCGCAACTTGGATGTGATGGAAAAGCCCTGTTTCGGCTGATTGAACTCCCCATGCTCGCCCGCATTTTACCCGGAGCACTGGCTGTGATCTTTGCGATCTGCCTGACAAGCTTTGCTGTTGCTCTGACGCTTGGTGGTGGGCCACGGGCGACAACTATTGAGCTGGCGATCTACCAGGCTTTTACATACGATTTTGATCTTGGCCGTGCCGCGCTGCTTTCTGCATTGCAACTCACGCTTACCGCTGCTGCTGCCTTTGCGGCGCTGAAGCTCTCACGCGGTGAAGGGTTTGGTGCAGGACTAGAACGTGCGATCCAGCGCTGGGATGGCGGTGCACCTGTTGCAGACATCCTCTGGATTTCACTTGCAACGCTGTTTTTGCTTTTGCCGCTCAGTGCTGTTGTCCTGTCAGGGCTTAGCGGTCTGTTTCTGGTGCCGTTTATTGTGTTGAAGGCGGCACTCGTTTCCGTTGCTGTCGCCGTAGCCAGCACAGTGATCTTGTTGCTGCTCGCGTTGCCTATGGCAGCCGCAATTGCCGTTCGCCGGCATAGTGTGGTTGAACTTGCTGGAATTTTGGGATTAGCGGCATCCCCGCTGGTGATTGGAACGGGCTTGTTTATCATTATACGTCCATGGGCAAACCCGTCAGATCTTGCTCTTCCTGTGACGGCACTCGTCAATGCGGCGATGGCATTGCCGTTTGCACTTCGCATTCTTGTCCCTGCTGCACGAGATACGGTTTCGCGACATGGACGGTTGGCCTTGTCTCTGAATATGGAAGGCTGGGTGTTCTTTTCACGTGTCCTCATTCCACGTATGCGGCCACAGATCGGGTTTGCTGCGGGGCTTGCTGCGGCGCTTTCCATGGGAGACCTTGGCGTGATTGCCCTGTTTGCAGATCCGGAAATTGCAACGCTGCCTTTACAGATTTACCGCTTGATGGGGGCATACAAAATGCAGGCAGCAGCCGGCGGAGCTCTTTTACTGCTTGTGCTTTCAATGGCACTGTTCTGGATTTTAGACCGGGGAGGTCGCTGGCATGCTGAAGCTTAGCTCTTGTCTCATCGCAAATGGCCGGTTCCAGTTGCAGGCCAACTTGCATGTTGAAGCTGGCAGCAGCGTTGCCGTCATTGGCCCATCTGGCGCAGGAAAATCAACCTTGCTTGAGGCTATTGCCGGGTTCCGTGAATTATCGCAAGGACGCATTTTCTGGAAGGAACAAGAGCTCACCAAGCAGGCTCCGGGAAAACGCCCAATCGCCATGCTGTTTCAAGATGGCAATCTGTTTCCGCACTTAACCGCTGCTCAAAATACGGCCCTTGGCTTACGGCCTAACGGAAAGCTCTCAAAACCTGAGCAAGAGCAAGTCGAAGCAGCCCTTGCGCGGGTTGGACTGGCAGGGATGGGAGCACGCAAACCAGCTGAATTGTCTGGTGGCCAACAAAGCCGCGTCGCCCTTGCTCGCGTTTTGGTTCAGCACCGTGATCTGTTGTTACTCGACGAACCCTTCGCCGCCCTCGGCCCTGCGCTTAAGGCCGAAATGCTGGATCTTGTCGCGGAGCTCATCGCAGAAACTGGCACGACGCTTCTTATGGTCAGTCACGACCCACAAGACGCCCGCCGCATCACGAACAAAGCAATCCTCGTCGCCGACGGATCAGCGCACCCACCTGCTGAAACCCAACAACTTCTCGACAACCCACCG
>NZ_LCWX01000212.1:80294-97724 GCF_001431305.1 Pseudovibrio sp. POLY-S9
TGTGTGGTGCCTTCCAGGTGCTCGGTTTTTCCGCCGCGGGCGAGGAAGCGGGCGCCGTATTTTTGGAAGGCGGCTGGAGCAGCATGGGTGTAGTTTGTGTAGGCGTCAGCGTCCGTGACTGTGACGTGGGCAATCCAGTAGGCTTTAGGCATTATTTTTCGCTTTTACTCAGCTCTGCAGTCAGAAGGGTCTTGGCAATATTAGCAGCTTCCGTCAGATGTAACTGAATGGCAGCTGCAGCGGCCTGAGGGTCGTTCGTTTCGATTGCGGAGTAGATTTTCTCGATCCGTTTGTAACCTGCATCATGGCGGTCACGAGTACCCAAAGTCATTGCGCGCAGACGGCTGATGCGGCCGTTGAGTCGCTGTACCACTTCCCATGCAACGTTCTGGCCGCTGATATCAAAAATGCACTGATAGAATAATGTTGTTGCTTCAAACAGGTCGTTTGTTTCGCCGCTGCTGTAGGCCAATTTGAGCTGAGCGAGCGCTTTAGCAAGTTTTTTCTTATCCCCATCTTTGGCCAGTTCAGCGCATTTTTGTGCGGCGCTGGTCTCCAAAAGCATGCGGATTTCGTAGATCTGCTGCGCATTTTCCCAATCCAGTTTGGCAACGATCGGGCCTTTGTTTGGCAGAATTTCAACAAGGCCTTCTGCTTCAAGATACCGGATTGTTTCCCTTACAACTGAACGGCTTACGCCAAGTTGGTCGCAGAGTGGCCGCTCGACCAAACGGTCTCCTGACTGGAAGTGCCCGGCAATGATAGCGGCTCTCATTTTCTCAAGAGCCATATCGCGAAGCGTCATGGTGGGACGCTCAATTTTCAAAGGATTATTTGCAGTAGAGATCATGGCAGCAATCTAGCTTGCGTTGACTTCATTCGCAAGAAGGTATTGACATTCGGTATTATGGTATACCATCTTATCACCATTGAATTTGACAGTGGAATGAACGGAAGACCAATGCCAGCAGAGATACGCAAGACACTTCTTCACGTGGAAGACACGCTGATTGAAGGTGGCAAAAAAGCAGAGACCCCATTGCGGATGATTGCGGCCGTTGCTGTGATCAAGAACCCATGGGCTGGGCAGGGCTTTGTTGAAGATCTGCGTCCGGGCATCCATGATGTTGCACCAGATGTTGGCAGTTTGCTGACGGATATGATCATCAACTTTGCAGGTTCTGGTGAAGCTGTTGAGGGTTACGGTAAAGCAGCTGTTGTTGGTGTGAACGGTGAAGTCGAGCATGCCTCTGCGCTCATTCACACGCTGCAATTTGGTAATTTTTACCGTGAAGCTGTCGGCGCCAAAACCTATCTGGCGTTTTGTAACACCCGCGCTGGTGCAAATGCTCCGATCATGATTCCGCTGATGGACAAGAATGACGGTGGTCGCCGTTCACACTATCTCACCATTCAGCTTGCTATTCCCGATGCTCCGGGCCCAGATGAAATCGTCATCGCATTGGGAGCTTCACTCTCAGGACGCCCACACCACCGGATTGGTGATCGCTATCAGGACCTTAAGGAGCTGGGACATGACGTTGACAACCCTGCAGCTGTCACATCCTAAGGGCACTGTTTGCTACCGTGAGGTTGGCGAAGGTGAGCCGCTTGTGCTGGTCCACGGGGTTGGCATGCAGGATGCTTCCTGGGAGCCGCAAATCGAGCACTTTGCGAAAACGCATCGTGTTATCGCGGTAAACATGCCGGGGCATGGAGGAAGCACTGCGCTTCCTCAAGGCTCTCAGCTGGAAGACTATGTAGCGTGGCTGCATGCAGCGATCTCAGCACTTGGGTTTGAGCAGGTGAATCTTGCCGGTCACTCCATGGGCGCACTGATCAGCGGTGGTTACGCAGCAACGTACCCGGAACGCGTAAAACGCGTTGCTTTGTTGAACGGCGTTTACCGCAGATCTCCAGAAGCTCGCAGTGCTGTGGAGGCGCGAGCTAAGGAAATCGCAGAGGGTAACATCAACATCGACGGACCTTTGAGCCGTTGGTTTAGTGAAAGCATTGCGGATCAGCAGGCGAAAGAAAAAGTCGGCAACTGGCTCCGGGAGGTTGATCCGGTTGGCTATGCGGTCACTTACAACGCATTTGCACATGGGGACGCGACCTATGCTGACAAATGGGAGGAGATCAGATGCCCGGCGCTTTTGCTGACGGGTGATGGTGATCCGAACTCCACCAAGGAAATGGCGGTGGATATGGCCAAGGCAGCGCAGGACGGCATGGTCTGCATCATTGAAGGCCATCGTCATATGGTCAACCTGACAGCACCGGAACAAGTCAACGCCGCAATGGCAAGCTGGTTAAAACAGCCAATAAGAACAAACGGATAGAAAGGGAGATCTACCCGATGACAGCGATGGACCCACGTACATTGAGGAATGCATTTGGTACATTCCTTACCGGTGTAACGGTTGTGACAGCCCACGGGCAGGATGGTGAGCCGCTCGGCTTTACAGCAAATTCCTTTTCAAGCGTTTCTCTCGACCCACCATTGTTGCTGGTGTGTCTTGCGAAAAGCTCCAGCAATTATGATGCGTTGACTGAGGCATCCGGTTTCGCCGTTAACATTCTGGCAGAAACCCAAAAGGATGTGTCCAACACCTTTGCAAGCCGTGTCGAAGACCGTTTTGCGACGGTTGACTGGAAAGTCGGCCCGAATGGCGCTCCGGTCCTTTCTGATGTAGCTGCATGGTTTGATTGCTCAATGCACAATGTGGTGGACGCGGGTGACCATGCAATTCTGATCGGTGAAGTAAAGGCTTTTGAGACCGGCGTTGCCAACGGTCTGGGTTACGCGCGCGGTGCATATTTTACTGCCACACAAGAAGTCAGCTCCATTCAGGTAGATAGCGAAACCGTTGTTAGCGCTCTCTTGGAACGAGACAAAAAAGTGCTGTTTTTTGAAGATGATGCAGGCCAACTGCGGTTGCCAACGCGCAATGTCAGCAAAGGTACTCCAACCAAAGAACTTGCAGCATTACTGGAAGAGGTCGGTGTCCCGTCTTCTGTCGGCTTCATTTACTCCGTCTACGAAGATGAAGAAGCGAATGCCCAGCATCTGGCTTTCCATTGCTCAGCCGGTGAAGGGGCCAGCCAGTCTGGAAACTTCCTCGCGCTGACAGATGATGTGCTGGCGCGCGTGCAGGATGCTGCCACACAGAAAATGCTGGGCCGGTTTGCGAAGGAGACGCAGAAGGGCAATTTCGGCATCTATTTTGGAAATCATGAAAACGGCGAAGTGCGCAAAATCGCACTGGGAGAGTAAGCCATGAAATTTTCACTTTTCATCCATCTTGAGCGCATTTCCGCTGATGAAAGCCAGCAAAAACTCTATGACGAGTTTCTGCAGCTCTGTGAGATTGCAGACAAAGGTGGCATGCATGCGATCTGGACTGGTGAACACCATGGCATGAACTTCACCATTGCGCCGAACCCTTTCATCAACCTTGTAGATCTGGCACGGCGGACCGAAAATGTACGTCTTGGAACAGGAACTGTCATCGCGCCTTTCTGGCATCCAATCAAGCTGGCTGGCGAAGCAGCTATGGCGGATATCATTATGGATGGCCGTCTTGAGCTGGGTATTGCTCGTGGTGCCTACAGTTTTGAATATGAGCGCATGATCCCGGGTCTTGACGCCTGGGAAGCTGGTCAGCGCATGCGCGAGTTGGTTCCTGCCGTCAAGAAGCTTTGGGATGGTGATTTTGCTCACGAAGGTGAGTATTGGCAGTTCCCGAAAACGACGTCTGCACCACAACCAATGCAGGATCCGCACCCGCCTGTCTGGGTTGCTGCACGTGATCCAAACTCCCATGATTTTGCGGTGGCGAACGGCTGTAATGTTCAGGTAACGCCGCTCTGGAACGGGGATGATGAAGTTGAGAGCCTCATGGAGCGCTTCAACGATGCTTGTGAGAAAAGCCCATCCATTCCACGTCCGAAAATTATGTTGCTGCGTCACACCTATGTTGGTGGTGATGAGGCGGATGTTCAGCAGGGCGCTGAAGAGGTCAACCGTTTCTACAACTACTTTGGTGCATGGTTCAAAAACGAACGCCCAATCAATCAGGGTCTTATTGAGCCGCTCAGCGACGACGATATCGCGAACCATCCATTCTACAGCGCAGAGCAGATGCGTACCAACAATGTGATCGGTACGTCTGACAAAGTCATCGAGCGCCTGAAGCACTACGAAGACCTTGGCTACGATGAATACTCATTCTGGATTGATAGCGGCATGACGTTTGAGCGCAAGAAAGCGTCTCTTGAACGCTTCATCAACGAAGTGATGCCTGCTTTCCAAAAGGATGCATGATGAAACGCTTCCAGCACTATATCGATGGTCGTTTTGAAGATGGCTCAGCACAATTTCAAAGTCTGGACCCGGCAACGGGTCAACCTTGGGCAGAAATGCCCGAGGCGCGGACTGAGGATGTAAACCGTGCTGTTGCTGCAGCTGAGCGGGCTTTCTTTGATCCTGCCTGGAGCAACCTAACCGCCACACAGCGCGGCAAGTTGCTTTACAAACTGGCAGATCTGGTTGAGGCGAACGCGTCAAAGCTGGCACAGTTGGAAACGCAGGACACCGGGAAGATTATCCGCGAAACATCTGCCCAGGTGGCGTATGTGGCGGATTACTATCGGTATTATGCTGGCCTGGCAGATAAGATTGAAGGAGCGCACCTTCCAATCGACAAGCAAGACATGGAAGTTTGGTTGCGCCGCGAGCCAGTTGGCGTGGTCGCTGCCATTGTTCCTTGGAACAACCAGCTGTTCCTGTCTGCCGTTAAGATCGGCCCTGCATTGGCTGCTGGCTGTACGTTGATTGTGAAAGCGTCTGAAGAAGGGCCTTCGCCTCTTTTGGAGTTTGCCAAGCTGATTGAAGAAGCTGGCTTCCCGAAAGGTGTGGTCAACATCATCACCGGGTTTGGTGCTGAATGTGGGCAAGTGCTGACATCGCATCCGTCCGTGGCTCATGTCGCGTTTACTGGTGGACCGGAAACAGCAAAGCACATCGTGCGCAATTCCGCAGAAAACCTTGCCAGTACTTCGCTTGAACTGGGCGGTAAATCTCCATTTATCGTGTTTGAAGATGCTGATATCGACAGTGCCGTAAATGCGCAGATATCCGGCATTTTTGCAGCTACAGGCCAAAGCTGTGTTGCAGGTTCTCGTCTGATAATCGCAAAGAGCATCAAGGATGAGTTTCTTGCTCGCTTGAAGGCCAAAGCTGAAGCCGTCGTCATCGGGCATCCGCAGGACATGGCAACAGAGGTCGGCCCTTTGTGCAGCCAGCGCCAGCGCGACCACATCAATGCAGTCATCAAAGCTTCTGTTGAGGCTGGTGCCAAGGTCCTGACAGGTGGTGTGGATTGCGACCGTGATGGTTTCTACTTCCCGCCAACCATTCTGGATTGCTCCGATGTGCCAAATGCTCCTTGTGTGACAACGGAGCTGTTTGGCCCAGTCCTTTCTGTTCTTACCTTTGAGACAGAGGATGAAGCCCTGCAGATGGCGAACGACACAAAATTTGGCCTGGCTTCCGGCATCTTCACACAAAGCCTGACGCGGGCACACCGCATGATAAAGGGCATTCGCTCTGGCATCGTGTGGGTGAACACATACCGCGCAGTTTCCCCCGTTGCTCCGTTTGGTGGACAGGGACTTTCCGGTCATGGCCGTGAAGGCGGACTGCAGGCAGCTTTGGATTACACAACAGTCAAAACAGTATGGTTGCGCACCTCTGATGATCCGATTCCGGATCCATTCGTTATGCGCTGAGAACAGGGAGAACCCCATCCGTAGCTCCTGTTCAGCAGCGGCTGGAGATAAGCCGGCGGTGAAACCCGGCACGGACACAATGTCCGATTAATTTAGCCTGGGAGGGAACTATGGCTATCGAAAAAGAGCACATTCAGAAAGATCTGAATGTTGCCGAAACGGGGCTCTTTAAAGGCCTGCACAACGGAATGTCTATCGCAGCCAAGGCTATGGTTGCGGCATTTGTTGTGTTCACGATTTTGAATGTTGATTATGCCGGTGAGCTGTACGGGGCGGTACGCAGCTGGGTCGAAACAGCGCTGAGCTGGTACTACATCTCCTCAGTCATGATCATCTTCTTCATTTGCATTGGCTTGATGGTCAGCCGGTTTGGCTCCATCCGTCTGGGCGATGATGATGCACGTCCGGAATTCAGCAACTTTGCATGGTTTGCAATGCTGTTTTCCGCAAGTGTATCCATTGGCATCATGTTCTTTGGTGTTGCAGAGCCGTTGTTCTACTTCGACAATTCCGCGGGCTGGGGTTATCCAAACAACCCGTTTGCGGATATGGCTGGCCACAATGAGATGAACATGGACCGTGCAGTTGATGCGGTGCGTGTGACCAACTTCCACTGGGGTCTGCATGGTTGGGCGATTTACACCATCACCGGACTTTGCCTTGCGTACTTCTCATTCCGCAAAAAGCTGCCACTGACGTTCCGTAGTGCTCTTTACCCGATCCTCGGCGAGCGCATCTACGGTCCAGCTGGTCATGCGGTTGATCTGCTTGCCGTGTTTGGCACCGTGTTCGGCATCGCGACATCCATGGGGCTTGGCGTAAACCAGATGGCACAGGGCCTGAATGTGCTGTTTGGCGTTGATCCGGGCACTCTTACCCAGATTGCTCTGGTTATTGGTATTTCTATAATCGCGACACTGTCGGCTGTATCTGGCATTGGTAAGGGTATTCGTATTCTTTCCGAGTGGAACATCGCTCTCACACTGCTGCTGATCCTGTTCTTTGTCGTAGCAGGTCCATCTCAGTGGCTCGCAAGCTTCTTCCTCACATCCGTTGGCGATTACATGTCCAACTTCCTGTCCATGGGCTTCTGGACCGCAAGTGAACCGGGCGATGTGAAATGGCAAGGCGGCTGGACCATGTTCTACTGGGGTTGGTGGCTGTCCTGGGCACCATTCGTGGGCATGTTCATTGCACGCATCAGCCGTGGTCGTACCATTCGTGAGTTTATGTTCGGCGCAATGCTTGTGCCAACCGTGATGGCCTTCCTCTGGATCACCATTTTTGGCGGCAATGCACTGTTCATCGAAATGAATGCACCAGGCGGTGTTGGTACTGCGGGTCTGATTGATACCGTCAACAGCTGGAACCTTGGTGGCGCGCTCTATGGCACCATTGAGCAGATGACCTCTAATGGCACAATCAGCTGGCTGATTGCTGCACTCACCACCTTCTTGCTGGCGACATGGTTTATCACGTCATCCGACTCCGGCACTTTGGTGATCACAACAATCCTGTCTATGGGGAATGCACACCCACCTAAACAGCACCGTGTGATTTGGGGTGTTGCTCAGGGTGTTGTTGCTGCGGCGCTCTTGCTTGCTGGTGGATTATCCGCATTGCAAACTGCTGCCATCGCAGCTGCCTTGCCGATCAGTGCTCTTGTGGTTCTCATGTCATGGGGAATTGTGAAATCGCTCATGCAAGATTCAAGTGCAGTGAGAGACCCTCATGAGGAAGTCGCTCCTGACGGAACGGCTCTGGATCGCGAACTGCGGGCGTAATCCGATTTAACGGAAAATGAACGGAATGGGGGCCACATCTGGTCCCCATTCTTTTCCGGCGTGATGACTATGCCGATGTGACAACAATGAAAGACAAAGGGTGTCGCCATGGACCTGAAGCTGAACAACCCAAGCCTGTTGCAATCCGGTGCATATATCGATGGTAGCTTTGTTTCGCGCCAGAAAACCTTTGCAGTCAACAACCCCTCTACAGGTGAACTGATTGCCAATGTTGCCGATTGCTCGCGCTCTGATGTGGTCGATGCGATCACCGCCGCGAAGACTGCGCAAAAAGCATGGGGCAAGCGCACAGGCAAGGACCGCGCGCAGGTTCTAAGGCGCTGGTTCGACCTGCTGGTTGAAAATGCAGATGATCTTGCAACCATACTGACCGCAGAAATGGGGAAACCGGTTGCAGAAGCAAAAGGTGAGATCCTTTACGGTGCCAGCTTCATTGAATGGTTTTCGGAAGAAGCAAAGCGTATTTACGGCGACACTATTCCGGGCCATCAGGAAGACAAACGCATCATGGTGATCAAGCAGCCAGTCGGGGTTGTTGGAGCGATCACACCATGGAACTTTCCAAATGCAATGATCACCCGCAAAGCTGCGCCTGCACTGGCTGCTGGCTGTGCGATGATCGTAAAACCTGCTGCTGAGACACCTCTTTCCGCGCTTGCTTTGGCATTGCTGGCAGAACAAGCTGGCATTCCGAAAGGCGTGCTGAGCATCCTTCCATCAACGGATGCCGTTGCAGTCGGTGAAGAGCTGTGCACCAACGACATTGTTCAGAAGATCAGCTTCACTGGCTCCACAAATGTTGGCCGCATTCTCATGCGCCAAAGTGCTGACCAGATTAAGAAGCTCTCTCTGGAACTGGGCGGGAATGCACCGTTTATCGTGTTCAATGATGCAGATCTGGACAAGGCCGTTGAAGGTGCACTGATTTCCAAGTTCCGCAATGCCGGCCAAACCTGCGTTTGCTCCAACCGTATCTATGTACAGGATGGTGTTTACGACGCCTTCGCCAAAAAACTTGCGGATGCTGTTCGTAACCTGAGTGTTGGTGATGGCTTCCAATCCGGTGTGACCATCGGACCGCTCATCACAGAAGCTGCCGTTCAAAAGGTGGAATCCCACATCAAGAATGCACTTGAGAACGGCGCGAGAATTGTGTGCGGTGGTGAGCGCAGCGACAAAGGTGGCACCTTTTTTGAGCCAACCGTTCTTGCCAATGTGACCGGTGAGATGGACGTGGCAAGAGAAGAAACGTTCGGTCCGCTTGCTCCACTGTTCCGCTTCAAGGAAGTTGACGAAGCCATTGCAGCAGCGAACGATACCGAGTTCGGCCTAGCCTCTTACTTCTACAGCAATGATCTCTCCACGGTCTACAAAGTGGCGGAAGAGTTGGAGTACGGCATGGTAGGCGTCAACACCGGTCTGATCTCCACTGAAGTTGCACCATTTGGAGGCGTCAAACAATCTGGACTTGGCCGCGAAGGCTCCAAGTACGGCATCGAAGATTATGTTGAGATGAAATACATCTGCATCAGCGTTTAAGAGAGAAAACAAGAATGTCTGACCGGTTTGAAATAGGCCTGAAACAGCGTAAATCCACCCTTGGCGCTGAGTACGTCGAGACCAACCTGGCAAAGGCGGACGACTTCAATCGTCCGTTTCAGGAAGCCATGACCGAATGGTGCTGGGGTTTCGGCTGGGGAGATGACGCTATCGATGCACCAACTCGCAGTCTGATGAACCTGGCCATGATTGGCGCACTCGGCAAAATGCACGAATGGGAACTGCACTGCAAAGGCGCACTGCGCAACGGCGTCACGAAAGAACAAATCCGCGCCGCCTGCCACATCGTCGCCATCTACGCCGGCGTCCCCGCCGGAGTAGAATGCTTCCGCAGCGCAAGAAAAGTGCTGGAAGAGGCGGGGGAGTTGTAGAGCCTCTGTTACTAAGAAGTCTTTTTTGGAGCCCTGCTGATGATATCGGCAGGGCTTTTTTTGATTACGGCAAGTACTGGGCTTCAGTATCACCCTTGACCTTCCAGTCACTGGAAGGATTAGAATGTTGGATACTAAGTTGGGCAGTGCCAGAAGGAATAAAGAAAAGTGGTGCTGTTTTGTGAGCTTGGAGGGATTTGGTTGGGATGGTGAGTATCCCGGCGGTAGCAAAGCACCTTCAGGTCTGAATAGTGTTTTGTAAATCAGGACAGGACCGATGCGTCGTGGATACGCGGTTGTGGCTGGGCTTGCGATTGTAGCAAGTGTTTCGGCTGGGCTAGGGATCTTTATTGGAAGTTCGATGGACTGGACTTCTGACAGGGCAGGCAGTGCTGAAAGTGAAGTTCTATACTGGGTTGCACCAATGGACCCGAGTTTCCGGCGCGATGCACCTGGAAAGTCTCCTATGGGGATGGATCTTGTTCCTGTTTATGCAGGACAGGATGCTGAGCAATCTGGGAGTTCTGTTGTGTTGTCTCCAAATGTGATTAACAGCATCGGTGTACGCACGGCCACCGCCAGCGTTGAGCCTATCTCAGAGAAAATCGAAAGTGTTGGTTTTGTTGGCTATGACGAGCATCGTTCCAGCCAGGTTCACTTACGTACGGAAGGGTGGATCAAGAAGCTCAACATCCGTGCAATTGGTGATCCCGTAGAGAAGGGAGATTTGCTTTTCACTGTCTATGCGCCAGAGGTGACAGTTGCGAGTGCTGATCTGATCCGGGCTGTGCGCCGGAATGATAAGCAAACCGAGCAGAACATCCGGATCCAACTTCAGAATTACGGTATTGATGACGCCCAGATTGATGAGATGGCTCGGGCGAATACTCCGGCCAGGGTCTTCAAGGTGTACGCTCCTCAATCCGGCGTGGTGACCACATTGGAAGCGGCGGATGGCATGTATCTACAGCCGGATTCCATAGCACTTACTTTGTCTGATATGTCCTCTGTGTGGTTGATGGTGGATGTGTTTGAACAGGACATTGCCCGTCTGAGCAAAAACAGCGATGTGCTTGCGAGCTTTGAGCACCTGCCCGGGCAAGTGCTTGAGGGCCGCATCGATTATATCTACCCGGAATTGGATGCGGTGACGCGCACCCTGCCGGTCCGGCTGCATTTTGACAACTCAGAGGGTGTTTTACGTCCGAACATGTTTGGCCGTGTAACCATCATCCCATCAGAAACGCGACGTGCATTGACAATTCCAGCCAGCGCGCTGATCCGCACAGGTTCATCTGATCGGGTTATCCTGCAAACTGAGGAGGGCACGTTTCAGCCACGCATGGTGACGCCGGGCCTGACGGGGCGTTTTGGAGGAGGAAGCAGGACCGAGATCTTACAGGGGCTTGAAGCAGGGGAAGAAGTTGTAACCTCCGCTCAGTTTCTGATTGATAGTGAGAGTTCTCTTTCGGCGGGCATGGCCCGCATGTCTTCTGCGCAAGACGGCCCCATCTGGGTTAATGGCACAGTGATCAACTTTGATGCAGAGACAAACTCCGTCACCATTCGACATGATGCCATTGAGGAGTTGCAGTGGCCAGCGATGGAAACGACGTTTGCGGTCCGTGCAAACCTGAAGAACCACGCATTCCAATATGATAGGTCTATTGAGTTTGCTATCTCAAAGGGGGCTGACCAGCGCTTCAGCCTTGTCGATCTGCGAGATGTAAAAGATCAAGCGTCAAAAACAGCACCTGCTGACACGGTGGGGGCCGATGAAAAATGATTGGCTCCATCATACGTGCATCCATCAGGAACCGCGTGATTGTGCTCATGGCCGCTGTGATGCTGACACTTGGTGGCATCTGGGCGCTGAAAGAAACACCGGTTGATGCAATTCCGGATCTGTCTGATGTGCAGGTCATTATCAAAACCCCTTATGACGGACAGGCCCCTCAGGTCATTGAGGATCAGGTAACCTATCCGATCGCCACAGCCATGCTGTCAGTGCCAGATGTGTTCGACGTGCGCGGGTTCTCGTTTTATGGCGATTCCTACGTCTATGTGGTCTTTAAAGACCGTACAGACCTTTATTGGGCCAGAAGCCGGGTGTTGGAATACCTTGCTCAGGTTGGAGCCCAACTACCTGAAGGCGTGACGCCTGAACTGGGTCCAGATGCGACAGGAGTTGGCTGGATTTTTCAGTACGCCCTGATTGACCGGACCGGTCAACATGATCTGGCACAGCTGCGCTCTTTACAGGACTGGTGGTTGAAGTATGAGCTTCAAACTGTCAGCGGCGTGTCGGAAGTGGCAACCATCGGCGGTATGGTCAAGCAGTATCAGGTGGTCGTTGACCCCAACAAACTACGAGCCTATGGCGTGACATTGCCTGCTCTCATGAGCACGATCCAGAACGCGAACCGCGAGACCAGCGGCAGTGTGATTGAGATGGCAGAAGCGGAGTACATGGTCCGTGCAACCGGGTACATCCAATCTATTGAGGATCTTGAGCAAATCCCGATCAAGGTGAATGAGCGTGGTGCAGCTCTCACCCTGAGCGATGTGGCAGACATCCGCCTTGGTCCGCAAATGCGCCGTGGTGTGGCTGACCTGAACGGCGAAGGCGACTCCGTTGGGGCCGTTGTCATTATGCGCTGGGGTGAAAACCCGCTGAGAACACTTGAGGGTGTGCATGCCAAGCTGGAGGAGCTGAAACCGAACCTGCCTGAAGGCGTGGAGATTGTGACCACCTATGACCGGGCTGGGGTGATTGAGCGAGCAATTGATAACCTAACCACCAAACTCTCAGAGGAGTTTCTGGTCGTGGTTCTGGTGTGTGCAGTGTTTCTCCTGCATCTCAGATCTTCATTGGTCATTTTGATTTCGCTTCCTCTTGGCATTTTGACGGCACTGCTGGTGATGCGTCTGCAAGGGGTGAATGCGAACATCATGTCCCTTGGCGGGATCGCTATCGCTATTGGAGCGATGGTTGATGCGGCCATTGTGATGATTGAGGCCATGCATCGACGGCTTGAGAAGGAACCGAAACCCGATAAGAACCGCTGGAAGATTGTCGCCGAATGCTGTTCCGAGGTTGGACCAGCTCTGTTCTATTCACTGGCGATTATCACCATCAGCTTTCTGCCGGTGTTTGTGCTGGAAGCGCAGGAAGGTCGTCTGTTCAAGCCGCTTGCGTTCACTAAAACCTATGCCATGGCGGCTGCGTCCATTCTCAGCATCACGCTTGTACCGGTACTGATGGGATATTTTGTGCGAGGACGCATTCATCCTGAGGCGAAGAACCCGGTCAATCGGTTGTGCATCGCCTTGTACCGGCCCGCACTTGCAGGCGTGATTGCCTGGCCCAAAACAACGATCATCTTTGCGCTGGTTCTGGTTGCGTCCATTCTTGTGCCGCTGAACCGGATTGGGTCTGAGTTCATGCCGGAGTTGAAGGAAGGTGACTTTCTTTACATGCCGTCACTGTACACCGGTGTTTCTATTGGTAAGGCGCGTGAGGTACTTCAGCAGACGGACCGTATGATCATGCAGGTGCCTGAGGTAAAGACCGTTCACGGCAAACTTGGACGCGCTGAAACAGCAACAGATCCAGCTCCACTGACCATGTTTGAGACCACCATTCAGCTCAGACCGCAAGATCAGTGGCGTGAAGGGATGACGCTTGAAAAGATCCGTCAGGAGCTGGACAAGTCAGTTCAGGTTCCGGGCCTTACAAACGTCTGGATCCAACCGATCAAGAACCGCATTGATATGCTTGCAACTGGTATGAAAACACCTGTCGGCGTCAAAGTGTCGGGGCCGGACCTGCAGGTCATTCAAGACATTGCAGTGAAGATTGAAGGCCTCGTGAAAGGCGTTGAGGGGACGCTGTCCTCTTACGCAGAGCGACCAAGAGGTGCGCGCTTTATTGAAATCGACATCGATCGGAATGCAGCCGCTCGCTATATGCTGAATATCAAGGATGTTCAGGATGTGGTGCAAACCGCGATTGGCGGAATGGATATTGCTGAAAGCGTTGAGGGTTTGGAGCGATACCCCATCAATCTGCGCTATCCTCAGGATTGGAGAAGCAGCCCGGATCAACTTGAGAAACTCCCTGTTGTGACACCATCAGGTGCGCATATTCCGCTTGGAGCTGTCTCTGATATCAACATTGTTGACGGCCCCGGTATGATCCGCTCAGAGAATGCGCGACCAACAGGTTTTGTTTTCATTGATATCGAGGGACGAGACCTTGGCGGTTATGTCAGCGAAGCACAAGAACTGGTTGCTTCCGAAGTCAAAATCCCTGCTGGCTACTCGATCACATGGTCAGGACAGTATGAGTATATCGAGCGTGTTCAGGAACGCTTACAGTTGGTTGCGCCCGTGACATTGCTGATCATCACTCTGATGCTTTTCCTCGCATTCAACCGCGTGGGTGAAGTGGCAATCATTCTGACGTCTCTGCCAGTCGCGCTGACAGGCGGTGTTTGGTTTGTTTACGCTCTGGGGTTTGACTTGTCGGTTGCCGTACTGGTCGGCTTCATTGCCCTGGCAGGCGTGGCTGTCGAAACAGCCATCGTGATGTTGTTGTACCTGAACCTTTCCTGGGACAAGCGCGTGGCGTTTGCCAGGAAAGAACACAAGGTCCTCACCGCAAAAGATATCCTTGATGCCGTTGTCGAGGGTGCCCTGTTACGATTGCGGCCAAAAGTGATGACCGTGGCAACCATCTTTGCCGGGTTGATACCGATCATGCTGGGCAGTGCAACAGGCTCAGAGATCATGAAACGGATTGCAGCCCCAATGGTTGGCGGCATGATCACCGCAACACTGCTGACACTCTTCGTTATTCCGGCAATTTATGTGCTTTGGAAGAGAGCCCTACTATCTGCCTTGAATAAAATCACCGCAGAAGAAGCCAGTGAAAGTCTGGAGAAAACAAAGACTAAGTGATGTTTCGCTGTCATTTACCTGATGGCCAAAGTCTTTTCATTTTCCTGATGATTTTAGTCTTGACCTTCCAGTCGCTGGAACCCTTAGGGTGCCTTCAATAGACAATGAAATGGTGAAATTATGTCCCACAGTTCAACACTGAAAATGCAAGTCGAAGGCATGAATTGTGCGTCTTGCGTCGGTCGTGTCGAGAAAGCACTCAAGAGTATTTCGGGTGTGGCGAACGCCTCTGTCAATCTTGCAACAGAAAGCGTACAGGTCAATTACGATGAGACCCTCACGCCGCAAGATGTGGCCGATGCGCTTCAGAAAGCTGGCTATCCAGCGCTCACAGAAAGCATCACCTTTGGTGTTGAGAACCTGAGCTGCGCGTCTTGTGTGGGACGAGCTGAAAAGGCTTTGCGAGCCGGAAATGGTGTTCTGGAAGCCAATGTTAATCTGGCAACAGAAAGTGCGACAGTGCATTACGCAGTGGGGGCGATAACACCCTCCGCGATTGCTGAACTGGTCACCTCAGCAGGGTATCCTGCTACATTGGACAAGACCGAGCCTGCTGAAGCAGCTCACCGCAAAACAGATGAGATCCGTCAGCTTAAGAGCAAGGTGTTGCTCGCTGCCGTGCTGGCACTTCCAGTTTTTCTTATCGAAATGGGAAGTCACTTCATTCCCGGCGTCCATATGCTGGTTGAGAACTCACTTGGTTTGCAGAACAGTTATTATCTGCAGTTCATCCTGACGACTGTTGTGCTCTTTGGACCGGGCCGACATTTCTACACCAAGGGCTTCCCGTCGCTCTTAAAAGGCGCACCGGATATGAATTCTCTGGTCGCACTTGGGACCTCCGCCGCTTATGTATTCTCTCTCGTTTCAACTTTTGCGCCGCAATTGCTTCCGGCGGGAACCGTAAACGTCTATTACGAGGCCGCTGCTGTAATTGTCGTCCTCATCTTGCTAGGCCGCTTTCTGGAGGCACGCGCCAAAGGCAGAACTGGCGAGGCGATCCAGAAACTCGTTGGCATGCAGGCTAAAACCGCGCGTGTTGAGCGCGATGGCGTGGCGACAGAAGTCCCGATTGAAGAGATCATTGTCGGTGATGTCATTCAGGTGCGCCCAGGTGAAAAGATCGCCGTGGATGGTGCCGTTGTCTCAGGTTCTTCCTTCGTGGATGAGAGCATGATTACAGGTGAGCCAATCCCGGTTGAAAAGGCCTCTGGTGACGATGTTGTCGGCGCAACAATCAACGGCACAGGTGCCTTAAGCGTGCGTGCAAGTAAAGTTGGCAATGATACCGTTCTCTCACAAATCATTCAGATGGTGGAACAGGCTCAGGGTGCCAAGCTGCCAATTCAGGGATTGGTCGACAAAATCACGTCGTGGTTTGTGCCAGCTGTGATTACCATTGCGATCCTCACCGTTGCTGTGTGGTTCCTGTTTGGCCCTGATCCCGCGCTTAGTCTTGCTTTGGTCGCCGGTGTTGCTGTGCTTATCATCGCTTGCCCATGTGCCATGGGGCTTGCAACGCCAATCTCCATTATGGTTGGTACAGGCCGCGCAGCCGAACTTGGCGTCCTGTTCCGCAAAGGCGATGCGTTGCAGATGCTTCAGGAAACCAAGGTGGTTGCCTTGGATAAGACCGGCACACTCACTGCCGGACATCCGGAACTAACAGACATTATCCTGCATGAAGGTTTTGAGGAGGAAGATGTTCTGCGATTGGTTGCAGCTGTTGAGCAAAGCTCCGAACACCCCATTGCAAAGGCGATCGTGCAGGCCGTCGAAGAACGTGGCATTGCGCTTCCAAAACCAGAGAGCTTTAACTCTCTGACTGGATTTGGTGTCAGTGCGGTTGTGCAAGGGCACGATGTTCTGGTTGGTGCAGATCGCTTGATGGACCGTGAAGGCATTGTACTGGAACAGCTTTCTGTTGATGCAACCGTACTTGCAACTAGAGGAAAAACCCCGCTTTACGTTGCTATTGATGGAAAAATTGCAGCGGTAATTGCAGTTGCTGACCCAATCAAGAAAACAACTCCGGATGCGATCAAGTCCCTTCATGGGCTTGGCTTGAAGGTTGTGATGATAACAGGTGATAACCAGAAGACAGCCAACGCCATTGCAGCCGAACTTGGTATCGACAGCGTGGTTGCCGAAGTTCTGCCTGACGGCAAAGTCCGTGCGCTGGAAGACTTGCGTAAGAACGCTTCCGGTAAACTGGCCTTCGTGGGCGACGGAATCAATGATGCGCCTGCTCTGGCAGCAGCAGACGTTGGTATTGCCATTGGCACCGGCACTGATGTGGCAATTGAAGCCGCGGATGTCGTTCTGATGGCAGGAGACCTGAACGGTGTGGTCAATGCGTTCCACATCAGTCAGCAAACCATGCGCAACATCCGCCAGAACCTGTTCTGGGCATTCAGTTACAATACACTGCTGATCCCGGTTGCTGCTGGCGTGTTATATCCATTCGGTGGCCCGCTTCTGTCTCCTGTACTGGCAGCAGGTGCTATGGCACTTTCAAGCGTGTTTGTCTTAACCAACGCATTGCGGTTACGCTGGATCAAAGCAACAACTGCGCATTAAGAGGGATGGAACGACGATGAATATTGGCGAAGTAGCAGAACGCTCCGGCATCCCGACCAAGACCATCCGTTATTATGAGGATATTGGGTTCCTTCATCCCAAACGGAACGAAAACGGCTACCGGATCTTTGAGGAAACGGAGCTGCACAAGCTAACATTCATTGGCCGTGCCCGTTCTCTCGGGTTCAACATCGAAGAGTGCCGGGCCTTGCTGGCACTCTATGAAGACAAAGAACGCGGCAGTTCTGACGTCAAAAAGATCGCGCAACAACACGTGAAAGAAATCGAAGCCAAAATCGCCGACCTCATCGCCATGCGCGACACACTCACCCACCTCATAACCGCCTGCGCCGGCGACC
>NZ_LCWX01000212.1:97815-98658 GCF_001431305.1 Pseudovibrio sp. POLY-S9
ACCGCCCCGACTGCCCAATCCTTGATAATTTGAGTAACGGGAAGAGGGAGCAGGGGTGATCAGGAAATCGTGACCATAGGCCTGGACATTTTGATCCAGTTTTTATGGACAGCTCAACCTTTCTTATGACAACCTCTAGATAGATCAACTAGTTAAAGGGTGGCATTGTGCTTCTGAATACTCCTGTTTGTGACTTTGGTTGGAAGGCTCCGGATTTTACGCTTAAGGATCCTGATGGAAACAGTTTCACCATGTCGGAGTGTATTGGTGAAAAGGGGCTCCTGATTGCGTTTATTTGCAACCATTGTCCTTATGTGCAGGCGATTGGAGATCGGTTGGCGGCAGATACCAGCTTGCTCATCTCCGAAGGCTTTGGAGTTTTAGCAGTGATGTCCAATGACTATCACTCTGTTCCCGCAGATGTTCCGCGTAAGATGAAAGATTTTTCGCAACTGTATGGCTTTGAATTTCCTTATCTGGTTGATGAAAACCAAACAGTAGGAAAGAAATATGGCGCAGTTTGCACGCCGGACTTCTTTGGTCTCAACAGTAAAGGTGAGCTACAATATCGTGGCCGCTTAGATGATGCAGGATTTAACGACCCGACCGGACGCAAAACCGAGCTTTTGGACGCTATGCAGTTAATTGCTGAAATAGGTCGAGGACCTGAAGAACAGATCCCAAGCATGGGATGTTCGATCAAGTGGTCAAATTAGTTCCATAATCTACCTTATGCGTATTTTATATGTAACCGCCATGCTAAAGTGTCAGGATCTATCAATCTAGAAGTGTCACACTGATCCTGTTGTTGGTCTCTTGCAAGGATGGTGCGACATGGGCATG
>NZ_LCWX01000213.1:0-416 GCF_001431305.1 Pseudovibrio sp. POLY-S9
GTAACGCTCAGCAGAGCTTTGAGGTCGTCGTCATTCAAGGATGACAGACCGGAGGTGACACCGGTTGCGCTGACATCCGTAATGCTGGCGGTGTGAGCTTCATCTGACACATCCACATCCGTAAAAGCCAGCTGAAGGCTCTGAGTGATCGGGGAAGTGTCAGGTGTCTCCCACAACGCCAGTTCATTGGCAGGATGAGTGTAGTTACCTAATGCATCTGGTTTGAACACATAGACAGACCCAGAATCGAACCCTTTGACATCATCTCCCGGTACACCGACAAGGATCGTTCCATATGCGCTAATAGCAACATGGCTGCCAAACATGTCACCTAATGCCCCATCGGCAGCAATCAGCTTGGTTTGTGTGTAACCGCCCTGACCATCTGGGACATAAACATAGACGGAACCTGCGGC
>NZ_LCWX01000214.1:0-16527 GCF_001431305.1 Pseudovibrio sp. POLY-S9
TTGCAGCAAACACAGTCGCAAAAATCGACTTAACATCATAACATGACCGTCACCCATGTCCCCGAACAAACGTCAACCATCTCTCCGGGACAAACATCTTCGCCCGGGATGACACCGGTGGGTGGGGCAAAGACTGTCTCAAAAAACTTATTCCCCTTCTGAAATCCTCCCATATTCTGAACCTATGCCTACGTAGCGGGCTGCTGGCGGAGCGACCGTCAGTTTGTCGTAGGTTGGGTTGGGCTGTTGGGAGACGTAACGCACCTTTCAGTGGTCCGGTGAACCGAACTTCAAACGTGACCGCATGGTTTGAGGGGAAGGGCCCAGGACTATAGGGTATCACGCGGCGACGGATACAAGAGCACCGGCAGGGAGACTTGCTTTTGCGAAGGTATCAGTCAAAGACGGAGGAACTGTTCGGGCATGGAAACGTGTCTGGATAAGCCACTTTCTTTCCGGGAAACCGGCTATCGTGCCTTATAGGCAAAAGAGGCGACGTTGTTCATTATAAAAAGCCCGGGCAAGGCGTGTAGCCAATGCTGAAGAAACATTTTTAAACAAGTAGCGCAGGTATTGCCTGCCGCCTTGCTCATCCCGACTTCCGGGAACTCTGATTCAACACTGCATGGGATGTCATGTGGTGCTGTTGGTGTTTGCAGTATAAATGTGACAGGCTCTGGTGCGCATCCTTTGCGCAAGTTTTCAGGGGGATATTCCGGGGAGCTGTCAGAATACAATTAATCCAAGTGAGTTAGGTTAGTACTGAAAGATGCATTGAGTAGGGAGCTTGAAGGCAAATGGTGATCGCATTCATCATCATTTTCATCGTGTTACTCGGTATCTATGCCGTGTTTGTAGAGCCTTGGCTGCCTCCTAAAATTACCCGGCATAAAGTTGTTGTTTCTCCGGAAGCTCTTGGTCAGAAACCTTTGCAGATTGTTGTTATGACTGATCTGCATGCGTGCTGGCCGTGGATGCGCCCTGAGCGGATAGCCCGCATCGTAGAGCGCGTGAACAGTCTGGAGCCTGATCTTATTGCGCTTTTAGGCGACTACCACACAGCCATGCACCCGCCGTTTGCAAGACCGTTAGCTTCTGCCGCCGCTTGGGCGCGACCTATGCAGCATTTGAAGGCGCCTCTGGGCGTTTTTGGTGTGTTGGGTAACCATGATTGGCTTGAAGGTGGTGAGGACGCCAGAGAGGCATTGGAAGCTTCTGGAGTGACTGTTCTTGAGAACAGAGCTCAGCGTGTATCTACACGAGGCAACTCTCATGTCTGGCTTTTGGGACTGGATGATCAGTATGGCGAGGCCTGCCAGTTGCATGGGACGGGACGCCGGGATGATCTTGAGGTGGCCTTAAGTCAGGTTGAAGATGACAGTGCCCCGCGGATTTTGCTTGCCCATGAGCCGGACATCTTCCTGGACGCCAAGAAATCCGTAGATTTGACCCTAAGCGGGCATACTCATGGTGGGCAGGTTCGTTTGCCGTTTATTGGTGCACTGACAATACCATCGCGGCTTGACCGGAAGTATGCGAAGGGCGCTTTTGAGGAAAATGGAAGCACTCTTATCGTTGGCAGCGGGCTTGGATGTTCGGGACTTCCAATCCGTTTTCTGTGTCCGCCAGAAATCGTAATTATTGATATCGAGTGAATGTAGTATCGTATTGTTGCAATTATTTTTGCTAAATTGAGGTTAACAATGCTTGATCTAGAATTACTTGAAGAAAAACACAAAAAACACCCGGGAAGAACCCAGAGATGTGTGAAATTAGCGAAAGAATATGTCCAATTATACTTAAAAGGAGGGCGGTTGCTTGAAGTTGGTGCACAACACAAGCCTGTTTCAAAGTATTTTCCTGAGTTTGAATACGCTAATATGGATATTCGTAAGACGCTTGAGAACACCATTATTGGTGATATTACGAGTTGCCAACACGTTATGTCTCAATCCTTTGATTTTATTTTTAGTGTTGATGTTTTTGAGCACCTCCGGAAGCCATGGAAGGCCGCTGACGAGATAAAGCGCCTTATCAAACCAGGTGGAATTGTTTTTATTTCGACTGTTTTTAGCTGGCGTTATCACCCCTCCCCGATCGATTTTTGGCGCTTTAGTCCGGCAGGTTTGGAATCTCTTTTTGAAGGGTTAGAGACATTGGAAGCTTCATGGGACTACGTGGAGCGGAGACGACAATCAAAGTTGGCAGGTGCACACGAGCCGCTTGATGAACTCAAGGGGTGGCGTGAAAATATTCGTGTCAATTACGTAGGTATTTGCCGCTAAATCGCGCAAAAAATATGATATATGTTGCCATTCAGAGCGTTTTGACGAAATCAATTGGCGAAATCTTCTTGAGAGAATCTCAAGGCAAAGAAGCTTGATATTTTGGTGATCTGGGCCGATTAATAGAGCCAGTATAGCGGGAGCTTCGTTTATGGTTGCTTCCGTATTTTCAAGATTTATGCGGCCGCAGAGAGCTGCAAGTAATAAGTGAGTGGTCTTGTTTTCTCGGATCTTGAGCGCTTGGTAGGTGCGATCAGAGCCGGATTTGAAACAAGGATCATTCGTTTCCAGGAGACAAGCGCAATGTCGCAGGCCAAAACTCTTTACGATAAGATCTGGGACCACCACGTGGTCAGCACGCAAGAAGACGGCACTTGCCTGCTTTACATTGACCGCCACCTGGTACACGAAGTTACGAGCCCGCAGGCATTTGAAGGCCTGCGTATGGCTGGCCGTCAAGTTCGTCACCCAAAGCGTACACTGGCTGTTGTTGACCATAACGTTCCAACCACTGATCGCTCCCAGGGTATTGATGATCCTGAAAGCGCGTTGCAGGTTGATACGCTTGCGAAAAATGCTGCTGAGTTTGGCGTTGAATACTATTCAGAGCTTGATCAGCGTCAGGGCGTGGTGCACATCGTGGGTCCAGAGCAGGGCTTTACGCTGCCGGGCATGACGATCGTTTGTGGTGACAGCCATACATCAACTCATGGCGCGTTTGGTTCTCTTGCACACGGTATTGGTACTTCTGAAGTTGAGCACGTTCTGGCGACCCAGACGCTGATTCAGAAGAAAGCGAAGAACCTGCGTGTGACTGTGAATGGTCAGCTGCCGGAAGGTGTGACCGCGAAAGATATTGTACTGGCGATCATTGGAGAGCTGGGTACTGCTGGCGGTACTGGTTACGTCATTGAATACGCTGGTGAAGCGATCCGTAACCTGTCTATGGAAGGTCGTATGACCGTCTGTAACATGTCTATTGAAGCTGGTGCACGTGCTGGTCTGATTGCTCCCGATGAGAAAACCTTTGAGTACCTGAAGGGTCGTCCTAAATCACCTAAGGGCGCTGCATGGGAACAGGCACAAGCGTACTGGGAAACTCTGTTTACTGATGAAAATGCAGAGTTTGATACAGAAATCGTTCTGAATGCAGCAAACCTGCCTCCAATCGTGACCTGGGGTTCTTCTCCTGAAGATGTTGTTTCCGTTACCGGTGTTGTTCCTAACCCAGCTGAGATCGAAGACGACAACCGCCGCGCTTCCAAAGAACGTGCGCTTGAGTACATGGGCGTTGAAGCGGGTCAGAAGATCACTGACATCAAGGTTGACCGCGTGTTTGTTGGTTCTTGCACCAACGGACGTATCGAAGATCTGCGCGAAGCTGCTGCCGTTGTTAAAGGCAAGAAGGTTGCAGACACCGTTAGCGCGATGATCGTTCCGGGTTCTGGTCTGGTGAAAGCACAGGCGGAAGCGGAAGGTCTGGATGAGATCTTCAAAGACGCTGGTTTCGAATGGCGTGAGCCTGGGTGTTCCATGTGTCTGGCGATGAATGCTGACAAATTGAAGCCGGGTGAGCGTTGTGCTTCAACTTCCAACCGTAACTTTGAGGGTCGTCAGGGCTTCAAGGGCCGTACGCACCTGGTTTCTCCAGGAATGGCGGCTGCGGCTGCGATTGCCGGACACTTTGTTGATGTGCGTCACTGGAAGTAATCGCAGATAAAATTTTGTAAATGAGCGGGAGTAGGTGACTATTCCCGCTTTTTTATTTTGAGACCGACATTGCGACAAAGTGTGTCGTGACGGGCTAATTATCTGATCTATAGCGGGTTTATGCTGATGTGTTTTGTCGGTATTTCGAATTCCTTAGGGTAAGGAGGATTGTCAGACTTCA
This sequence comes from Pseudovibrio sp. POLY-S9, assembly GCF_001431305.1. Classification (NCBI taxonomy): domain Bacteria; kingdom Pseudomonadati; phylum Pseudomonadota; class Alphaproteobacteria; order Hyphomicrobiales; family Stappiaceae; genus Pseudovibrio; species Pseudovibrio sp. POLY-S9. The sequence goes on from NZ_LCWX01000214.1 coordinate 4,177, forward strand.
CATAACTGTCATTTACTGACTACAATATCAAAACATCTCAAGATGATTTCCGCTCAGGCGCTTGTGTTCTGAGCGAGACTCGGGAGCATGTTGTGAACGCAGTCGTTTCAGAAGGCGCATTCCCGGCGCTTGTGTTGAATGCAGATTATCGGCCTCTGTCTTACTACCCCTTGTCTTTATGGGGGTGGCAAGATGCGGTGAAGGCTGTGTTTTTGGATCGAGTTAGTATCGTCTCTGAATACGATCAGGTTGTGAGAAGCCCAAGTCTTGAGTTTCAACTCCCCAGTGTGGTCGCGCTAAAGTCCTTCGTAGAGACAGAGCGAAACCCCGCCTTTACGCGGTTTAATGTGTTTTTGAGAGACAGGTTTCAATGCCAGTATTGCGGATCCCTGAACGACCTGACTTTTGATCACCTCATCCCGCGCAGTAAGGGCGGGATGACCACTTGGGACAATGTCATTACAGCTTGCTCTCCCTGCAATTTACGCAAGGCAAACAAATCCTGGCAAGAAATGAACATGCAGCCCATGCAAATGCCGTTTATCCCACGTGTGCATGACCTACATAACAACGGCCGCCTGTTCCCACCCAACTACCTGCACGAGAGCTGGTTAGATTTCCTCTATTGGGACAGCGAGCTCGAGCCGTGAAACGCGGTTAATGTTTTGTTAGCCATTAGCCCGAAAACTTTCAGTAAAGTTGAGTGATTAATACCCGAGATACTACCCTTATATTATGCTAGGCATAATTACATGGGCGTCGATGGTGGGCATCTCGATGGGTTATTTCAGACAATTCTCTACACTATTCAAAAGATTCAACCGCTCCGAAGACGGGATGGTGGCGGTTCTTGTCGCAGTGCTCATGGTTTTGATGATTGTGTTCGCTGGAATGGCGATTGATTTCGGCATGGGCTTCAACACTCGCCGCGCAGTAAATCAGGCATTGGATGCAGCAGTGCTAGCTGTTGCTAACAAACTCACTATTACGGAGATGAGTAAAGCAGAAGTGCAGGAGATGACCGAAGAGTACTTCGAGGCTAATATTAAAGATTCAATCGGTGAAGATGTTGAAGTAACTAAGCCGATCGTTAAGTATGAGATTGGTGGCGATACGATCTCCGCGAGTGCATCTGCAAAGCTCAATAACAGCTTTTCTCCAATGATTGGCCTGCTCACTGGTGGTAATGGCGATGAAGCTAGTGAACTTGCTGTTGGTAGTAGTTCAACTGCAAGATTTCCACGGAGTAATGTTGAAGTCTCGGTGATTGTAGACGTTACTGGGTCAATGAGCTCCCACATTGGTGCTCTAAAAAGGGCTTCAACCAGTTTGCTTGATGCACTGTTGCCTGAAGACACCGATATAGCGAAGAGCCGTATTCGTGTATCTTTCATACCATATAGCAACGGGGTGAAACTAGACACGGCACTTGCTAAAAAAGCGACTTTTGATGTCAGCTACTATGGCTGCGTACATGAGCGGATTATGGATCAGTCCACAAGTGAAGTTCCATATGACTTTGAAGATGATGAGGGCAACACAGATTATATCGGATCTGGTTATAGTTATTGCCCACGGAATGCAAAAGTAGTTCCGCTGACTGCAGATCGAAATAAGATTAAAAATTCAATTAGTAGATTATCTGCAGGTGGCGGGACAGCAGGTCAAATCGGGATAGCTTGGGGGTGGTATACAATATCTCCGAGATGGTCGAATTTTTGGCCTTCTGATAGTGAGCCACTGCCTTATGAAACAGACAATATTCGAAAGTACGCGGTGTTTATGACTGATGGTGACTTTAACGTACACTATCGAGATGACTATAATTATAGTCGCGTAGAACAGGCGCGCGAAGAGAAAATCAGAGAAAAAAAACGAAATAACACTTGGACTGAGGGACCGAATCCTGATGGGTCTAACAAGTTTACCTCAGATGAACATGAAGAGTTCGCTAACTTAATTGAATGGAGGTACGCGTCTTCATATGGTGAGTACGGTACTTCATCTGTTCGTGCTAAAGAAATATGTAAGAATATGAAGGAAAAGAACATTACGGTGTATTCTGTTCATTTCGGGAGTTCTTATGCTGCTAAAAGAGTGATGCAGTCTTGCGCAACAAGTAACAGCACCTTTTATAAAGCTGATAATGAAAGTGAACTGATTCAAGCCTTTGAAAAAATCGCTAATGATATCAAGAATATATATTTATCTCAGTAGTTTTAGCGTAATGAAAAACCCCGCCAAATCAGCGGGGTTTTGTTTTCTGGGCTGAATTCAATAGGCGTGGCCTACACGGTTTCAGCTTTGTTTTGGCGGTTGTCGATTAGGTCGCCTACGACGGTTGGGTCGGCTAGGGTTGAGGTGTCGCCCAGGTTGTCGAAGCTGTCCTCTGCGATTTTGCGGAGGATGCGGCGCATGATTTTGCCGCTACGGGTCTTTGGTAGGCCTGGGGCGAACTGGATGAGGTCTGGGGATGCAATTGGACCGATTTCGGCGCGAACGTGCTTTACCAGTTTCTTCTTCAGTTCTTCAGATGGTTCCAAGCCTTCCATGAGGGTGACATAGGCGTAGATGCCTTGTCCCTTCACATCATGCGGATAGCCGACTACAGCAGCTTCTGAGACCTCTGGGTGGGCGACGAGGGCGCTTTCAACTTCAGCAGTCCCCATGCGGTGACCAGATACGTTGATCACATCGTCAACACGGCCCGTGATCCAGTAGTAGCCATCTTCGTCACGACGGCAGCCATCGCCAGTGAAGTAGAAGCCTTTGTAGGTGGCGAAGTATGTTTGGACGAAGCGCTCATGGTCTCCGTAAACAGTCCGCATCTGGCCTGGCCAGCTGTCTGTTATGACGAGGTTGCCCTCAGTTGCACCTTCCTGGAAGTTGCCTTCAGCATCAACAATTGCTGGCTGAATGCCGAAGAACGGGCGTGTCGCTGAGCCTGGTTTAAGATCGGTTGCCCCTGGTAGAGGCGTGATCAAGATACCGCCAGTTTCGGTTTGCCACCATGTATCAACGATTGGGCAGCGCTGCTCGCCGACCACGTTGTTGTACCATAGCCATGCTTCTGGATTAATTGGCTCGCCGACTGACCCAAGAACGCGCAATGATTTGCGGGATGTATTGGTTACATATTCATCACCAGCACCCATCAATGCACGGATTGCTGTCGGGGCAGTGTAGAAAATGTTGACGTTGTGTTTGTCACAAACTTCCCAGAAACGGCCTGCTGTCGGGTAGGTAGGTACACCCTCAAACATGAGTGTTGTAGCGCCGTTTGCGAGTGGACCGTAGAGGATGTAGCTGTGGCCGGTGACCCAACCAACATCAGCAGTACACCAATAGACCTCGCCGGGGTGGTAGTCGAAAACGTATTGATGCGTCATGGAGGCATAAACGAGGTAACCACCAGAGGTGTGCATCACGCCTTTTGGTTGACCTGTTGAGCCTGACGTGTAGAGGATGAAGAGCGGGTCTTCAGCATTCATTTCTGCTGGTGGACAATCTGCAGAAACTTTTTCTGTTTCTTCATGATACCAGAGGTCGCGGCCGTCCATCATATTGACGTTGCCACCGGTGCGTTTCACAACGAAGACCTTGTCGACATTGCCGCATTTTTCGATTGCGCGGTCAGTGTTTTCTTTCAAAGGTACAGTTCGGCCACCGCGGACGCCTTCGTCAGCTGTGATGACAAAGCGTGATTTACAGTCTTCAATACGCCCGGCCAAGCTGTCAGGTGAGAAACCGCCGAATACAACAGAGTGAACTGCGCCGATCCGGGCACACGCAAGCATTGCGTAGGCTGCTTCAGGGATCATTGGCATATAGACAGTGACGCGATCGCCTTTTTGCACGCCATTGGCAAGCATCACGTTTGCGAAACGGTTCACTTCTTCCGAAAGCTGTTTGTAGGTGATTGTCTTGCTTTGATCCGGCTCATCACCCTCCCAGATGATTGCAGGCTGATCACCGCGTTCTGCCAGATGACGGTCAATACAGTTGGCTGCTACGTTCAGCGTGCCGTCTTCAAACCATTTGATGGAAACATTGTGGTAGTCATAGGACGTGTTTTTGACCTTGGAATAAGGCTTTATCCAGTCAATTCGTTTTCCGTGCTCTCCCCAGAACCCGTCTGGATCCTCAACGGACTTCTTGTACATTTCCAAGTACTGCTCGTTGTTGAGCAGAGCGTTTTCGGCAATCTCAGCCGGTACTGGATATACATCACCAGTCATGGTCAATCTCCCCATTTCCTCCACGGGTAATCACATACCCAACTCCTGTGGCGTATTATGGGCAGCTGCCGTTGGGGCGTCTAGCGAATATGCTTCGAACTTTCGTAGGTCCCGTTGTCTTTAGGTTCGTTTGGCCTACGAAAATTCAGCAATACGAGATATCAAGCTACCTGGAACTAGCCAGAAATCAGCGCATAAACTGCGCCTTGAACCATCAAAACACCGAGCCAATGGCCAGCATCGATGAGCGTCAGCATCCATGAAGCCCGTTGGAATTTGTGATTGACGATCAGGCCTGTGAGTACAAAGCCACCCCAGATTACGATTGCTGCAGTCACGCCACTGGCAATGGTGACTGAGCCTGAGTAAACGAGGATCCCGGCAAGGACGAAAGCCATGATCATTTCGCAGAGAAAAGTTATGACGTAAGTGGAAGGAGACATTTGAACGTCTTCTTCTGAGATGCCGACAGCTTTCATCCAAGAATATGAAAGCACATAGTACCAGATAGACCCGAAAATATACGAAGCGATTCCCGCAGCAAGCACACCCGGTAAGTAAATTCCTTCAATCATATCAATACACCTTGTAAAAGATATGGTGTGCAAATGACTTGAGTATTTATTATTCGAACAATGTATTGAAAATATTTGGTAGCTTCAAGTGCCAGCGGATTTGTAGCTGGCCGTTGAAACAATAGGAGAGGGTGGAAAAGACCACCCTCAAAATTCGAGTAGATTATTGCATTGCCGCAGCTTTTTCATTGGCCTTTGCAAGAGCTGGGCGACTTAAAACTCTTGAAAAATATTCGCTAACGGGTCCTTCTGGCCATTCGAACTTGGAGACTTTGGCCCAGATTGCACAATGACCGATGATGATATCAGCAATTGTGAAGGTGTCGCCCATTGCCCAAGTGTTTTCGCCAAGGCGTTTTCCAAGCTGCTGCATCGATCTGTTCCACTCAAATCGGCAGGCAGGTTTGATGTCTGGTACGCGTTGGTCTTCCGGGTGAATGAATGAGTGTTTTGCAGCCATCCAGAGAATGGAGTCCATTTCATCGAGTGCAAAGTTGGTAAAACTATCCTGCCGGGCGCGATCTAAAGTTCCTGATGGGAACGACAGGCTGGAATGTTTGTCTGCCAAATAAGTGCAGATCGCTGTTGAATCGTAGATGGTTTCTCCATCAACGATCAGGGCAGGGATCTTGCCTGATGGGTTTACGGCATAAACATCTTCCTGATGAGGTTTGCTAGGTACGACCTCGTAAGGCAAATTCAGTTCTTCCAGCAACCAGAGTACCCGCATGGTTCTTGATTGTGGGTGGCCAATAACTTTGTACATAAGATCCTCCTCTTGGATCTGATCATCTGCGTTGATTATGAAAAAGAAAAGCAAGAATGAGTGCGACTTGAGGATAAGCTTTCAAATTACAAGGTGTGCAGCGTTAAATAGGCAAAGTTGATAGATGCTGAGGTGAGTAAAAAGAAATGCCCCTTACAACTGAAGGGGTGATTACGACAGTGTCTCTTTGGTAGTTTGATTTCACAAAATAACCATCTCGAGAAAATACCTTGAAATGTTTGGAAATGGCGGTCTTTTACTGATATTGTCACCCTAATATTTCAGGAGAGACATCAATCTTTATTCCCGGTGTCTGGTGACATAGTTTTTATTGTTTACCCCTACTGTATTTCCTAACGGTAGCTTGGGCTGTTCATGAAACTAAACTAGCAACTGAGCTATCGAAGACAGCTATGCAATGGTTGTTTGCTGCATAAACTGGTAGGCGTGGAGCGGAAAGATCGTGAATTTTTCGGTTTATTGGATTGCCCAGAAACTTCGATTTTTTGCTGTTTTTGCAATAGCTTTGGCCTCCGTGCTGACAAATGCTCGTGCAGATGTTGCTGCATGGCTGTTGATGGATGCCGACAATGGACACGTTTTGGAGCAGAATGGTGCTTTCGACCGTTGGTACCCAGCTTCCCTAACAAAGATGATGACTGCCTATATCGCTTTTAAGAGTATCTCTCAGGGTGAGATGGCCATGAGCGATATGGTGATGGTCTCTCAAAACGCACTCAATCAACCACCGAGTAAGATGGGCTTCAAAGTCGGGACGACAATCACGCTCGACAATGCCTTGAAAATGATTCTCGTAAAGTCAGCCAATGACATCGCAGTAGCTGTTGCTGAACGGGTAGGTGGCACTGAGGAAAGCTTTATCAGCCAGATGAATGCGACTGCGCGGCGGCTGGGGATGACGCATACTAATTTTGTCAATCCTCACGGGCTACCAGACAATCGTCAGGTTTCATCTGCGCGTGATATGGCGCTGCTTGCAAGTGCTCTGTGGAGCCAGTTTCCGCAGTATCGTTCTTATATGAGCCACCCGGGAATTCGATTTGGCCGAAGAACATTTCGGTCTGGAAACAGGGATTTTCTTCTGCGTACTGCTGGGGCTAATGGCTTGAAAACTGGATATATTTGTAATTCCGGTTTCAATGTGGCGACTTCTGCAACACGCAATGGAAGAACAGTTATCGCTGTTGTTCTGGGGGCTGCTTCCAGCCTGGAGCGTTCAGCGTTTGCCAAGAAACTTATTGATAGTGGTTTCCAGAAGACAGCGGGAACCAAAATTACCGCTTTCCGTGGAAGTGGGAATATCAACCCACCAAAGGACCACTATTGTAAGCGCAATGCCAAGCCAACGGCTCAGCAACTTGTTGATCGCTTTGGGACAAAACGTGGCTCTGCCAGCATGATGGCTTATGCCGATGCCGGCAGTCCGAGCCCGCGCGGAAAATCCATTCGTCTTTCCAAGAAGAAAGTGAACTGGGGTTTGGTCTATGAAGAAATTCTGGGTCCACAGCTGAAGTCATATGCACCGGTGATTGTGCGTATTGGCAATGAGCATCCGGTTGTTGCACTGAAAAAACTTGGAAATGCAGTGCCTTTGCCAATGCCGAAACCAGGGTCGCAAAAAGGTTTGGAGCCTGCGCCGATTGGAGGCATTCAGCAGCTCAATGTGCCAGTGGGCAAGGGTGCTTCTTTGCGGCCTTTGAAATCGACTTCTAAACGAGATTTGTTTGGCAGCCCGGGTGGGCTCTATGCTAATACGTCTGCCTTCGGTAAAACGCAGTCACCGTAGCTACAGGCAGAGCAGAATTATGGCTAGTACCCAAGAGAGGCGGAGTCCGCCAACCCCGATCCCAATGAGCGTCATTACTGGCTTTCTGGGAGCAGGTAAAACAACGCTTCTTAATCGAATTCTCAAAGAGCCAGTGTTGGAAAATACAGCGGTCATCATCAATGAATTTGGTGAGATCGGTTTGGATCATTTGCTCGTAGATACCATTGATGATGGGATTATAGAGCTATCATCTGGTTGTTTGTGCTGCACTATTCGTGGGGATCTCATCAACACGCTGGAAGATATTCTGCGCCGTATCGACAATGGCCGCATGAAGAAAATCGACCGTGTGATTATTGAAACAACAGGTTTGGCTGATCCAGCGCCTGTGTTGCACACTGTGATGCTGCATCCGTATTTGGTTATGCGATACCGTCTTGATGGCGTGGTGACATTGGTCGATTCCGTCAACGGTTTGGATACGATCCATTCTCATGAGGAAGCAGTCAAACAAGTTGCTGTTGCTGATCGTATCGTGATGACGAAGACGGATTTGCAGGAGCCTTCTGATGATTTGCTGGCTGAGCTGAAGCATCTGAACCCTGGCGCAACTGTGCTTAATGCTCAAGATGGCTCTGCAACGGCTGCTGCACTCATCAACTGCGGACTGTACAATCCTGAGAGCAAAATCCCAGATGTTCAGAAATGGCTGAGAGAAGAGGCGTACAAAGACGGGCACGCTTCGCATGATCACCACGGACACCATCATCATGGTGATCATCATCACGACCCAAACCGCCATGGCAAAGATGTTCGCGCCTTTACGCTTGAGACCGACAGCGCGATCCCCAATGCTGCACTAGAGATGTTCCTGGATCTGCTGCGCTCTGCACATGGCCCTAAGCTTTTGCGCGTTAAGGGGATTATAAAGACCGTAGAACACCCGGATCAGCCTTTGGTGATCCATGGGGTGCAGCATGTCTTCCATCCACCTGCACGGCTTGCAGAATGGCCTGATGCGGATCAGAGAACGCGGCTCGTCTTCATTACCAAAGGCCTTTCTGAGGGCTTTGTGAAGAAGATGTTTGATGCATTCACCGGCGGTGTCGCTGCTGACACGCCTGACCGCACTGCGATGATGGATAATCCACTTTCCATTGGTGGATTCAGCGGTACGTTTAAGTAACCAGCTGAACAGCAACAATAAAAAAGCCCGCTCATATGGCGGGCTTTTGTGTGTCTTATAAACGCACTAGCGAGTAGGGACTGGAACCTCACCGCGGTAGTCATAGAAACCGCGCTGGGTTTTGCGTCCAAGCCAGCCTGCCTCAACGTACTTCACGAGTAGTGGACATGGGCGGTATTTGCTGTCTGCGAGGCCTTCGTACAGCACTTGCATGATGGACAGACAGATATCCAGACCAATGAAATCAGCCAGTTGCAGCGGGCCCATCGGGTGATTTGCACCCAGGCGCATTGCTGTGTCGATTGCTTCAACGGAACCTACACCTTCATAGAGTGTGTAGATCGCTTCGTTGATCATTGGCAGCAGAATACGGTTCACCATAAATGCTGGGAAGTCTTCTGAAACTGCAATCGTCTTATGCAAGCCAAGGGTGTAGCCCTTGGAAAGTTCAAAGGTTTCATCGCTGGTTGCAATGCCACGAACAAGCTCAACGAGTTCCATAAGCGGAACCGGATTCATGAAGTGGATACCGATGAATTTTTCCGGACGGTCTGTAGCAGATGCCAGACGCGTGATGGAAATAGACGAAGTGTTTGTGCCAAGGATGGCATCAGGCTTCAGAATTGGGCAAACACTTTGATAAACCTTGCGTTTGACCTGCTCGTTTTCACTCACAGCTTCAACAACGAGGTCTGCATCGCTTAGGGATTTAACATCGTCAGATGTCTTGATACGGGTAAGAGCGAGGTCGCGATCTTCTTCAGTGATCGTGCCCTTTGAGATCTGACGTGCCATATTGCCATTGATGCTGGCCAGGCCTCTGTCGATACGATCCTGATCGATATCGTGAAGCACGACATCGTATCCTGCCAAAGCACTTACGTGTGCGATGCCATTGCCCATTTGACCGGCGCCAATAACACCGACTTTCTTTACTTCGACCACCATTGTCAGATCCAAATTCTTACAAGCATCGATTAAACGTGCTTTGACGTTCTCGTAACAACATACATCGCAAGTCTTGCCTCAAACAGCAAGAACCCCAGAATGAAATATTAACATCCCGGGGTTCCTGAAAAGCTAATCAAATATGATTAGAGGGCTTTTTCCAGTTCAGGAAGAGCCTCGAACAGGTCTGCGACAAGTCCGTAATCAGCAACCTGGAAGATTGGTGCTTCTTCGTCCTTGTTAATCGCGACGATGATCTTGGAATCTTTCATGCCTGCAAGGTGCTGAATTGCACCGGAAATGCCGCAAGCGATGTAAAGATCAGGTGCAACAACCTTACCGGTCTGGCCAACCTGCCAATCGTTTGGTGCGTAACCAGCATCAACAGCTGCACGGGATGCACCGATTGCTGCGCCGAGCTTGTCAGCAACAGGGGTGATGACTTCGTTGAACTTCTCTTCGGAACCGAGAGCACGACCACCTGAGATGATGATCTTAGCGCCTGCGAGTTCCGGACGATCAGAAGCTGCGATTTCTTCACCCACGAAGGAGGAAATTGCCGGATCAGCAGAAGCTGCAGCAGCTTCAACCGGAGCAGAGCCGCCTTCAGCAGTTGCGGCGAAGGATGCTGTACGAACAGTCAGAACCTTCTTCGCATCAACAGACTGTACAGTCTGAATTGCGTTACCTGCGTAGATTGGACGCTTGAACGTGTCTGCAGATTCAACGGCAATGATTTCAGAGATCTGCATCACGTCGAGCTTAGCAGCAACGCGTGGCAGAGTGTTTTTGCCATTGGTTGTCGCAGCAGCAACAACAGCATCATAATCAGCAGCAAGTGCAACAATCAGATCGCCAACTGGTTCAGCAAGCTGGTGCTCATATGCTGCGTCGTCAGCAACAAGAACTTTAGCAACGCCAGACAGTTTGGAAGCAGCTTCAGCTGCTGCGCCACAGTCTTTACCAGCAACGAGAATATGAACGTCGCCGCCCATTTCTACAGCTGCTGTCAGTGCCTTAGCCGTTGCTTCGTTCAAAGCAGAATTGGAATGTTCAGCCACAAGAAGCGTGGTCATAATGCTAACTCCTCTTGACCTATCTTAAAGAACGCCAGCTTCGTTTTTGAGCTTGTCTACCAGCTCATCAACGGAAGCGACCTTAACGCCTGCCTTGCGTGCATCAGGCTCAGCAGTGTTGAGAACCTTGAGGCGAGGTGTAGCGTCTACGCCATAGTCCGCCAGTGTTTTCTCAGCAATCGGCTTTTTCTTTGCCTTCATGATGTTTGGCAGAGAAGCGTAGCGAGGCTCGTTCAAACGCAGGTCAGTGGTGACAATCGCTGGCATGTTCAGCTTAACAGTCTGCAGACCACCATCGATTTCGCGGGTGACGTCTACTGTGTTATCGCCAAGGTCAACCTTAGAAGCGAATGTGCCCTGTGCCCAGCCCAGAAGTGCAGCAAGCATCTGACCAGTCTGGTTGCAGTCGTCATCGATCGCCTGTTTGCCGAGGATAACGAGACCTGGCTCTTCTTCGTCAACGATGCCTTTGAGAACCTTAGCTACTGCGAGAGGCTCGGCGATGTCGTCGGTCTGAACGAGAATACCGCGGTCAGCGCCCATTGCGAGGCCGGTGCGGATCGTTTCAGTCGCCTGCTTAGGGCCGATGGAAACAACAATGATTTCTGTTGCTTTACCAGCTTCTTTCAGGCGAAGAGCCTCTTCAACGGCGATTTCGTCGAAGGGGTTCATGGACATTTTGACGTTTGCGAGTTCAACGCCGGAGCCATCCGCTTTCACGCGAACTTTTACGTTATAGTCAACGACCCGTTTTACGGGCACGAGAATTTTCATGTTCCTAGAACCTCCACTAGAAATGCAGGGGAGTATGCGTCGCCACCAAGTTGATAAGACACAGCTTCCGCCGGGCTACCAGAGCCAAAAGGGAATGCAAATTGCATTACATTTGCGGCGACCGTACTGAGCAATTTTGGGGCTGTCAACGATCGCCTAGGGTAAATAGGTATTGGGTTTCAACCAATGTATAAGGCCAAGTGGCCTTAAGGTGAAGATAGTTGTCCATAAGTGTTGATAGTTTACCTATTCGTCAAGCGCCTTTGGTCGAATTCTTCATCAAAAAATCGCTATCTGTTTTTGCCCGCTACCCACAAAACATCGCCTTCGCCCTTCAAATTTGCATAGCGAGATGCAACGAAGAAGAGGTCGGAGAGGCGGTTGAGATACTGCAGAGCTTGCTTGTTGACCTTCTCTTTTTGAGAGAGCGCAGCAACGAGACGCTCAGCGCGGCGAGAGACGGTTCTGGCTTGATGCAAGTGCGTTGCCAGCGGTGTGCCACCCGGTAATACAAATGATTTCAAAGGTGTAAGCTCAACGTTCATCTGGTCGATTGCGTCTTCCAGAGCGCTTACCTGATTATCTGTGATGCGCAGCGGTTCGTATCCGAGGTCTTCGCCGGTGTCTGGTGTTGCCAGATCGGCGCCGAGATCGAATAAGTCGTTCTGAATACGGCCAAGCAGTTCATCCAATACTGGCATTTCTTTGGATGCGTGCAAGCGAACTATGCCAACGACTGAGTTGGTTTCATCAACGGTTCCGTAGGCTTCAATGCGCAGATCATGCTTTTGTCTGCGCTCTCCGCTGCCAAGTGCAGTGGTGCCGTCGTCGCCAGTTTTTGTATAGATCTTATTGAGAGTGACCATTTTCTACCAGTTTCAAACCAAAATCAGGATGTGCTTGCGAAGTAAACGGAAAGCATAATCAATATGATAGCTGCGAACTGCAACAGAACACGATATCTCATAAGCTTTTGCGAACGGTTTGGATCTCCACCGC
>NZ_LCWX01000214.1:16625-27776 GCF_001431305.1 Pseudovibrio sp. POLY-S9
GCATCATGTTCCAAAGGCCGAGGGCGAGGACCAGAGCGACGGCGAATAGAGCAATAGGAACTAGAGTGGCAACAATACCGCTCATCAAAATCTCCAATAATAAAAGTCTCGATTGAGGTGTTGGATTAATTCAGAACCACAATAGAGGCATTCAGGACGGCTGCAAAGCTAACCCAAAGGAGATAGGGCAGATATAGCCATGCTGCAAAGATTTGCGCTCTATAAAATAGCCGGAAAGTGAAAAAACTTAGCGCGAGCAAGATGATAAGGACAACAAGGCCAAGTGTCGGGTTTTGCTGTCCGAAGAATGCCCAGGACCAAATTCCGTTTAAAAACAATACTATAACGAAAGTTAACTGAATGCTGGTTTTCGAAGGTGATTTGGCTGCCTCGTTGGTGCCAGTCTGTTGAAATTCAGTGGCCAGCCAGATGCTGATGCCGAGAAGTGTGTAGAGAACAGACCAAACCGGCGCGAAAATCCAATCAGGTGGATTAAAGGATGGTTTGTTGAGAGATGCATACCATTCAGGGATGGCCGGTGCAGTAACGATGCCGCCGTAAGCTGCTGTTGCATAACACAAAAGTCCCCATCCAACGAGACGACTCCAGACAATTCTGTTCTTTAATTTAGCTTTTGTGGTGTCGCTAAGGGGCACGGAAATTCCTTTTGAAAGGTTTTGCGCAGAATTGCGTTTTTTGCGCATATTCCGCGTTGATTTGCGTTGTTACGTCAGCAAACGAGGTTGTGCTGTATTAGGTGCTCTACACAGCTTGCATTTTTCTAAAATATCACGCTAGATATTTAATAGGTCGTTTTTCTCTCTTCAAAGCTTTTTCCATGACACAACAAGCAGTCCTTGGTGCGCGCGATGTGAATCTTATTCGCGGCGTCTTCTTTCTTCAACCCATCGCGCTTGGCGCCTGGTTTCCACGCATCGCAGAAATTCAGCAAAGACTTCAGGTGAGTGAAGGGGAGTTTGCCCTTGCGCTGGTTGGCATGCCGGTTGGGCTGCTGTTCATGCTGATGTTTGCCGGGCGGCTGACGGAGAAGTTTGGTGCACGCCAGCTTTTGATCGCGGGTCTGTTTGCGTTCATCTGTCTGATGCCATTGCCGACGTATGCCGAATCCATTCTGCAGTTGTTTGTTTATTTGGCAGTTGTTGGCAGCGCATTGGCGTTTGTGGAACTGTGCATGAACGTGATTGCGGATAAGACCGAGCGGAAAAGCGGACAGCTCATTATGTCGGGTTGTCATGGCTTGTGGAGCCTTGGTGTGCTGGTGGGAAGTCTGATCAGCTCGGGCTTTTCCTGGGTTGGTTACGGGCCATCTGAAAGCATTCTCATGGCAAGTGGTATGGCGTTGTTGCCAGCGCTGTTTACCTCCTACAGCCTGACAGAAGGCCGGGAGCCGGATGTCGCTGAGAAGTCTGAAAGTGGTTTCCAAATGCCAAGCGGAGCGCTGATTGCAGTGTGCTTCTTTGCGTTTGGCATCACCATGACAGAGGGTGCGATTGCTGACTGGTCTGCGATTTATGTGACTGATCTGTTTGATCTATCAGCTGGTTACGCGGGTATTGCCTATAGCGCCTTTGCTCTGATGGTGACATTCGGGCGCTTAACCGGAGACTGGTTGCGATCTCGTGTTGACGTTCAGATCGCAGCTGCCGGGATTGTTATCCTTGCTCTCATTGGCGTCGGAATTCTGGTGATTTCGCCAAACTATGCGGTGTCATTGCTTGGTTTTGGTCTGGTTGGGCTGGGTGTTTCTGGTGGCTTTCCGCTGGCTGTTACGGCTGTTGCTGAAAAACCGGGTCGCTCTGCTGCTGTTAATGTGGGCTTGATGACGCAGATTGCTCTCGGCGGTTTCCTCGTCGGTCCTCTCGTCATCGGCTATGCCGCTGATCACCTCGGTATCCAGGGCGGCTTTATGCTGATGTTACCGGCACTTGTGCTGAGTTTGCTGATGAGCCGGTCTCTGATTAAGCGGTGAGGGGAAGTATGAGAGAACTAGAGATTAGTTTTCGGAGCATTCCTGCAACGTTGACATACGGGCTACGTCAGCAAGTGCTCTGGCCAGACTCTCCCATAGAACGGGTCATGGTTCCAGAAGATCACCAAGCCCTTCATATTGGAGCATATGAAGGAGATAACTTGATTGGTGTCGGGTCTTTCTTCTTCGATCTGCCCTCTGTGAGACTGAGAAAACTAGCGGTGTTGCCAGAAAAGCAAGGGTGCGGCATCGGAAGTAATCTCATCCGGTATGCTGCAAACCAGCCTGACCTACAAAAGGCAGACAACATCTGGTGCGACGCAAGAGAAGATGCCGTTGCTTTCTACCAGCGCCTAAGTTTCAAGGTTGAAGGGGATATCTTCGAGAAATTCGGAGTGAATTACCAACGTGCCTGTGCTGAGATTGCCGCAGTTGCGCAGCAACAGCTGGTGATTGAAGAGCTCTTGGATGCTGCACCACCGCTCACTCCTTAAGTGGGGACTACGGGTAAGAACTTGAACCTTATCGGTGCTTTGGTTGGGTCTGATTGCGTGTTGGTTTTGAGCTTCTTCATGAGGGATTTGGCTTTGCCTACGGCTTGTTCCAGCTCTTTGGTATTCAGGTGATCTGCTATGTCTTCTTGTGCTTTTAGCGCAGGTTTGCTGCCGTTCTCTGCTGCGATGTAAAACCAGACATAAGCGCTTTCTATGTCCTGCTGAACTCCGCTGCCTTTGTAAAAGGCAAGACCGATGCGATATTGGGCTTCTACATGGCTTTGCTTTGCGGCGCGGAGAACCCATTTTGCAGCATCAGATTCATTCTTTGCAATGCCTTGGCCTGTGGCATTCATACGTCCAAAATTGAATTGTGCCTCAGCATGATTTTGCGTTGCAGCGAGGTAGTACCAGTTTGCTGCTTCAGTGTTGTTTTGTTCTACACCCACTCCGTCTTCGTAGGCTCTTCCGATACGGTACTGCGCTTCGGCATGACCCTTCTCAGCAGCGAGGCGAACCCATCTTGCAGCTGTGGTTTCGTCCTGCTCTACCCCTTGTCCTGTGGCATAAAGAAACCCAAGGTTATACTGAGCATCCGGGTGGCCTTGTTTAGCAGCGAAATGGTACCAAGCCGAGGCTTCTATCAGGTCTTGCGGTAGGCCTGTACCATTGGCGTACATAACAGCGAGGTTGTACTGCGCATCAGCAACACCTTGTTCAGCAGCGCGGATGTACCACTTCAGAGCTTTACCGTAGTCCTGATCTACGCCCAGTCCGATTTCGTAGATACGTCCGAGATTGAATTGAGCGTTGGCATGCCCTTGCTCTGCAGCCAGACGGAACTTTTCTGCGGCTTTAGGATAGTCCTGTGGTATGCCCTTTCCGTTGGTGAAGGCACGACCCAGATTATAATGGAATCCGGCAAGATGCTGCTCGGCAACCTGATGATATTCCTTTGCAATACCGGCATAGTGCTGCTTTAAGTCTTCGCCAATGTAACGCATGTCTGTGAGGCGGTTTTTTGCGATCGCATTCCCGTTATCGGCTGCAAGGCGATAAAACTTTTCTGCTTCGGCGTAGTCCAGTTTTACACCTAGGCCGACGGTGTAAAGATACCCGAGTTCAAGCTGTGCTTTCGCGTGGTTTTGCTCTGCTGCGAGACGGTAAAGCTTTGCAGCTTCAGCATAGTCCTGCTGAACGCCCTGCCCATTTTGATAAAAGAGTGCGAGAGAGTATTGTGCCGATTTGTCACCCTGATCGGCTGCAACTTCGTACCACTTTGCAGCCTCACTGTAGTCTCGTGGTCTGCCTTGGCCATTGACGTACATTTGGCCAAGTTCTCGTTGTGCTGTCGCATCGCCTTGTTTTGCGGCTTGCATAAGTGATTTTGCAGATTTGTCGTAATCCTGAAGTCGGGCCTGAAGGCCTTTTAGTGCAATCTGCGCTCGGTCATGGTTTTGCTCAGCAGCAAGGCGGAACCACTTTTCGGCTTGTTGATTGTCTTGAGGTACGCCAAGCCCATCCTCATAAAGCACAGCAAGGTTGTATTGAGCTTGGTCATTTCCTTGCCGAGCAGCAAGCCGGTACCATTTTGCTGCTTCCTTGTAGTCTCTTGGTACGCCTAACCCCTTCTCGTACATGTACCCTAGCTTAAGTCTGGCGCCTGAATACCCTTGCTTTATTGAGAGGTGGTACCATTTGATGGCTTCTTTGTAGTCCCTAGGAACACCTCGCCCTTCTTTGTAAAAATAGCCGACATTGGATTGAGCTATTGCATTGCCTTGGTCGGCAGAAAGCCGGTACCATTTGAGCGCTTCCCTATTATCTTTCCGCACTCCCATTCCTCTGGAGTACATATAGCCAAGTTCAAGTTGAGCACCGGCATGATCTTTCTCTGTGGCGAGGCGGTACCATTTTACGGCTTCTTCATAATCCTTCCGCACGCCGTTACCATAATGGTATAATAGCCCTAGGTTATGTTGAGCGCCTGCATGGCCCTGATCAGCGGCCAGACGATACCATTTTGCTGCTTCAGCGTAGTCTTGTGGGACGCCAGTGCCATCTTCGAGATCAATTGCCAGGCTAAACTGTGCCTTTGCATCACCTCGCTTAGCCTTACGCCAAACCTTCATCGCTGCGTTACTATAACGTTTCGGCCCCGCAAGCCCTTGGGCGTAAAAGTAATTAAGTTCGCGTTCTGCTTCCGGATGCCCTTTGTCAGCTGCGAGCAGATACCATTTTTCGGCCTCTTTGAAGCTTTGCGGGACGCCTCGTCCTTTGTGATACAAGTTGGCAAGGCGGTATTGAGCGGCGACGTGACCTTGCTCAGCGGCTAAGCGAAACCATTTTGCAGCCTTGGTATAGTCCTGAGGGGCACCTTGTGCCTCTTCGTAGAGAATTCCAAGTTTGTATTGAGAATGAAAGTCACCTTGCTCAGCGGATGCCGAGATGGTTTTGAAATCCTCGGCGTACACTGGAAGGATTGCTTGGCTGGACAGTGAAATGGCCAGAGCTGCCAGAGCTAACTTCAAATGCCGCAACTGCATATTTTCCCCCGAATCTGCACCGCTTCAAACAATAGCAGAGATTACAATTTTAGGATTGGACAGTCGTAGTTCCGTCTCAAACAACCTTTTTGAAAAGGTGAGAGTCCAAATCGCGATTGCATTTAGCTTTGTACAGGTTAGCTGCAGGACTACAAGATTGGGCTAACTGTTGCGATGATGTTGTTTTTTATTCGCTTGAGGTATGACCAACTGGAAACAGTTTCAAAAAAGACCTGATCTGAACTGTCGAGGTATTGCTGTTGCCGTTCCAGAACAGCGTTTGTTATTGCCTTGTCCTGCAACAGAATGTTGTTTTCGTAGTTTAGGTCAAAGCTTCGCAGATCAAGGTTGGAAGAGCCGATCAAAGTGATCTTGTTATCCATTGTGAGTGTCTTGGCGTGCAATAGACCGCCTTTGAATTCAAAGAGATCACAACCAGCCTCCAGAAGTTTGAAATAGTGGCTGCGACTTGCAGCTGCCACGATCCAGCTGTCGTTGACCTTTGGGAAAATCAAGGTGACTTTCACGCCTCGATAAGCCGCTGCGCGCAAGGCTTCCAGAACAGTTTCATCGGGTACAAAGTAGGGCGTCGATAGTGTGAGTTCGAAGCGGGCGGTTGCAATAAGGCAGGCAAAGAGCTGAGGTGTTGCTCCTTTGCGTTCCGTTGGGCCATCGCCCATCACCTGTGCCGGGAACCCTTCTTGTGCCGGTTCTGACTTCAATTCAAAGTCATTTAGCTTTTCGCCTGTTGCTTGTATCCAATCGCTTATGAACAGAAGCTGGTTTTGCGTCACAATGGGCCCGGTCAGGCGTAGCATAATGTCGACCCAGGGAGCGTATTTTGCTTTGACCAGAAATTCCGGATCAGCTGAGTTTCTACTGCCGCAGTAAGTGACTTTTCCGTCGATAATCGTGATTTTACGGTGGTTGCGCAGGTCCAGTCTGCTGGTCAGGAGCGTTCGCACTGGTTTGTCCAGCGGCAGGGCGACAGCCAGTTGAACGCCTGCCTCCTTCATCTTCTCCCACAGTTGTGATTTTATGAGCTGGTGTGAGCCGAGACCATCTGCCATCGCGCGGCATACGACCCCGCGCTGGGTTGCTCTGATCAAAGCGTTGGCGAGTGCTGTGCCTGTGTGGTCATTTAGCCAAATGTAATAGAGAACATGCACATAATCCTGCGCGGTATCGATGTCTGCTATCAAGCTGTCGCGGGTCGCTGTGGCATCTTCCATGAGTGTGGCGTTGTTTCCAGCAACTGGGTAAAAGCCGTTTATTGAACCAGCATAATGGAAGCTGTTGCGGTATTCCGGGTTGATCAGCTGATCGACATCAGCTGGCGTGCCCATGAATTGCTTAGCGTTTTCATGGATCTCATCAAAAATCTCTTTGTGACGCTTGTCTGCGCGATGGCCAAGATCCGTTTCTCCAAAGAGGAAATAAATGGCAATGCCGACATAGGGAAGTACGTTCAAAACGATGAACCAAGCGAGGCGAACCGGTGGTGACAAATCATCTCGCAGCAGAATTCGGATTGTAAACGTCAAAACTAATAGAACATGGAAAACTAGTATGAAGGTCATTTGAACTCGGCTGCGTTGAAATTTAATCCTATGATTGATCGTTGGCGAACGTGTTGGTTAGGTTCACTTCATATCGGGGTTTAGCCAACCCGTATTATTCTCAGTGCCTTCAGGCAGGTCCTCATATTTCCCAAGGCGGATATATGCAATTTCCCGAAAGAGCTTAATTGTTGGGCGGAGACCGAATAAAATTGACCCAACCAGAAACAGCCATGTTCCCAAATAGGTGGTTGCCTCTTTAAAAAAGAGAATGCTGCCAACGACGAACAAGGCTGCTGCAGAGAAATCAACAGCAGTATAGGCGAGTTCGCAATACGCATAAATTTGCTTATGTCGTTCGCTCATTGTGCAGTTATCAGGATGAAATAGTGCCATGGGGTCACTCTTTTGCTGGGGGCATAAATCCAGAGTGCGCGCAATACGGGGCACTGGGAGTTTGCTTTGAAGAAAACCGAGGGGTCTCGTTCTCTTACTCTTCCGACTTTGCAGACCTTCTCAGGATCATATCGATCATTGAGGTTGGCAGGATGCGTCGCAGAGTGCCCATGATGTGGGTTGGAACGGTTACGTAATAACGTGCCTTAGCCTTGGGGGCTTCAATGGCGTGGGTGAGTTTTTGGACGACTGCGTCAGGTGGGAGTTTGAATTTTGTGGTGCCGCCTTTGGCGAGCATGGAGAGGCGGCGGTTGTAGCTTTCGCGGAAGTGGGAGGCGTTCTTGGTATCCTCTCCGATCTCCTCGTAAAACATTTTGACAGCTGTTTTGGAGAACTCAGATTGAATCGGACCCGGTTCGATTAAGCTAACCTGTATGCCTGAGCCATGCAGTTCCAGCCGCAGGGTGTCGGTGTAGCCTTCTAATGCAAACTTGGTGGCGTTGTAGGCGCCGCGATAATCCATGGCGACGAGGCCAAGGATTGAGGAGCATTGCACGATACGGCCATGGCCCTGTTTACGCATGGTCGGAATGACAAGGCGGGTCAGCTCGTGCCAGCCGAAGAAGTTGGTTTCGAACTGA
This sequence comes from Pseudovibrio sp. POLY-S9, assembly GCF_001431305.1. Lineage (NCBI taxonomy): Bacteria > Pseudomonadati > Pseudomonadota > Alphaproteobacteria > Hyphomicrobiales > Stappiaceae > Pseudovibrio > Pseudovibrio sp. POLY-S9. Next base: position 24,252 of record NZ_LCWX01000214.1, read on the forward strand.
CGGCGCAAGGCATCGGTGGGAAGATCTTCAATGGCGCCGGGAAGGCCATAGGCGCCGTTGTTGAAGAGTGCATCAAGGCGTCCGCCTGTGATTGCCAGAACTGACTCAACGGCGGCCTGAATAGATTCGGTTTGGCAATAATCCAGATGGAAGGCGTCAAAGCCTTCCGAGCGCAGGCGTTCTGCATCCTCTGGCTTGCGACAGGTGGGAAAGACCTGCCATCCTCTCTCTCTCAAAATGTGTGCAGCAGAGTAACCAATGCCGGTTGAACATCCGGTGATGAGGATGGAGCGTTTGTCTTTCACACGTGTACCTGATTTGACCTACAGCGGATTGCCGAGGAGGAGTTTTGGGGAAGGGCCGGCCAGGCCAGCTGCTTCGCCGATGAAGTGTTTTTTCAGGAACGGCATACGCTCAACAAGGCCGAGGCCGAGGTCGCGGACGGCGCGGACTGGGTCGATGTTGTTGGAGAACAGGCGGTTCAGCACATCGGTGGTCATGCCCATCTGCCATGTGTCGAAGCGGCGCCAGCTCTGGTAGCGTTCCAGAATGTGTGCTGCGCCGATGTCGAGACCAAGACGATGCGCGTCTACAAGCACTTCTGAGAGAGCTGCAACGTCTTTGAAGCCGAAGTTGAGGCCTTGTCCAGCGATTGGGTGGATGCCGTGGGCGGCATCGCCTGCCAGCGCAAAACGGTTGGAGACGAAAGAGCGTGCCAGCACGAGGTTCAGAGGAAACGCAGCGCGGGGTCCGTCCAGTTTGAGCTCGCCCAGATGGTGACCGAAGCGGCGTTCCAGTTCGATTTCAAAGGTGAACTCATCGCCATTGACCAAGCGGTTGGCTTCTGCCATCTTTTCAGTCCAGACGATGGAGGAGCGGTTGCCTTTCAGTGGCAGTATCGCGAACGGACCGGAGGGCAGGAAGTGCTCTTCTGCGCGGCCATTGTGTGGGCGTTCATGTGCGATTGTGGTGACAATGCCGCTTTGATTGTAGCTCCAGCGATTGCATTGGATGCCTGCGAGATCGCGGAGTTTGGAGCGCACGCCATCAGCTGCCACGATCAAGCGTGACTGGATGGTTTTGCCGCTGCCGAGTGTGATGTTGACGTGGGCTGGCTCTACTGCAAAGTCTTTGACACTGTCGGGCGCGAAGATGTGAACGCCTGCATCTGTGGCTGCATCATGCAATGCGCCGACCATATGATTGTTCTGAACCATGTGGGCAAATGGTTCGCCGTCATCAACATCGCCTGCAAATGTCAGGAAGATTGGGCGCACGCTGTCGTGCAGCTTGCTGTCTGTGACGATCATTTCGGTGATAGGCTGGGATTCATCTTCAAGCTTGTACCAGATGCCGAGTTGATCGAGCATGCGCACGGCGCCTGCCGCGATGGCCGAGGAACGCGGATCGTTCTCGATGGCTGAGCGTGGGCGCAGGTCTACAAGCGCGATTTTCATGGAAGGTTCTGACTGCTTCAAAGCAAGCGCGAGCGATAGGCCAACATACCCGCCGCCGCCAATGGTGACGTCATAAAGGTCTTCGGTGGCGGTCTGTTTCTTGCTCATAGAACTCTTCCCTGTAATCGCTCGGTTAGCCCAATTAACCGTTGACACTACCGATATAGCGCCACACTACTCACATGCAATCGAAATCACTACAAAAATAGGTTTGTCTGTAATGACGAAGGCTGTTGAAAATCTGCTGGACCTTTTGGATCTGGAGAAATTAGAGGAAAATCTGTTTCGTGGCACAAGCCCACAAAGCGGGTGGCAGCGTGTTTTTGGTGGACAGGTGATTGGTCAGGCTCTTGTTGCTGCCTCCCGAACGGTTGGCGCAGAACGTCAGGTCAATTCGCTGCATGGGTATTTTCTGCGTCCGGGCGATCCGAAGGTGCCAATCATCTATGAGGTTGACCGTATTCGTGATGGTGGCAGCTTTACAACACGGCGTGTTGTAGCGATCCAGCATGGTCATGCAATCTTCTCTATGTCCGCCTCTTATCAGCGCGTTGAAAGCGGGATGGAACATCAGATTGAGATGCCGGATGTGCCGATGCCGGAAGACCTGATGCCGATCTCTGAAATCTCCGATGAGCTGATCTCAAAGGCACCAGAACCGGTGCAGAAGTACTGGAAGCGGGAGCGTCCGATTGAGTTGCGTCCATTGGATTTGGGGCAATATTTCTCTCGCAAGAAGCAAGAGCCGGTGCAACATGTGTGGGTACGGGCGGCTTCAAGGCTGCCGGATGATCCGCGTATTCACCAGTGCGTGCTGGCTTATGCCTCTGACATGACGCTTTTGGATACGGCGCTATTCCCGCATGGCATCAACGTGTTTGTGCCAAATCTGCAGGTGGCAAGTCTGGACCACGCCATGTGGTTCCACAGCGATTTCCGCTTTGATGAGTGGTTGCTTTACACGCAGGACAGCCCGCGTTCAGCGGGTGGCCGTGGTTTCAGTCGTGGCAGCCTTTACACGCGGGATGGTGTGTTGGTGGCTTCCGCTGTTCAGGAAGGCCTGATGCGGATGAGGGAGCGTCCTGTGCCGGGTAAGGGGTAAGATCAAAGATATTGCTTGGTGCAAGAGCTATACTTTGTCTGTAGCAATCTGTTTGTTTCTTTGATTTTTAAGATGACGGGGTGTGAGCATGTTTAAGCCCAATAGCGTTATTCTCTATGTCGAAGACGTGGAGAAAAGCACCAAGTTTTATACTGATGTTCTGCAAAGCAGTCCGATTGAGCGTTTTCAGGAATTTTCGCTGTTTTCTCTGGGAGACGACGTCACACTTGGCTTGCAGTCTGCGCAGGGGATTGACCCGAAACCTCAACCGTCCTTTGGCGGCTTTGAACTGTCACTGAGTGATGTGAGCCGGGAAGAGGTTGATCAGGTTTACAGTCTCTGGAAAGAGAAGGGCATTCCGATCGTTCTGGAGCCCACTGATCTGGATTTTGGCTACACGTTTGTTGCCACAGATCCTGATGGGCATCGGTTGCGGGTGTGCGCGACAGATACGACCAATGTGAGCTAGAGCACGCTGTGCCGGTTTCTCTAATATCTGTAGCTGTTTAGGGTTTCCCTGGCTTTGTATTGGCGTGCCAAGTCCGCTGTTTGGGTCGTTACAACACGGCGTCCGACGGGCCAAAAGGAAATTGCTGCGAGTTTGAAGGACTGAAGGCCAAAGGGAATGCCTATGATTGTCAGGCAGGTGAGAATGCCGGATATCACATAGCCTAGGAACAGCGAGAGGCCAAACGGCAGCCATAGGATGTTGAAGATGAAACCCAGGACCCCTGTTAAGACGGTGGTTGGCGTTGCACCTTTGTTATCCAGATCTCTTATGTGCACAATGTCCTTGCCAAAGGGCCATGCCGATAATTTGGCCATTTCCCAGGCTGCTCGTGTGTAAGGGAGGCCAATGATTGTGAGTGCGAACAGGAGGCCGTACACAAGCCACATCAGGGCCAGGTACCAGCCTCCAAGGACAAACCAGATTACATTTCCAGCGTAGCGCATAATAAATATCTC
>NZ_LCWX01000214.1:27889-85197 GCF_001431305.1 Pseudovibrio sp. POLY-S9
TTTTGAGATGTATCTAAGTAGCCGCTACGTGAATTTCAATTCACTGAACCTTTTTCTGTCCAGCCAGCGCGGCGTTGACCAGTGCGAAGGCTTCTGGGGCTGCCCAGTCGGCAGGGCCGAACATGGTGCCGATTTCGCAGCCGTCTTCACCAATCATGATTGTGCTTGGCAGGCCTGGGGCTTTGCCTTTGGTGCGCAGGTTGTTGAAGGTGTCCATGGTGTGGTCTGAGAAGTATGCCAGATCCTTCACGCCGATATCGCTCAGGAACTTCAGTGGCTTTGGATTGTTCTCGCCGCGGTCCATGTTGACGGCGATGACGTTGAACTCTTCGCTGCCTGCCTCACGCTGCAGTTTGTCCAGATGCGGCATTTCTTTGCGGCACGGAGCGCACCAGGTGGCCCAAAGGTTGAGCAGCTTGGTGCCTTTCAGGTCTGCCATGGTGATGAAGTTGCCGTCAGCATCATTAAATTTCAGCTCAGAGAGATTCAAAGGCTTCTCGGCAGGCAGGAAAGCGGCCACTTCGCCTGTGGTCAAACCCTTGAGATTTTTTGCGGTATTCATTGAAGAAGAGCAGGCGAGGGCTTGTGGATCCTCACTTTTTTGCTGATTAAGCGCCCATACGGCTCCGCCTACGACGACAAATCCAGCTAATGCTGCAATAAGCCCTTTTCCGAGGCCGAACTTTCCGGTAACTGTCAGTTTCTTCATATTAAACCCAAATCATAATGAGGCTAGACATGAGCAACCGCATGTGGGGGGGCCGTTTTGCGGAAGGGCCAGATGCAATCATGGAAGAGATCAATGCTTCCATTGATTTTGATCGCAAGCTCTTTCAACAAGACATAGCCGGGTCCAAGGCTCATGTTAGCATGTTGGCTGCACAGGGCATCGTTAGCGCAGAAGATGCCGAAAAGATAGCTCAGGGTCTAGACACAATTCTGTCAGAGATCGAAGAGGGCACCTTTACCTTCTCTCGTGCGCTTGAAGACATTCACATGAATATCGAAGCGCGTCTGGCTGAATTGATTGGCCCGACCGCTGGCCGTCTTCACACAGCTCGTTCACGTAACGACCAGGTTGCCACAGATTTCCGTCTTTGGGTACGCGACTCTTTGGACGATCTTGAGGCACAAGTGACCGACCTGATGCAGGCTCTTGCTGAAAAAGCAGAAGAGCATGCAGCAGTTGTGATGCCGGGCTTTACACACCTTCAGTCCGCGCAGCCGGTGACTTTCGGTCACCACCTGATGGCTTATGTCGAAATGTTCTCTCGTGATCGCTCCCGTCTTCAGGATGCGCGTGCGCGTATGAATGAGAGTCCTCTTGGCTGTGCTGCGCTTGCTGGTACATCTTTCCCGATTGACCGTGAGATGACTGCGGCTTCTCTGGGCTTTGATCGTCCGACTGCAAACTCTCTTGATGGTGTTTCTGACCGTGACTTTGCCATTGAAGCGCTGGCGGATGCGTCCATCTGTGCGATGCACTTGTCTCGTCTGGCAGAAGAGATTGTGATCTGGTGTTCTGCCCAGTTCGGCTTCATCAAGCTTTCCGACAAGTTTTCGACCGGTTCTTCCATCATGCCACAGAAGAAGAACCCGGATGCAGCTGAGCTGATCCGTGCGAAGACTGGCCGTATTTATGGCGCGTTGAACTCTCTTCTCGTGATGATGAAGGGTTTGCCGCTGACCTACTCTAAGGACATGCAGGAAGACAAAGAGCAGGCGTTTGACGCTCTGCCGAACCTGTCTCTGGCTCTGGCAGCCATGACTGGCATGATGCGTGACCTTGAGCCGAATGTGAAGGTGCTGAAGAAAGCTGCTGGTTCTGGTTACTCCACCGCAACTGATCTGGCTGACTGGTGTGTGCGTGTGGTTGGTATGCCATTCCGTGATGCTCACCATGTGACTGGTGCACTTGTTAAGATGGCTGTCGATAAAGGTGTAGACCTGCATCGCCTGACATTGGAAGAGATGCAGAGCGTTGAACCGAAGATCACGGATGATGTCTACAGCGTTCTTTCCGTTGATAAATCTGTTCGCAGCCGAGTTTCTTATGGTGGCACAAGCCCGGTGAATGTGCGTAAGCAATCTCGCCGTTGGCTTAAGCAGCTTGAGCGTGAGCAGAAGACGGAAAAGTAAGTCTGTTCTTCGGATGATCTTGCAGTCATCGTTGTTACGGTGCAGAAATAAAACTGAGAGTAGGCTCGGGTTCGCCCGAGTCAGTCCTTAGGTCGAATTTCTGGTTTGGTAAGATCATCCAGATTGGAGCAGAGAAAACATGAGCTCGCAAGGCATGAAAGACATTACAAAAAGCCGTAGTTCCAAGCTTTTGATTGGCCTCACAATTGTTGCACTCGGACTGAGTGTTTCCGCTTGTGGGCGTAAAGGCAGTTTGGAAACGCCAAGCCAAGCTCGGGCGACTGCAGATGGTGCACCGCCACCCCTGAACGATGCTCCTGTACCAGAGATCCCTGGAGATAAGGACGAAAGTCTGTTTCTGGATCCGTTGATTGGTGCGGATGAGGATGATCCCGACTTCAATTTTTAGACTGGTTCGCTAAGCCCACCGGGGCGGAGCCAGCGCAGAGGACCTACATTGCATTACTTTGAGTTTAAGGATGGCGTGCTTCACGCTGAAGATGTTGCACTGAGCGAAATTGCAGCGGAAGTTGGAACACCATTTTACTGCTATTCCCGCGCGACATTTGAACGTCACTTCAAGGTTTTTGATGGTGCGTTTGATGGAATAGATCATCTGACCTGTTATGCAATGAAGGCGAACTCCAACATCGCTATTTTGACGGTGTTGGCGAAACTTGGCGCTGGTGCGGATGTTGTTTCTGAAGGGGAACTGCGCCGTGCACTGAAAGCGGGCATTCCTGCAAACAAGATTGTGTTCTCCGGCGTTGGCAAGACCCGTCAGGAAATGCGCTTTGCGCTGAATGCAGACATCCTGTGCTTCAATGTGGAATCCGAGCCTGAGCTGAAGCGGCTTTCTGCCGTTGCTTCCGAGATGGGTAAGACTGCGCCGATTTCTCTGCGCATCAATCCGGACGTTGATGCGAAGACCCACGCTAAGATCTCTACTGGTCTGGCTGCGAATAAGTTTGGCATTGCCTGGGACCGTGCGCGCGCTGTTTACAACGAAGCTGCGCAGCTGCCGGGCCTGAAAGTGACTGGTATGGACATGCATATCGGCTCTCAGATCACTGAGCTTGGGCCTTTTGATGATGCTTTGGAACGCCTTGGTGTGCTGATTGGCATGCTGAAGGAAGATGGCATTGAGATTGACCACCTTGATGTGGGTGGTGGTCTTGGCATTCCTTACGGAAGCGGAATTGAAGCGCCGCTGCCAACTGAATATGCGAAGGTTGTTCGTAAGCACATTGAGCGCCTTGGCGTGACGCTGATTACCGAACCTGGCCGTTTGATTGCCGGAAACGCCGGTATTCTCGTTACCGAAACGATTTATCGTAAAGAAGGTGAAGCGAAGAACTTCGTCATCGTGGATGCTGCGATGAACGATCTGATCCGCCCAACTCTTTATGAAGCCCATCATGACATTGGTGCGGTGAGCGAAGAGCGTCAGACCGGTGAGCAGATGCTGGCGGATGTTGTTGGGCCAGTTTGTGAAACCGGTGACTACATTGCTCGTGACCGGGAGTTGCCGAAGTTTGAGGAAGGCGACCTGCTGGCTGTTTATTCCTGCGGTGCTTACGGTGCGACCCAATCCGGCACGTACAACACGCGTCTTCTGGTGCCTGAAGTTTTGGTTGATGGCGACAAGTTTGCGATCATCCGTCAGCGTCCAAGTTACGATGAGTTACTAAATCAAGACGTTGTGCCGAACTGGGTTGAAAAGGCTTAACTCTGTTTGAAAGCCCCTTAGGTTTGCCAGATTGCTGATCTACGTTAATCGCCGTATGCTCAAAAGAAAAAGCAGGCGGCGATTAGCGAGGCCTTTGTGACCCATCAGAATGAGAATGGCGGCAATAAAAACCTAAAGAATGCCATAGCTTCTGCAAGTGAATTGCGAGAGCATAAGACGCGTTATGGCGAAGGGGCCGGGCTATTTGGCCTGTGGCAGTCCCTGTTTTCTCAAAGATTATCCTATCGATTGAAAAGGCTGGCTTTTAAAGCGCAGCTTTATTTGTTTTGGGAGCGGTTTTGGCCCGCCATTCAGGTGCCGCTTATTGTGGCGTGCCTGTATGTTGCCGTTAGCTTTTTAGGGCTGTGGCAGCTGCTTGGGTTTTATGGCTCTGCGGTGGGATCAATCCTGTTTCTCGTTGTTTTCATTTGGAGTTGCTACCCGCTTTTACGTCTGAAGCTTCCCGATGAAGCGGAGGGGCTGCGCAAGGTTGAGCTTGCCAGTGATCTACCGCACCGACCTTTGCTCTCCTACAAGGATGAGCAGGCGACCGGGATGGATGATGAAGAGGCGCTTGCGCTTTGGTCTGCGCATCAAAAGCGGTTGCGAGAGCGGCTTAAAAACCTGCGTGTTGGGGGCGTTAATCCGCGCGGGTTTGCCAAAGATCCTTATGCCCTGCGTGTTTTCGCCGTTATGTTGCTTGTGGTGGGGTATTCCGTTTCGGATGCGAACCGGTGGTCCAGCCTTTTGGCACCGTTCCAGTCTCAGGGTGTGGGAAGTGTTTTACCTGCTCGCATTGATGCGTGGGTTACTCCGCCAGCTTACACGGGTGAGGCTCCTGTTTTCCTCAGCGGGGATGCCAATCAACTGCGGGATTCTCGAGATGCGCTCTCGATTGCCAGTGGCAGTGAGGTGTTGGTGCGGGCACAGGGCACTGGTGAATTCTCCGTTGTTTATTTTTCGCGCCGTGGACAAGAAGTTTTGGAACCGGAACGTGTTCAGCCGGGAGCTGGTGAAAGCTCTGCAGAGCTGAAAACCACCGAATGGCGGTTTCCGTTGAACTCAAGCGGACGCTTGCAGATCCTTCAAAATGACTCTCCGAAATATTCCTGGAAGATTGCTATTCGCCCTGACTTGCCGCCGCGCATTCGTTTGTTTGATGATCCGGAAGAGCAGCTTTCAGGCAGTCTCAAGCTGACTTATCTGGTGCAGGATGATTACCGCGTGGTTTCTGCTGAGGCTATTATGGAGCAGGTTCAGCGCGGGGATGAGGATAAACAAGGCCGATCTCTGGTGGAGGCGCCACGGTTTAACCTGAGCTTGCCGCCCAAAGATTCCAAAATGGCTGTTGGGCAGACCTTTCAGGATTTGACGGCTCATCCATGGGCAGGTTCTGAGGTGGCTCTTGTGCTTGTTGCTCGTGATGAGGCGGAGCAAGAGGGGCGCTCGCAGCCCGTTTATATCAAGCTTCCGGAGCGCCGGTTCAATAAACCTTTGGCGCGGGCTGTTGTTGAGCAGCGCCGTAATCTCGCAATGAACGTTGAGAGCTATCCGCAGGTGGTGGATGCGCTGGATATGCTGATGATTGCGCCGGAGCGGTTCATCGATGATGCAGGGTCTTATCTGCCGTTGCGGTTTGCTTATGCCGAGTTGGTTGCAGCCAATACGGATGAACAGCTGACAGACATGCTGGACGTGTTGTGGAACGTGGCGCTGACGATTGAGGATGGTGGCTTATCTGCTGCCGAGCGGGCTTTGCGTGAGGCGCAGGAGGCATTGCGGAGGGCATTGGAACAGGGGGCTTCGGAGCAGGAAATTGCTGAGCTGATGAGTGATCTGCGTAAGGCGCTGGATGATTATCTGAAATCTATGGCCCAGCAGATGCGCGAGAACCCTCAGCAGCTTGGTCAGATGCCGATGGATGAGAACTCTCAACAGATCACGCCACGAGATCTGGATGACATGTTGCGCCGCATGGAAGAGCTGGCGAAAACCGGTTCTTTGGAGGCGGCGCGTGAGCTGTTGGCGCAGATGCAGCAGATGCTGGAAAACATGCAGAACGCGCAGCAACAACAGCAAGCGCCAAGCCAGCAGCAACAAGAGATGTTGCAGGCCCTGGAAGATCTTGGTGAGATGATCCAGAAGCAGCGCAACCTGATGGATGAAACGCACCAGTTTGATCCGGATAGCCAGCAACGCCGGCCAGGCCAGTGCAATGACCAGCAGGATAAGCGAGGTCAGGGTGGTGAGATGAGCAATGAGGAGGCTCAGCAAGCCTTCCGCGAGTTGCAGAAGCAGCAGCGCAATCTTTCTGACGACCTGCAGAAGCTGCTCGACAGCATGGCAAACAACGGTGCCAAGCCGAGCAAAGATCTGGATAGTGCTGGTAACTCCATGGAGGATGCTGGTGACGCACTTGGAGCGCAACAGGCGGATGAGGCTGTATCTGAGCAGAGTCAGGCCCTGGAATCCTTGCGCAAAGGCGCTCAGCAGCTTGCAGAGCAACTGGCCGGACAGGCTGGTGGGCAAGGGCAAGCAACCAACTCTCCGCTGAACGAGGACCCGCTTGGCCGTATGCGCCGTGTTGAGGGGCCGGAGTTTGGCAGTCAGGTGAAAGTGCCTGATGAGATTGAGGTTCAGCGGGCGCGGCGTATTTTGGAAGAGCTGCGCCGCCGGCTTTCCGATCCCGATCGTCCGCAACTTGAGCTGGAGTATCTGGAACGGTTGATGAAGCGCTACTGATTTGCGGATTCAGGATGCTTTAATGAAGAGTTAGAAAACTAGATTGATCGCGATGTCGGTCCTTCCAGTTTTCTTTGCCATTTGGCGGCTCCTTCATTGTCGTGCCCGCTTTAGCTCCTGTACTTTCGCCATGAGCCAGACAGATCCAAACAAACCTGAAGTTCTGTCACACATCATCGAAGAGGTGATGGATGACTGCATCAGGGTGTTTGTGCTTAAAGGGCTGCAAGCCTGTTCCATGGAAGACTTCTATGAGGCCTGTGGACCGCATCGGGCGTATGTGGAAGAGCACTTCACGACCAAGCAAGACTTCTGCGCTGCGGTTTTGCTGTGGTGGCTCAACAGCATTTTTGCGGAGTTGAAAAGCACCATTTCGCTGCACTCCAATCTGCATTCGGCTATCGAAGCCGTGCTTTATGAGTTCATCGATATCTGTGTCGGTCATCGTGAAAGCAAGCACGGTGATAAATTTTGTGTGCTCGACAATATGGCGTTGTTTGACGAGGAACTGCTGGCGAAGTTTGCGATGTATTATCAGGAGGGTGTGAAGCATTTTCGCCTGAAGTTCATGGATCTGAAGAGTGAGCTTAAAGACCCTGATGACATTGAGAAGCTTCTGATCTTCTATGTGATGATCCTTGAGGGGCTTTATGTTCTGATCCGGCGTGGGTTCTCCCGCAATATGCTTTTTGAATATGCTGATATGAGCCTGCATACGCTGGAATTTTATGAGAAGCGCCCGTCTGATAAGGCAGCTGATTAAAGGTCCGCAGGTATCGGCTGCGAAACTGAAGCTGAATGAGGGCGTTAGAGACCGGTTTAGCTGGTCACGGCTTGTCTGAGTAGCTGCTGTGCAAGTGTGAGGGCGGGGTCGTTGCCTTGGCGGATGTCTTCTGGTGTTGGCATAACTGGATAATCCGGATGTATCCCAACTCCTTCAAACCTTGTCCCATCTGGAAAATCAGTACGCTTTGCCGAGATTGTGAGCTGTGTTTCGGGCAGAGGTGCCTCAAAATAGGGTTGTCCGGTTGAGCCCGCGGACGCTTCTCCAACGATTGTTGCGCGTCCGGAATGTTTTAGAGGTATCAAGAGATCTTCGGTTGCTGAGCCGCTGCCAATATCAATCAGAATAATCAGCTTTCCTCGAAACGGTGTGGCACTGGCTGGGAAGGTCTCGCCGTTTGTGAGGAGATGCATGGGCGTTGTTTCAGCGTTGGGCTGGGTGTGATGTGCGGAGAGTTCTCCGTTTTGCCATGCAGCCACGCCTTGTTCAGCTTTCTCCAGTCCGGTGATCTGAGGTGTTCGTTCCATCCAGATTGCGATCGGCTCCAGGCAGAGTTTTTTCATGAGCTTCATGGGTGTGTTGCCGCCGCCATTGCCACGTAAGTCAAGGATGAGTGGGGACTGGTTGTCGATCTGGCTTAGGAAGGCGAGAGCTTGTTCCTCGTACTCTGGTTTTGAGAAGCTGCGGATGATCAGGCGTGGATGCTTTCCCGACGTGTCGAGTTCAAATGCTTTAAGACATGAAAGTGGATGCTTGTGTCCTGCGCGGGTGGTCTGCAGGCTTTGCCCGTCGTGAAGAGTGATGTTGAGTTGGTTTGGCAAAAGAAAGCTATTGAATAGCAGCAGGTTGCGTTCTGCCGCTTCTGGCTTTGAGGCGCTGACAAGATTTGTGTACCTCGCAAAGAACTCATTAGCAGGAAGGTCATTGACCTGCTCAATGACGTCTCCGGTTTTGATGTCTGTGCGGGTTGAACCACAAACCGCCCAAGCACGTTTTGAGGCTGCTACGGGTAGGGGGCGTGTCCAGAACCCGAAACCTGAGTTTTGCAAGAGCGTGAAATCAATGAAGTGAGTATGCGCGTTCTTAAGGCGAGCCAGATAGCTCTGCGTTGCGAGCAGGAAGCCACGGCGATCTTCGACGTCTTCCAATGCACCCAGATAATGAAAGTAGAGATCTGCGTTGCTGGTTTCCGGGATGTTTTCCCAATGCGCGAAACAGCTCTCTACCGCTGAATATATTCGGCTGGCTGCATAATACTTTGCTACAGGAGGAAGGGGCGCTGCCGGGTCTTCCAAGCGCATCATTGCTTGTTGAAGGACAGAAGTCTCTTGTTCCATGGGAAAGCTCACTCAAAACCAACAATGAAATATGCGCATAGAAGATCAGGAAACCCCGATTTTGTACAGCGTGTTGGATTTAGGTTTGGCGCTTGAGACTGAAAAAACAAAACGCGACCGCTCGGAGGAGGGATCGCGTTTCTTGAAACTTTATTGGGGAAGGGCTTTAAGCAAACGCGGTTTGCTGAGAGCCTTCTTCTTCTTCTGCCAAGGCAGTGGTGACGGCTTTTCTGACTTCCACCAGTGAAAATGGTTTTGTCAGAACGTCCTTCACGCATTTACCGACTTCTTCAGAGCGTTCACGCTGGTCTGCGTAACCGGTCATCAAAAGGATTGGCAGGCCCGGATAGCGAGCGCTACTTTGCATCGCAAGTTCGATACCATCCATCTCCGGCATTCTGATGTCGGAGAGCAGAAGGTCAAACCTGCCCTGCTGTTGCAGCAGTACAAGAGCGGCTTCGGCGCCATCTTCTACGGCGGTCACTTTGTGCCCGTCCAGCTCCAATGCACGTTTTACAAAGGCGCGGACCGCATCATCGTCTTCCGTCAGAAGTATGTGAGCCATTATAGCCCCCCTAGTTAGTCGTCACCTTCCTGCGGCACGTAGCCGATGAATGGTAACTGTCTCCATGCATGCCCCATGTCCATGCCGTAGCCGACGACGAATTTATCCGGACAATCAAAGCCCGTATAATCCGATTTAACATCGGCTTTTCTGTGGTTCGGTTTGTCCAGGAGTGCAGCAATCCGGACAGACTTGGCTCCACGTTCGGCGATCATGTCGCGTGCAAACTTCAGAGTGCGGCCGGATTCAAGAATATCATCGACCAAGATGACGTCTCTTCCGGTCACGTCGCTTTCGATATCGCGGAGGACTTTTACCTCTCCTGACGACACCGTTCCACTTCCATAACTTGAAAGGTGTAAAAATTCCATTTCCGGAACGGAACCTGCTCTGTGCAAAGCACGGGCAAGGTCAGCTGCAAAAATGAAGCTTCCTTTCAAGACCGCTACTACGAGGAGATTGTGAGGCTTGTCCTGTGAGATAGCTTCTGCGACGGCTTTTACGCGTGCCGCGATTGCTTCTTCATCAAACAGCACGCGGATTTCCGGGTTACCGGTCATCTAATGCTCGCTCTTTTCTTTTGGCGCTCAACAAAGCGCAATTGAATGTCGGCGGCTCGCTCTGGCGGATTGTTTAGCCGAGCTCTGAACCGGGTTTTATCACCTGGTGCAAGCCAGTCTTCTCTTGGCTCAACAATCCAGGAGTGTATCTCTTGCGTGTCCAGTGAGCGCAACGCCAGCTTAATCGCCGGAATATACGTCTCGCTTCTTGTAATATTTTCTACAGAACCTTCCACAACAAGCACGACGGAACCGTCGTCCACCTCACGGAATGTTCTCAGATCCTTAAATACAAGACCACGCAGATTTACGGTCATACCAGCCAACTGGTAAAGACCAGCCAAATCGGGGAAGGTTCTTACGATTGATTCACGGTAGTGCACAGCTGAAAAACAGAGTGCGAGTGAAGCAGCAAGAAGACTTGCGCCCAGCAGGCCTTTCGCGCTTATAACACCTGATTTGCGGGATGACTTGGTTTTTTTTCTAGATCTTCGGTTGGACTTTTGAGAGGTGCCTTCAGATTTCTTTTTATCGTCGGGTTTATCCTCTTCAGAACCCGTTGGTTCTTCTGATGCCTCATAGGAGTTGCCGGCCTTGTCACTGGACTGAGTGTCGGTGTCCTTGCCCATAGAACCGCTTGAATCTGAAGGTTCTTCCTTGGGTTTTCCTACAAGGTCTTCTTCTGAAAATGCTTCGTGACGATCTGCTTTATCGCCGAGACCAGCCCAATCGCTTTCATCCAAACTTTCGGAGAACGAGGGCTCTTTGCGGTCATCATCGGGTGTTGAATTGTTGTGTACTTCGGGCTCAGCATCGAGTGCAGCAGCCCAATCGTCCTCTACCTCTGGTGTAACCTGCCAGATATGATTGCAGCTGGCGCATTTTACTTTGCGGCCAGTCTCTCCAATTTTGTCCGTTGGGATCTCGTAGGCAGTATTACATTGAGGGCAGATAATTTTCATCGAGCGTGGTCCAAAAGCGGTTGGCCTTTAAAAGGAATGGACAAGCCGCTTAAATCCTTCATTTTCTAGCGTATTCGTCTTCGAGAGCCGAAGGAGGCTGTCGGGAACACGTCTCAGAGCCACCAAATATGCAATATACTCACAAGTACTCAACTGCGTAGGCTTTGACTAGCCTAAATACTGGTGCTTCACGTCAGGTTGAGTGACTAGAATTTATACTATCTGAAGTATGAGGACCTCTATATCCTTAATGAAGTGTTAATTTATTCGAGGGATATCCAAAGGAACAGGCTCGCATAAATTTGCAGGGGTAAGTTCAGTCAAAAATTGAACGCGAGAAAATTATTTTTTAGAGTGATTTGCACGAGTTTGGCCTCATTTTTCTGATAAGGCGAAACCTTACGTCTGCTAGGGGAATTTTCGGTGATACGCTTTGAGAATGTGGGACTTCGGTATGGCATGGGCACTGAAGTACTTCGGGATTTGACCTTTTCCATTGAGCCGCAATCTTTTCAGTTTCTCACTGGTCCTTCAGGTGCGGGCAAAACCAGTTTGCTTCGCCTGTTATTCCTTTCTATGCGCCCCACTCGTGGGTTGATTTCTGTTTTTGGCAAAGACACCACCAAGATCGCAAAGGCTGAGCTGCCATCTATGCGCCGCCGGATTGGTGTGGTGTTTCAGGATTTCCGGTTGCTGGATCACCTGACCACCTACGAGAATGTGGCTCTGCCGCACCGTGTTGCAGGGAAATCCGAGGCAGAGTACCGTCCTGATGTGATTGATTTGCTGAAGTGGGTTGGGCTTGGCGACCGTATGCATGTGCTGCCACCTGTTCTTTCCGGTGGGGAAAAACAGCGTGCTGCTATTGCGCGGGCGTTGATCACGCGGCCTGAAGTTTTGCTCGCGGATGAGCCGACAGGTAACGTGGACCCGCCGCTTGCCCGCCGTTTACTGCGTTTGTTCATTGAGTTGAACCGGCTTGGCACTTCCGTGGTGATCGCAACCCACGATTTCCATTTGCTGGAGCAGGTGGAAGCTCGGCATCTTATCCTCAACGACGGGCGGTTGGCTGTTCATGACTGATACTCAGCAAAGAAGAGAACCGCCAATGTCTGGCCCAAAGTCCGGGCCAAAACGTGCGTCAGCTGGACAAAAAAGGCCTGGCAAGCCACGGAAAGGACCGCCAAAAGGCAAGGGTGGTCGCCCGGTTAAAAAAGCGGCGGGTGCGAAACCTTCCGGTTTACGGTTTAAGCTCAAAGAAAGACCTGCCCCGATTGTTCCGCCGCAGGCGATCTCCGGTCAGGCTTTGATGCTTGTTGTGGCGATCATGAGTTTTCTGGCCTGCCTGACCGTTGGATTTGTGGCCATCGTCAATGATGCGGCGAATGACTGGACCAATGATCTGGTGCGCGAGGTCACTGTGCAGATCCGTCCTGCGGATGGCGTGAACATGTTGCAGGAGATTGATCGCACGCTGGCTCTTGTTCGCGAGTTTCCCGGTGTTGGAGATGCGCGCGCTCTTTCTGATGAAGAAACCAAGGGATTGCTTCAGCCCTGGCTTGGGGAGGGGCTTGAACTGGAAGAGCTTCCGGTTCCGCGTCTTGTTCTGGTGGAGATAGATGATCCTGAGCTGCTTAATCTGGCAGATATGAAGGCTCAGATTGAGCAGGATATTCGTGCTGCGTCGGTGGATGATCACCGTGTCTGGAATCGTCAACTTTCAGCTATGGCGAACACAGCTGTGCTTGTGGGTTTTGGTATTCTGGTGCTCGTGCTGTTTTCCATGGTGCTCTCCGTCATTTTTGCGACGCAGGCTGCTATGTCCGGTAACAAGGATGTGGTTGAGGTGCTGCACTTTGTTGGCGCGGAAGTCAGCTTTATTGCCTCCGAGTTTCAGCGTCACTTCCTGGTGTTAGGGCTTAAAGGCGGGGTCATTGGCGGTACGATTGCCGCACTGAGCTTTCTGGTTATGGGCTTCTTTGGCAGCTCGGACATCACTTCCGTTAGCGGTAATCAAGTGCAGGCCCTGTTTGGGGCGGTGCAGGTGAGTGCGATTGGGTACGTTGGAATTGTTGCTGTTGTGGTGCTTGTTGCGGTCTTAACCGCCCTGACGTCTCGTCTGGCTGTCCACAGACATTTGGCAAATATGGATTAAGTGTCGTTTTCTTTCCATTTTCGCCAGTTCTGATATGTAGTCAGGAAAATATTCGTTCAGGTTTGTGGCTATAAGCATTGTAGCGACATCATGGAGCATTCTTTGAATACGCGCGACACAGCGGCTAAATTTAAAGCAACCGGTGAGCAAGAGCCGGTACCAGCCAGCGTTGATAAACGCCCTGGCCGGAAGTCGTTTGTCCGGCGCAGTGTCCGTTTTTTCTTTTTGTTGTTTCTGATTTGCTCTGTCGTTTTTGCAGCTGGCTTCTTGTGGTTTGTGGAAGTTTTGCAGCCCTCTGTGCAGGCGGTTGTACCCAAACATGCTGATGGCATTGTTGTTTTGACGGGTGGCCGAGACCGGATTTCGCAAAGTCTGGATCTTCTGGAAGTGGGAAGCGCGAAGCGTCTTTTGATCTCTGGCGTTCACCCATCAACCAGTGCAAAGCAGATTGCGCGGCTCAATTCCAAACGCATGTGGTTGTTTGATTGCTGCGTTGATCTGGACCGAAAGGCGCTCAATACCATCGGGAATGCCGAGGAAACTGCCAACTGGGTGCGAAAAAATCAGTTCAGCTCACTGTTGGTCGTTACCAGTGCCTATCACATGCCTAGAGCATTGGCCGAATTGCAAGTTCGCCTGCCGGATGCTGAGCTTTACCCAAGTCCTGTCTACCATAAAGAGCTGGATTTAGAGCATTGGTATGAAAGTTCTTCGATAACAAAGCTTCTCCTACGCGAATATGTGAAGTATATCCTCGTTCGGCTGCGAGTTGAGCTGGACGCTGTATTCCCTGTAAAACACTCCTCTTAATTTCGTAAGATGAAATCTGAATTCACCTTGGCATAGTGTCGGGTGGAAATGGTTGTGAAGGTCCTATGCTCGTCCTGCGTTCCGTTCTTTTTAACGTGCTTTTTTACATCAGTACTCTGATCATTATGATCGCGTGCATGTTTTTGTTCATTCTTCCTGTCCGGTATTGCTGGTGGTTGCTGCCATTCTGGGGCCGTGTAGAGAAGTTTTTGTTGCGTTGGGTTGGTGGTGTAAAATCCGAGATCACAGGCATCGAAAACCTGCCAGATACGGGCTGTGTCATCGTTTCCAAGCACCAGTCGGCATGGGAAACGTTTGCGCTTGCTGAGTATTATCGTCAGCCAACGTTTATCCTGAAGCGGGAGCTGCGCTGGGTGCCATTCTTCGGATGGTATCTGATGAAGTTCCGCCAGATTCCTGTTGATCGCGGTAAAAAGGGCAAGGCCCTTGCTGCCATGGGTAAGAGAGCTGCTGAGGCGATTGCGGAAAATCGCAATATCATCATCTACCCAGAAGGAACACGCCGTCCAGCTGGTGCTGAGCCACAATACAAATATGGTATCGTGCACCTTTATAAAACGCTGAACTGCCCGATTGTTCCGATTGCTCTTAACTCAGGTGTTTATTGGCCGCGTCGCCGGTTCTTCCGTTTCCCTGGTACGATCAAAGCAGAGATCCTTGAGCCTATTCAGCCAGGCTTGCCACCGGAGGAATTCTTCAAGCTTTTGCAGGAACGGATCGAGACTGCCTCTGACCGTTTGCTGGATGAAGCAGAAAAAGATACGCCGGATAACATTATCATCAAAGAAGCTCGTGTACTTCAGGCAGAATATAAGAAAAAATAAAGATTTTGCGTGGAAATCAGATGTTTCAAAGGAAGAAGGTCGCCTTTGCCTTAAAGGCGGCTTCTTTTTTTGACAATGCTCTGGCTTAACTTGTAACATGTTCGCAGTTTGTTCTATAAAGTACTATGGGAAATAGCAGGAGAAATCAGGAGAGTGCGTTGCAGTACTCATTGTTTGATGATCGCTTGCCAAGTGGCAGGTCTCCACGCGTGTCAGAGGAGCTAGGTGCTGGCAGCCAGTTTAAATACTGGTCTGGGGCATCCGGGCATCGTTACCTCTTTACCCGGATCTCTCCGGAAGAGGTTTCTGACTATGCGGAGAACCTTGTTCTGATCACAGACAAGAAGAGCGAAGCCGTTGTCTGGCTCGGGTTTTTGGGTATGTCGAATGAAAAGACCCCAATGCCTGCGCTGAAACCTTCGCAGGGTGCATACGTACATCTTCTGGCAGAAGACAGCGCGGAGAGGGATCGCGCTCACAATGATCTGCGTACGGGGATCTTTTCTTATATCAAGCAGGAAGACGAGTAGTCGAAACCTGAAGCTATATCGAGAGTTGTCGTGCCAGCCATTCTACGTTCTGGTCTTTAATACCCATTTCCTTCATATGCGCGTGAGTGTTGAGTACATACTCCGGATTTGCGCCAGACTGACCCACAGCCCCCTTTACAATCTGCAATTGGTCTTTTAGCGGTAACGCACCTGCATATTGCTCGTGTTTCTGGTCTGCAACGAATGTGACTGCACGAACTTTGGTGCCTTCCTCGTCCAGCAAACGGACACGGCGGTGTGTTTCCAGATACACCATGGTTTGCTGTTCACGCTCGCGGAGATACCCAAGTGTGTGCTGCCAGTTTTCTGGTGAGACCCTGAATGCCATGCCGATGCAAGCACCGCCTTTATCCAGCCCAAATACCAGTCCAGGGTTGTCTTGAGTCCCGCGATGAACCCATGAATACACGCAGAGAGATCTATGAACGCCATGCAAGATTGCGGGGACTGCTTGCTCGAAAGTAAAGCCAGGGCGCCAAATTAGTGAGCCGTAGCCAAATATCCATAAATCTCGCATAACTATTTTCTCGTAGAATTCTTTGAGTGACACGCCTATCAGGCTCGTAATCAGCATGCAACTCACAGCACTGTGTGAGGGTAACGGAGAGTAGATGACTGAACCAAAAGTATCCCGGCCTCCAAGAAAGTCGGCGTATTTCGTTTTGGCGATCCTTGTCGCCTTGATTATTGGCGGGTGGTCCGCCTATTGGGCAGTTGGGCGCGGTATTGTTTCTGACGTTATTCGCAACGGTGTGAAGGTTGCTGAAGCAGACGGCGGAAGTCTTGAATGTGGTGACCAGCAACTTGGCGGTTATCCGTTCCGATTTGAATTGACCTGTACCCCGTTCCGCATGGATAAGAACGGAGAGTGGTATTTTATCAATGAGTTACGTGGTGTAGCGCTGGCTTATAACCCGACCCATGTGATCTTTGAGGCGACTGGTCCTGCTGAGGCAAACTTTGGCCAGCAGGGGCCTGCATACTCTGCGCATTGGAAAACGGCTCAGGCGAGCGTGGTGGCTGAAAACAGTAAGCCTGCCAAAATTGACGCGGTCTTTAAAGAGCCGAAGCTGACTTACACCATTGGCGAGCAGTCTGTTGAGCTGAATGCTGAGCGGACAGAAGCGCATATGCGCCGCGTTGAAGGCAATGAGGACGCGCTTGATCTGGCTGTGCAGGTCAATGGCCTGACAGCAGGTAAAGTGTCTGATGATGTGCCGCTGGATATCAGCCTTGTTATTCAGTTGCCGGAGGGCTCGAAGCTTCTGGACGGCAAAGTTCGGAATATTGCTGATTTGATGGTTGATGAAGAATTAAAGGTCAACCTCTCCAGCTTGCAGCTGAAAAGCGGTGAGTTTTCCGTCAACACGGGTGGTGATCTGGTGATTGACCGTCAGGGGCGTTTGAATGGAACGCTGCCACTGGTGATCACTGGTATTCATCAGCTGGAGGATGTGCTGCGACCATTGTTCCCACAAGGCTCCAAGATGCTTGAATCGCTGCAAAAGACTGCGATGAGTATTGGGCAGGGAAGTGCAGTAAATGGCGTGCCGACGCTCAAGATCCCAGTGACCATAGAGAATGGGCGTGCTCGTATCGCGTTCTTTGATCTGGGGCCTGTGCCTCAGCTGATCATAAAAGAAAGCGGCTCGTAAGAGCCGCTTTTGGTTTATGCGAGAGCCAGACGGTCAATCGGGACGATGAAGCTGTCTTTGTCGTCTGGTTCTGCCAGATTTTCAAAGAGGCTGTTGTCGACCTTGTTTTTGTTTGGCACCAGCCAGCGGACGTGAAGCCAGTCACGTTCTTTACCGATCCTGGAGATTTCTTCCACGAGAGTGCGACCAATGCCGGTATGGCGGTGGTTCTGTACGACGTAGATATCATCCAACTGGCCAATGCGCAGGCCAGAGATCAGGTCTGGAATGTCAAAGAAAGCGGCAAAGCCAACCAGTGTCTCGCCTTCGAATGCACCAATGATTTCGATGGACTTGTCTTCGAGCAGGCGCTCGGAAAAGACTTCGTCCGGGCGACGTGGAGCGCCGCGCTTAAGAGCTTGCGCATTCTCTGCAATGAGAGGGGCCAAGTCTGGCGCGTCACCGGGTTTTAAGGCTCTAAAAGAAAGATCAGCCATTATACCTCTTCCCGTTCCTTCGTTTGATTTTGCGTTATAGAGTGACCCCAAACATCCCTTAAAATCAAGGTGTGAAAGTCTCATAGGGCTTGGAATTTTGTGGGATGCCTAATTCCTGAGGCTGGCTTGATTTTCATCGATGCTATTATTGCGGCCAAAGACCTAGTGTTTGACGGTTCAAAACTCGCAAATAGCACGAATGGTGAGTAGTGAAGGCGGATTGACGTCTCTAAACTCAGCCTGATTTTGCAACGCAACAGGAAGTGTCATGTCTAGCTCAGAGCAAGTTCATAATATCAGACCGCGTCGTAGTGCGCTTTACATGCCAGGTTCAAACGCACGGGCACTGGAAAAGGCCAAAGGGCTGGATGTAGATGTGCTGCTGCTGGACCTTGAAGACGCTGTTGCGCCTGATGCCAAAGAGATGGCGCGCACCCAGGTGTGTGAGGCTGTCGCTGGTGGCGGTTACGGGCATCGTGAGCTTGTTATTCGTATCAACGGGATGAAGACCCCCTGGGGCCAGGAAGACCTGAGAGCGGCTGTTGCTGCCAAACCGGATGCTGTGCTTCTGCCGAAGGTGGAAAGCCTCGCTGATATCAAGCCCGTTGCTGATTATCTGACAGAGCAGGGTGCTGACAGTGTTCGCATCTGGGCGATGCTTGAAACGCCGGGTGCGATCCTCAATGCCTCCGAAATTGCTGAGGCTGCTAAGGACCCGCATAATCGTCTGGATGTGTTCATCATTGGCACGAATGATCTGAGCAAGGAGAGTGGTGCACAAATCTTACCGGGTCGTGCTGTTTTGATGCCTTGGCTGATGACCTTCCTGGCGATCGCGCGTGTTGGTGGTGGGAATATTCTGGATGGCGTTTACAACAACTTCTCTGACCTTGTGGGCTTTGCGGATGAATGTAAGCAGGGCGCTGAGATGGGGCTGGATGGAAAGACGCTGATCCATCCTAAGCAGCTTGGGCCTTGCAACACTGCCTTTGCGCCGAGTAAGGCGGATGTTGAGTGGGCGAAGAAGATGATTGCCGAGTTTGAGCTGCCAGAAAACCAGAGCAAAGGCGCCGTGCAGGTTGACGGCAAGATGGTTGAGCGTTTGCATGCAGATATTGGCCGCAAAACGGTTGCGATTGCTGAGGCTATCAAGCGGCACGTGAACGCGTAAATTTGAACTCTGCGCACGTTTTAACCTCTGGTATCTGATAGGTGTGGCTGGTAGGTTCCCGCCCACACCAGAAGAATTTAAAGGAATAAACATGCGCCTTTACCGCCTCATCACCGAACCGGATTCTGCAAAGTTTTGTCACCGCGTCACTGAAGCGCTCAACAAAGGTTGGGAACTGCAGGGCTCTCCAACCATGACTTATGACGCAACTCAGGGCCTTACCATTTGTGGTCAGGCTGTGGTCAAGCATGTTGATGGTGAGAAGTACACGCCAGAGACCAAGCTTGGCGCTTGGTAAGACACGTTTTTGATTGATGTTGGAAGTGGCGGGAATTTCCCGCCATTTTGCTTTTGGGCTGCCGTTAGGCGCTTTCCAGCATGGCCTCTAAAACACCCCGATAGACCGCTCGAATGCGATGATGATGGTTTGGGGAAGCCTGCCAGAAGTTGGTGAGGCCGGGGCCTGCATTTAGTTCCAAGACATTTGCAGGTGTGTGGTCTTTGCTGAGGTCATCGCAAAGGATATCGACGCCTGCATAGCGCAAGCCGCATATGCGCGCTGCTTCCACGGCCAGATCTTTGAAGCCTTGCGAAGCTAGATCAGTGACGTCGACCGCTTCTCCACCGGTTGAGAGGTTGGCGTTGGAGAGAAGCTGCAGGAATTCTCCGTTATGGAGAGTGGTTGCCAGATTGTAGCCAGCTTCCTGAATGGCTTTGAGGATGCGCGGGTCGTCGTTTTCAACCTTATAGCCGCCGCTGCGGGTGGTGAGGGTTTTGATTTTTGCAGCCAATAGTTCTGCAATGGTGCTGGTGCCATCTCCGATGATGGAGAGAGGGCGCCGTTCGATGATGGCCAGAATGGTTCCATCAAGTACAATCACGCGGTAGTCACGGCCTGAGACAGCTTCCTGTATCAGCATGCGGTCGTTGGATCGCAAAGCGTTTGTGAGATGGGTGTTGAGTTCCGCCTCATCAGAAATCTTCTGAACGCCAACGCCTTGGGTGCCCTCATTGGGTTTTATGAAAACCGGATAACCCAGTGACTGAGCGATCTCGTCTGCATCTGTGAGCGTGTTCAGGCTTTTGGCGACATGCGGGTTGGCGGTGCTGAGTTGCCTGATGGCTTTGTCTGAATGTATGAGCTTGAAGTTTGGGGTTGGCAGGCCAGCGTCCTGTAGCAGGCGACCGCAGAAATCCTTGTCCCGTGCAGCTTCTCCAGCTGCATAGCTATTCAGTGCGAAGGCTCCGCCCTTGATGGGAAAACGTTTGCCGCCGCCTGTTTCGATATAGCCGAAATAGAAGAACTCGCTGTCGAGAGCGAGTTTGATGCCTTTCTCCTGACACAGCTCTGCAAGCAAGCGTGGGGCAAGAGGGAGGTTCGGCAGGTCAGGCGCAACAGGGATAAACTGCATTCAAGTTCTCAAGCTAATAAAAAAGGAGCGCCGAAGCACTCCTCTTCATACATCAGAATTTTGCTTAAGGCTCTAGTTGTTGCCGCGTCGCTGACGGGAATTCGCGATGTAATCAATCTTGAACAGATCCGGGTTAGTCGCGCCGTTCTCAGTCACGTCATAGATCGCAACAGACGTGTCATAACCCTGTGCGTCGCGTACAGTCCATTGTTTGAGCTTGTAGTTTCTTGCGTCGAAAATCAGCGTCAGGCGGCCAGATGTGAAACGGGTTTTATCATCTATAGCGATTGTGATGAGGTCAGGCTCAACAACCACGTTGGTTACATTGGCGTCTGTCTTAAGGTCGATTTTATCAGCCAGCAGGAAGCGCAGCGGTGTTTGGGAAAGAGGCCAGATGTCCTGTGTCTGCAACTTACGGTCCTTCACTGAAACCATGCTGCCGTCAGCAATGATGTCGAGTGTAGAAGGCTTGTTGTAGTAGAAGCGGACTTTGCCCGGGCGGCTGATGAAGAACTGGCCTTCTACACGCCCGCCGGTTGGGCCAAACTGCACGAACTTGCCGTGCATGTTGCGAACAGAGTTGAAATACTTGCTAACGGCGTCAATGGCTTGCACGTTGGTCAGCGCGACTGGCTGTGCCTGCTGGGCTGTTTGAGCGGCGGAGTGTTCCGCTGTCAGTGGGACAGAACCAATAAAAAGCGCTGCCGCAATTGCGAGGCTTTTGCCAATCCTACCAAAAGAGATCGCCTGAGATGCAATCATAAATATAACTCCGCTGTCAAAACTCGTAGAACAACCGTAAGGCGAGTTGATTAACTCTTCTCTAAATCCAGCTTGCGGTTATTTGTGAACCCTCATTCTGAAAGGCTATCGTTACCATAAGGCGAAGATGGGGCATATGCCTCAAATTCCATAAATTCGCCTAGAGATCTCCGAAAAGACTGATCAACTTTTCGGGAGTGTTTTACAGCAGTCTCCCCGTGATTGGCTATAGGCAGACTGCTGTAAGAGAGGTATCAGAACTGTTCGCCGTTTTCTGGAAGCAGGATCTCGCGCTTACCGGCATGGTTCGCTGGGCTGATCATGCCTTCCTGCTCCATGCGCTCAATGAGAGAAGCTGCACGGTTGTAGCCGATTGAGAGGCGGCGCTGAATGTAGGAGGTTGATGCTTTGCGGTCTCTGGCGACGATTGCAACGGCCTGATCGAACAGGTCGTTGGTTGCGTTGCCGGAGCCTTGGGTCAGAGCGTCGTAACCGCCTTCAGACTCAGCGTCTTCAGTCACGTCAGAGAGATAAGTTGGTGTTCCTTGCTCTTTGAGGTGTGAAACGATGTCTTCCACCTCATCATCAGCGACGAATGGGCCGTGAACACGTTGGGTTCTACCGCCAGCAGCCATGTAAAGCATGTCACCCATACCAAGCAGCTGTTCTGCGCCCATTTCGCCAAGGATTGTGCGACTGTCGATCTTAGACGTCACCTGGAACGAGATACGGGTTGGGAAGTTGGCCTTAATGGTGCCGGTGATGACGTCCACGGATGGGCGCTGGGTTGCCATGATCAAGTGGATACCAGCTGCACGGGCCATCTGTGCCAGACGCTGGATTGCGCCTTCGATGTCCTTACCGGCCACCATCATGAGATCAGCCATCTCATCGACGACCACGACGATGTACGGCATTTTCTCCATTGGCAGTTCTTCTTCTTCGAAGATTGGCTCGCCAGTGTTTTTGTCAAAGCCGGTCTGAACGGTTCGGGTGAAGCTTTCGCCCTTCTTCATGGCTTGCTCAATGCGGGTGTTGTACCCGTCGATATTGCGCACGCCCATCTTGGACATTTTCTTGTAGCGATCTTCCATCTCACGAACGGTCCATTTCAAAGCCACAACAGCTTTGTTTGGATCGGTCACAACAGGGGTGAGAAGGTGTGGGATGCCGTCATAAATGGACAGTTCCAGCATCTTTGGATCGATCATGATCATCTTACACTGCTCAGGGGTGAGCCTGTAGAGCAAGGAGAGGATCATGGTGTTTACGGAAACGGACTTACCAGAGCCCGTGGTACCAGCCACGAGCAAGTGCGGCATGCGGGCAAGGTCGGCGATGACGGCTTCACCATTAATGGTTTTGCCAAGTGCCATAGCCAGCTTTGCTTTGGATGCGTCAAAGTCCTCAGAATCCAGAAGTTCACGAAGGTATACGGTTTCGCGCTTGGCGTTCGGCAGTTCGATACCGATGGCGTTTTTACCCGGAATAACGGCCACACGTGCAGAGATTGCGCTCATGGAGCGGGCGATGTCGTCTGCCAGACCGATGACGCGGGAAGATTTGATGCCCGGTGCCGGCTCCAGTTCGTAAAGGGTTACAACAGGTCCCGGACGAACTGCGATGATTTCGCCGCGGACGCCAAAGTCACCCAGCACACCTTCCAGAATACGGGCGTTTTGCTCAAGCGCATCTTTGCTTAGGCGTTGTTTGCCGTCGGCTTGAGGCTCAGCGAGAAGCTCAATGCTTGGCAACTCAAACGGTGGTTGCTTGATAATTGCGGTAGATCTTTTTTCCTGAGCAAACGGGCGCGGTACAGAGCGTCCCGGAGCAGGGGGTGGTGGCTGTTGTTGAGGCGCCGCCTGCATTGGTGGTTCTTGCTCATCAGGACTTGCAATGCCGATCGGTGCATCTGGCTGAGGGCCGAGATGAAGGTCTTCGCCCTCATGGTATTCATCTGGTCCGAGCACATATCCCTGTTCATCATAAACAGGTTCACCTGCAGGAACGGGCTCCCACTGTTCTTCAGGATAGTGTTCGTTTTGTGCGGCGTAATGTTGGGTGTTGTCGTGTTGTGGGTCAAACTGCACATCTGACCGCTCAGCCTGATCTTCCTGCTGATAGTAATCGCTGAGGCCATCGTCTTCGACAGGCATAAGCTTGGCCGCTACTTTGCGTCTTAAACGGGAAACCAGTCCGCCTTTTTCAGCGGGCTCATCTTCATCAGCTTCGTGCTCATCCCACTGCTGATCTGCCTGTTGGTCTTGCTGTTCTTCTTCGTAGTATTCAGGTTGCTGAGGTTGGTTTGGATCATGCGGAGCTGCTGCATAATCGTCTTCCTGCCAGTTTTGCTCAGTGACCAGCTTGCGCTTGAAGACCGTGCGCTGGATCGCGCTGGTTGCCATGAGCTTCCAGTGGCTTAGCGCGCCAATGATTGCATAATAGCGATTGTTTTCGCCGTCATAGTCTTCCTCAGAATCTTCCGTGAACGGCAACGCTTCGTGAGGAGTGTATTCATCTTCAACAGCTTCATCTTCGTTGAACTCTGCCGGGGTTGGGTCTTTGCCGATGAGACCAGCTGCGTAAGCTAATAGCACAATTGAAGGCAGACCAAGGCCGACAGCACCGGTCAGGGTTCTCATGCCGGTTGAGAGCTCTGGCAGGATTGCGGTTGGAACTGAGAAGATCCAGTCGCCAAGGAAACCGCCAAGTCCTGTTGGCAGTGGCCAGCTTGACGGAATTGGAATGGCCGCCAGACCACCTGCAAACAGCACGGTTCCGACAAGCCAGGTCAGAAAGCGTTTGCGGGTGACACCGGATGTGTATTTGAGAGACAGGCGCCAACCCCAGATGAAGATGGGCACCAGAAAGACAGCTGTTGCCAGCCCGATTGTCTGCATCAGAACGTCTGCAACAATGGCTCCAGTCTGACCCAGTGCATTGTGAATCTCCGCATTGGTTGCGTGATTCAAGCTTGGGTCGTCCGTTGACCATGTTGCGAGGGCTGCCGCCACACAGAGACCGATGACGAGGATCACCGCGCCACCAATGACGATTATATTGCTTTTGATAAAGCGCTTGATCGGGCTCTCTGTATCAGCCAGTGAAACAGAGCTTGCTTTTGGTCGTTGCATTGCAGCAGCCTGACGCATTCAATTACTCCAGAGAGTCCAAAATTCTTCGGAAAGCTTCCTTGCTGACTTCCAAAGATTCAACGAGGGCGAGGCGGATGTATTTATCACCGGGGTTGGAACCGTCCGGCATATCCGAGGCGATGTAAGCTCCTGGGAGGGACTTCACGCCCACTTCGCGCCAGAGCTTTTCAGCGATCTGTGTTCCTGAACCCCAGCGGGATACATCCAGCCAGAGGAAGAAACCACCTTCTTTGCGTACTGAGCCAAACAGAGGAGACAACATTTCCTCAGCGGCGTCATACTTTTCATTGTAGAGGCGGCGGTTTTCGATCACGTGTCCTTCGTCACCGAACGCGCGTACGGCGAGTGCTTGCACAGGCATTGGGACCTGTGGTGCTGCAACGTTGCGGAAATCTGCGAAGAATTGGATGAACTCTGGATCTCCGGCAGCAAAGCCACAGCGTGCGCCGGGGAGGTTGGAGCGCTTGGACAGAGAGTTGAATGTCACGACATTTTTCAGCGTGCCATCAAGAGCTTCTGCGGCTTCCAAAATGCCTGTTGGAGGCGTGTCGCGATAGATCTCAGAATAGCACTCATCAGCGAAGAGCAGAAAGTCGTGTTTGCGTGCCAGCTTGATGAGCTTTTGCCAATATTCCATAGGCGCAACGGTGCCTTGTGGGTTGGCGGGGGACGCAAAATAGAACGCGACGGTGCGGTCGAGCAAAGCTGGATCGATGGCATCCAGATTTGGCAAAACTCCGTCTGCTGGTTCTGGCAAAAGAATTTCGTCAGCACCCGCAATATGAGCGCCAGCACCGTAGGATTGGTAAAACGGGTTCGGCAAAATAACAGCCGGCTTGCCGTCTTTCTTCAGATAATCGCGTGCGCAAACACAGCCAAAGACAAGACCTTCGCGAGAGCCGTTGAGCGGAATAACGCTTTTGTCTGGATCGAAGGCATCAGAGAGTTGAAAACGGTTTTTGACCCATTTGCCAACAGTTGCACGGAATTCATCAGTGCCACGAATTGCTGGGTACTTGCGGAAGCCGCTCTGATTTTCTTCAAGTACTTCAATGACGTAGCTTGGAGGTTCATGACGCGGTTCACCGATTGTCATGACAATTGGATCAAGACCCGGTTCGATTCCAGCGAGCTGCTGATTCAGCCGCTGAAACGGGTTTCCTCCGCTAGATTTTTTCTCAATTTCTTTCGTGGACACAAGAATTCTCGCAGGAATGATTTACAACAAATGCTCGGAGCACCAAAACTCTAGTGTTTTTTGGTAAATTGGCTGTTAACCAATTTACTGTGCGCTAAGCTGAATAGGTGTTTCTTCTGGGGTTTGTCATCTGATTTTTTAGAAGTGTGGGTTTTGATGTGTGTGCTGAGTTAGGATCGAACTTGGGCCGAGATTTGTCGAAATGGCACAAACCACAGAAAACATTGAGGCGAGCCATATTCATTTGGATTCCTCATTTGTCATTGTTTTTTCCAAGTCAAAAGGCACGCGCAGACTCACGTTAGAACAGTTGCGTGACTATGAGCTGGAGCCCGACGAATTTTATTGGGCTTATTTGCAGCGGGTTGCCGCTCAGAACCGCGAGTTTCTTGAAGAAGTTGGGCTGGAACACAGCGATATTGATGATCTTTTAGCCCGAGAGGTGCGTCCGCATTGCCATGTGCGCACAAGAGGGGCGTTTATTGCCATCAATGTTTTCAATGAGTTGCCCAAACAAGAAAGCGGCGACATGGAATGTGCCCAGATCTGGGTGGATGCTAAGCGGATGATCTGCATCTGGCACGATCCGCTGGATGTTTTTCAAAGTTTGCTTGAGGGATTCAAGACCCGTGTTCCACCAGAAAGCACGGCAGAATTCTGGGCTCGGTTGGTGCTGGCGATTGCGGAACGTGCTGAAGAAATGGTTGAGGTACTGCAGGACAGGATCGATCATCTTGAGGATGTGGTGCTGGAGACAGGAGACCACCCTTGGGAAAGCGAACTTGCGCAGGTTCGTCGGTTAGCAACCATTGTCAGGCGCAGCATGCTGGCGCATTTGGACATCTTGAGGAATTTTGAGATTGAGAAGTTTGAGTGGGTCAATCGGATCAACAAACGTCGCGTTCGTGAGGCGGGTGACCGAGCCCTTCGAATTGCCGAGGAGATGGATGCTATCCGTGAACGCGCAGAAATAGTTCACGACCAGATCATGTTTAAACGGTCAGAGAACACCAACCGCTACATGCTGATGATGGCGGCCATTGCCGTGGTATTTCTGCCGCTTAGTTTTGTGACTGGACTGCTGGGCATCAATGTCGGTGGCATCCCAGGAAGTCATGACCCGGTTGCGTTTAGTATTGTCAGCGGACTTCTGATCATTTTCGGCGTGGGACTGTTTGCAATCGTCCGATGGTTTAGGATTTTTTAGAAGGCTGGCTCCGTGCTTAGTCCTATCAGAAAGCCGGAACCACCATTTGGGAACGGGTTTTAGAAATCGCTGGTAATGCCTTTGACTTCCCAATCGCTGTAGCGGGCAGGATCCAATCCACCGCGGCCATTGAGCTCTTTCGGCATTTCTTTCTGGGCTGCGTCGATCTCTGTGCGGCGCTCTTCAGCTTCTTTTAAAGCACGTTGGGCAGCTGGGGGCAGGTCTTCAAACCGGCGTTTTTTTGGCGCTTCTTCAATCTGCTCCGTCGTATCGACTTCTTGTGTTTTAAAGTTTTCGACGGCTGATTTGTTGTCTTTTTCCATTTCAATCCCCGTTGGCTGATGCTGCTTATCGCTGTTGTAAGCTTGCGTTTGCCATTTGGAGCTACCACTTAAGCTGGTAGTGGTAGTTTCACAATGATCGCGTAGGCTTAGATATAGGCGCGAGAGCCTGTATTTTGCAATGGGCACTGCGTTCATTGGTGGATGACCGGTAGAATTGGCGAACTAAAAGAACAGATTGGAGCATTGAAACCATGAACTATGTACGGACCGGTATGCTGCTTGCGGCGATGACCGCTTTGTTTATGGGCATTGGCTTCATGCTTGGCGGCCAAACCGGCATGCTGATTGCTCTATTGATCGCCGGCGGCATGAACATCTTCTCCTATTGGAACTCGGATCGCATGGTTCTGTCCATGCACCATGCGCAGGAAGTGGATGAACGTCAGGCCCCGGAACTTTATGGCATGGTTCGTACCATGGCGGCGCGTGCTGAGCTCCCGATGCCAAAGGTTTATGTGATCAACAACCCGCAGCCCAATGCGTTTTCGACTGGCCGAAACCCTGAGAATGCGGCAGTTGCAGCAACGACTGGTCTTCTGAACTCTCTTTCCAAAGAAGAAGTTGCAGGCGTGATGGCGCATGAATTGGCGCACGTGAAAAACCGTGACACGCTGATCATGACAATCACTGCGACGATCGCTGGTGCGATCTCCATGCTGGCGAACTTTGCGCTTTTCTTTGGAGGAAACCGCAACAATCCGCTTGGTCTGATTGGGTCGATTTTGATGATGATCCTTGCACCAATGGCGGCGGCTTTGGTTCAGATGGCGATTTCCAGAACACGTGAATATGCGGCTGACCGTATGGGTGCGCAGATTTGTGGTAACCCGCTTTGGCTTGCTTCCGCTTTGCATAAGATTGCTGGTGGCGCGGCACGGGTTGTGAATGAAGATGCAGAACATAACCCTGCAACGGCGCATATGTTCATCATCAATCCGCTTTCCGGTCAGAATATGGACAACCTGTTCTCGACACATCCGAACACAGATAACCGGATTGCGGCGCTTCGTCAGATGGCTTCTGAAGCTGGCTTTACTGAAACGCGTAGTTCTGGTGGTGGTCATTTTAATGTACGCGAGACGTCACAAGCTCAGCCGCAGCGTGAAACACGTCGCCCAAGTGGCCCATGGGGAGCATCCCGCCAATCAGGCCAGCGCGGTGGGAATGACCAGCCTAGTCGTGATGAACCGCGGAAGCCCAAAGGGCCATGGGGCTAAAAGCAAGGGAAATCTGCGAATGCGAACCGTCTCTCGCATTTGCTTTGTTGATTGTACCGTGTTTACCTGAATAACTATTCGCGCTTCCCAAATTGTCTTTGCAATATTAAAGGTTCTGTGGTTAGCCGAGCAGGATTTGACAGTTCTCCTTTGGTTACAACTGGCAGTAATCCGCCGAAACTCTAGTGGAACCTGATGAAACCGGTTGGCCTCTGAGTGAGGCTCTTCACACAAGAATGCATCTTTAAAAGAATAGATGGCGCCGAAGGTCTGGCGACACATTCTGGAATACATGGATCAACGATGAGCGCAGAGCGTAAGAATACATCCTCTCAGGACAGAAACTCCAAGTTCAAGGGGAGAAAGCGTTCTGGAGCACAGAAGACTCCAAGAGACAATGACAGAGCTTCTGAAACGGAGAGCGTAGAGGGCACCTTTAAAGATCCCGGCTATGCTACTCGTAAGGTTGCCACCGATCTGATTGGTAAAGTTTTGAGCAAGCGCATGCCACTGGATGGTGAGCTTGATCTGAACAATGGTCATCCAGGTTATAAGCGCCTTGAGCCGAATGATCGAGCGCTTGTTCGTGCAATTATTGGCACTGCGCTGCGTCGCCGTGGTCAGATTCAGGATGTGGTTGATCGCTTTCTTGACCGTCCTATTCCTGAGAAAACCGGTCGCGTTCTGGACATTCTTCATGTTGCCATGGCGCAGTTGTTCTTTATGTCCGTGCCGGATCACGCAGCGGTTTCCCTTGCTGTGACGCTCGCTGGCCGTGATGCACGTGCCAAGCCGTATAAAAACCTCGTCAATGCTGTTCTACGCCGTGCAACACGTGAAGGTGCAGCGATAATTGCTGAACAAGATACTGCGAAGCTGAATGCTCCTGATTGGATGTTTGCACGCTGGTGCGAAGTTTATGGCGAAGAAGCTGCGCGTGCGATGTCCTCTGCGCATATGCAGGAGCCGTATCTGGACCTGAGCGTGCCAGCAGACCGTGATGATTGGGCAGAAAAGCTGGGTGGTGAAGTTCAGCTGGGTTACTCCGTACGCTTGCAGCCAGATGGGCCGATTGAAAAGCTGGAAGGCTTTGAAGATGGCAAATGGTGGGTTCAGGATGCTGCAGCTGCAGTTCCGGCTCGTTTGCTGGGTGATATCAAAGGCAAAGTGGTTGCTGATTTGTGTGCCGCCCCCGGTGGTAAGACCATGCAGCTTGCAGCCGCAGATGCTGATGTGACAGCTGTCGATATCTCAGCCCGTCGTTTGCAGCGTCTGACACAGAATCTAAAGCGTGTTGGTTTGGAAGCTGAGACTGAAGTTTCTGATCTTCGTGAATTTGTACCGGTTGATCTTTTTGACGCGATTCTTCTGGATGCACCTTGTTCTGCAACCGGTACCATTCGCCGTCACCCAGATGTGGCATGGCTGAAGCGTGAAGATGATGTGCTCAAGCTTGCTGACCTACAGTACGAGTTGCTTGAAAAAGCACTGGGTTGGTTGAAGCCGGGCGGAACTCTTGTCTATTGCACCTGTTCGCTGGAACAGGAAGAGGGTGAACTGCAAGTTCAGCGCTTGTTGCTGGAGCATCCTGAGGTGCAGCGTGTGCCTGTAACAGCTGATGAGCTGGGCGGCGTTGCTGAGGCGATTAATTCTCAAGGCGACTTCCGTGCGATGCCAGGTCAGAACCCATCCTCAGGTAAAACATCTGGTGGTCTGGATGGCTTTTTCGCGGCTCGTTTGCGTCTCTCTTAAAAAGAGCTGGTGGAATGTCACCAAGGATTTGCGCAAAGTGGGCATGGTTAACGAGATTTAAAGAGCTTGGGCGCAAACCATTTGTTAAGTTTGTTTAGAGCGTGTTGTTGCAAATCGCTTTCTTGCTCACGCTCTAAATCTTTGTTTTTGTGCGTATCCTTATCTGAAACCGAAACTGCTTTTCGGGGATACGCTCTAATGGAGTGCTGAAGGGGTATGACGGGCGCAACGGTGTCTGAAAGACTTAGAATCCTTAGTCTTTTGACACAAAACATGGCTCAAAACAGTCTGAACTGGGCGCGAGGGGGATCTATGTTCCGCTTGTTCTCGTTTGGAAGTGCGCCATCGCGTCTGCTTATCGCTCCTCAGGATTTGCGCACTGCAGATGCTACAAACGCCGCTGACATTTATGCTGGCCGGTTCCTGTTTGCCGGGCACCTGGTTGAGGTGGGCGGGCAATCTCCGTTTGATGTTGAGCCGCCAAATCTCCAATGGTCAAAAGCGCTGCATGGGTTTTCCTGGCTTCGCCATTTACGTGCTGCTGAGACCAACATGGCACAGCAAAATGCCCGTGCCTTGGTTGAGGACTGGATCAGGTCCTGTGGTCGCTGGCATGATAGCGGTTGGAAGCAGGAAGTTGTTGCGCGCCGTGTGTTGAGCTGGATGGCTCAATCTCCGTTATTGCTGACCGGATGTGAAGCGGATTTCTATCGTGCCTTCATGCGGTCGCTGTACCGGCAGGTGCGCTATCTACGCCGGACTATGAACAAAGCGCCGGATGGCTTGCCGCGTCTGACAGTTGCCATGGCGAATGCTTGTGCAACGGTTTCTATGGATGGGCAGGGGCGTCACGTCAAACAAGCTCTGAAGCGTCTTGATCAGGAGTTGAAGCGTCAAATCCTGCCGGATGGTGGTCATATCTCCCGGCATCCCGGTGCGATTATTGAGATCCTTGTTGATCTGCTTCCAATCCGTCAGGCGCTCGTGATGCAGGGGCAAACGGTGTCTCCAGTCATGATGGAATCCATTGACCGCATGATGCCGATGATCCGTTTCTTCCGTCATGGTGATGGATCCTTTGCTCACTTCAATGGCATGGCTTCTACGCCGGGTGATGTGGTTGCGACCATCCTTGCTTATGATGATGCACGTGGAACACCGCCTGTTAGTGCACCGCATTCCGGCTATCAGCGTCTCACTGGTGGTGATAGCCTTGTGATGATTGATGTGGGAGCGCCGCCGCCAACGCGTTTCTCCAGCAGTACGCATGCCGGTTGTCTCTCCTTTGAGTTCTCCTCAAAGCGCAATCGCATTGTGGTGAACTGTGGCGTCTCTACACGAGAGCAAGTTGCCTGGAAGATGGTGGCTCGTTCCACCGCTGCACATTCAACAGCCGGGATTGGTGATACGTCTTCTTGCCGTTTTCTGACGTCCTCTCGTTTTGATAAGGTGTTGGGTAATCCGGTGTTATCCGGTCCCAAAGATGTTGAAGCGGAGCGACAGGACACGGACCTTTCTGACCGTGTGATTGCGAGCCATGATGGTTATGTCGAGCGTTATGGCATTGTTCATGAACGTGATCTGACGCTGTCGCGTGATGGAACAGTTCTGGATGGAATTGACCGGTTCAAGCCAACGTCTGACAAGACAGAGGAAGAGACAGTCACGATCCGCTTCCACCTACACCCACAGGTAAGCTGCACCATGTTGCCATTGGGTGATGCTGCTGTTTTGCAGTGTGCGGATGGTGAAGCCTGGGAGTTTTCTGCTGATGGGATTGAGTTCTCTGTTGAGGAATCAATCTACCTGTCAGACGTTTTCGGTCACCGTCAAACGCAGCAGATTGTTCTTAGTGTTGGTGTAAAAGAAGCGCTGAGTGTGACCTGGATGCTAAGAAAGACAGCCTCTGCCAAGGCGCGGCGGAAGACCTAACGTCATTTGTGCTCTTGCCCTTTAGGGGATGTAAACTGCTCCTAAAGGTTACCCGTCAAACCGCTCTCAATCCCCATAAAATGGGTTCCCACAGCTGTGAATAAGTGTTATTTGGCGGGCGTCAAAACCCTTCCATTTTCTCTAAGAGAGTAGGCTTTTACCCATGGCCGTTGTCTCCAAAGGCGTTCCGATACCTGAACTCGTATCGGTTAAGCGTGCGCTTCTTTCTGTCTCCGATAAAACCGGTCTTGTTGAGTTTGCGAAAGCGCTTTCCGAACGTGGAGTTGAGCTGATCTCAACAGGCGGAACTCGCAAAACGATTGCTGAGGCTGGCCTCCCAGTTAAAGATATTTCCGAGGTTACTGGTTTTCCTGAAATCATGGATGGCCGTGTTAAGACGCTGCATCCTATGGTACATGGCGGATTGCTGAGCATTCGTGATGATGCTGAGCATGTTGCTGCGATGGATGAGCATGGCATCACTGGTATCGACCTGCTTTGTGTGAACCTTTATCCATTTGAAGATACGGTTGCATCTGGTGCTGACTACGCAAACGGTGTCGAGAATATCGATATTGGCGGTCCGGCGATGACACGCGCTGCTGCCAAAAACCATGCCTATGTAACCACTGTTGTTGACCCAGCTGATTATGCTGCTGTGGTTGTGGCGCTGGATACGCATAACGGTCAGTCTCCAATTGCTCTCCGTAAGAAGCTGGCGCAGAAGGCTTTTGCTCGTA
Organism: Pseudovibrio sp. POLY-S9; assembly: GCF_001431305.1. Taxonomy (NCBI): domain Bacteria; kingdom Pseudomonadati; phylum Pseudomonadota; class Alphaproteobacteria; order Hyphomicrobiales; family Stappiaceae; genus Pseudovibrio; species Pseudovibrio sp. POLY-S9. The sequence goes on from NZ_LCWX01000214.1 coordinate 60,090, forward strand.
CCGCTGCTTATGATGCTGCTGTTTCCAACTGGATGGCAGAGCAGATTGATGAGGCGGCTCCGGATTATCGTGCGATTGGTGGTACGCTGAATGAAGTGATGCGCTATGGTGAGAACCCGCATCAGGCAGCAGGCTTTTATGTAACCGGTGAGAAGCGCCCAGGTGTGGCGACGGCTCGTCAGGTGCAGGGTAAGCAGCTCTCTTACAACAACATCAATGATACGGATGCAGCGTTTGAGCTTGTTTCCGAGTTTGATCCGGCTCGTACGGCAGCAGTTGCTATCATCAAGCATGCGAACCCATGTGGTGTTGCTGAAGCGCCTACGCTGAAGGAAGCCTACGAGAAAGCGCTGGCGTGTGATCCGGTTTCTGCGTTTGGCGGCATTGTTGCGCTCAACGGGACTCTGGATGCGGATGCTGCTGCTGAGATCACCAAGATCTTCACTGAGGTGATTATTGCTCCTGATGCGACAGAAGAAGCGATTGAGCTGGTTGCTAAGAAAAAGAACCTGCGCTTGCTCCTGACGAATGGTCTTTCTGATCCACGTGCCAAGGGTCTGTTTGTGAAGACTGTTTCTGGTGGCTTGCTGGTTCAGGATCGCGACAGCGGTGTTGTTGATGATCTGGATCTGAAGGTGGTGACAAAGCGTGCTCCGTCTGATCAGGAACTGGCAGATCTGAAAATGGCCTTCCGTGTTGGCAAGCATGTGAAATCCAATGCGATTGTCTACGTCAAAGACGGCGCAACTGTTGGCATTGGAGCAGGGCAGATGAGCCGCGTTGACAGTGCTCGCATTGCAGCACGCAAAGCTGAAGATGCCGCTGAGGCTGCTGGCCTTGCTGAGCCGTTGACCAAAGGTTGTGTGGTTGCGTCTGATGCGTTCTTCCCGTTCGCTGATGGTTTGCTTTCCGCTGCTGAGGCTGGTGCCACTGCTGTTATTCAGCCTGGTGGTTCCATGCGTGATGATGAAGTGATCAAAGCTGCTGATGAAGCTGGCTTGGCAATGGTCGTTACTGGAATGCGCCACTTCCGTCACTAAAGGGCAGCATCCTTTATAAATTCTGGGCCTTCGCAGGTTATGCTTGCGAAGGCTTTTTTATTGGCCGCGGGTTTTAATTAAAGCTGAAAGCCAATGCTTAGTTGTAATTGGTATGATGGAGGGAACGAAAACAAGGCGCAAAAGCGTCGATAACTGCGCATGGTACAGATGCTGCAAGATCAAAGTTTCCTTCCCAAACTTCAACGCGTCATAGTCTCGGATAACTGGGCTACGTTCATCGCGAAACACTTTGTCTGGCTTCTTGCTGGATACTTCATCGTCCAGACCATTATTCGTTATTTTGCGTCTCCCGTATTGGGCCTGGATGAAGCGGAGCAGATTATTGCGGCTCAGAGTTTTCAGCTTGGATATGGCCCGCAGCCGCCACTTTATACTTGGCTGACAATCGCTTTCTTCTGGGTGTTTGGAGAAGGGCTCTTTGCAACGGCTCTTCTTAAAAACACCTTGTTGTTTCTCGGCTATCTGGGTGTTTGGCTCACAGCGCGGAAGGCCTCTGATCCGACGTTGGCAGCTATCGGGACGGCCTCACTTATCTTTCTGCCGCAGATCTCCTGGGAATCGCAGCGGGCGTTGAGCCATTCAGTTTTGATGTTCGCGTGTTCTGCATGGACGGTTTATCTCTTCCTGACTTGCATCGAAAAACCAAGCTGGTGGCGTGCTGTTGTGTTTGGTGTTGTGATCGCAGCAGGTGCACTTTCCAAATACAACTATATGTTTTTGCTTGTCGCTTTGATCGTAGCTGGCTTTTGCATTGAGGACGGGCGCAAGTTCCTACGTTCAAAATACATTCTTGGTTCTGCTGCTGTTGCCGTCGTGCTTTTGCTTCCTCCTGCTTTCTGGATGTTTGAGAACCAGGACCTCATCTATGCACGTGTCCATAAGTTCGGAATCGAAAAGGTTGAACGGCATTTTCTGACCGGGTTTATCTCTCTGGTAAATGCAGCTTTGCAGTTTGTCATTGTGGCTGTGGTCCTGTTCTTTTGCGCATGGGCGACGAGCTTTTATTGGAAGGATGCTGAGCAGCACGACCAATATGTGAATGAGACCATTCGCAAACTTCTCACGCTTGTCGTTATCTTTGGGCTGGTTATTGCTGCTGTGTCTGTTGTTGCAAGTGGCGCGACCAATGTGAAAGATCGATGGCTTCAGCCAATCCTGTTTCTTGCTCCGCTGGTTGCTTCGCTGTGGCTGTTTGCTGAGGTCTCAATACGTCAGGCCAAGATCATTCTTGGAACAGCTAGTGTGCTGGCAGTGCTGATCGTTGTGCTCATTCCCTTCAACTTTGCTTTTGGCAGTTTTAAAAAGCCAAGTGCGCATTCGCTTCCTTCTCAGGCAATTGTTGATACGCTGGCGCAGTATGGTGTGCGAAGTGTTCTGACTACGTCTCACAGCATTGCGGGTAACATTGGCGACCTGAAACCGGGTTGGGCAGTAACCATTCCAGAGTATTCCGGAATCGATATCAATTACGCCTATCCGGTTGCGATCCTTTGGAAGGGGCACTCCAAGGCTGTCCCTGAGAACATGTCTGCCCTTTATCAGAAGCTTAAAGGCAAGCCGATCCCTAACAGTGAAATCCATAAGGAAGCTGCGCCTTACTATCATTGGTCGGAATATCCGTTCGAGTATAGCTTCATCATTGTTGAGGGGAATAATCAGGCTGCCTCACAGCATTAGAGTTATACGGCTAAATTCTCCCAGTTTTGAGAATGGGTGGATGCTCTGAAAATTGGTAGGCTGGTCATTGCGACTTGAGATCAGGGAGATGGGTCCGTGATATTCGATGAGATTACAGTGGAACCTGCCAGAGAAGCGGATGCGCATCGCTTGGGTGAGCTCGTCTTTGCGATGGAAAGCGAACTTTGGCCGGAAGATGAGCTTGATGTTGGGCAGTTCAAAATGACGGCTGAGGATATTCTGTCTGATGATGGCTCTCGCTATTGGGCTTATCTGGCGCGGTCTCAGGGGGAGCTTCTCGGGCTCATTACACTGTCGGAAAAGAAGGCCATTTATGCTGGTGGCAGGTTTGGTGAAATTGTCGAGTTTTACGTTGTGCCGTCTGGCCGGTGTGCCGGAGTTGGCAAGATACTACTGCAGCAGGCGGTGTTGAAGGGGCAGGAGATGGACTGGCCTTACCTGGAAGTGGGAGCGCCGCATCAGCCAGCCTGGAAAACGACGCTGAGTTTTTATCTTAATAACGAATTCAGAGAAATTGGTCCGCGGCTGGAAAGAGAAATTTAGGTGCGATTGCGAGTTCTTTTCGTTTAGGGCTGTTTCATTCAATTCAACAACAGAATGTCCAGAATGGGCTCTTAGGCTGGCTGCAACTTTTGTTGTTTGGCCAGGAGAAGCCTATGTGTTGGATGTGCAATGACAAAGCGGGTTTGGTTGGATCACCAGCGCGCCGCAAGTTTTTGAAAACGGCTGGTGTGTTTGGTGCCGCTTTGGCAACGGGTGGTGTTGGTGCTGTTTCGTCTGCCAGTGCGCAGGAGCCGCCTATTCCTAAAAACGAGATTGGTGGTGAGGCTGCTCTTAAGCGTTTGATGGATGGTAACAAGCGCTATGTTGAGGGGGATGTCACTCCTGCTGATTTCCAGAGTACCCGTGCAGCACTGGCTGCTGGGCAGAACCCGTTTGCGGCGATCCTTGGCTGTGCGGATTCCCGTGTGGCGCCGGAGCTGGCGTTTGATACGGGGCGTGGGGATCTCTTTGTCGTGCGTGTCGCCGGTAATGTTGTGACGCCGGAAGGGCTGGCGAGCCTCGAGTTTTGTGTTGATGTGCTGGGTACGCAGCTCATCATGGTGCTGGGTCACGAGAAGTGCGGTGCTGTGAAGGCGGCGATTTCTTCTGTTCAGAGTGGCAACCAATTTCCCGGTCATATTCAAACGCTTGTTGAGCTCCTTCGGCCTCCTGTGCAGCAGGCGCAGGGTGAGAAGGGAGATGTTCTCGTCAATGCCATCAAAGCCAATGTGCAGTGGGGCGTGACGGCTTTGCAGCAGGCATCGCCTATTTTGGACAAGCACTTCAAGGCGGGGACGTTGAAGGTGGTTGGTGGGGTGTATGACCTTGATACGGGCAAAGTTACAATGGTGACATAAGAGGGATCGCAGATGGTTGTTCCCATAATCAGGGTGTCTGAAGCGAAGGACCTTCCGGCTTTGCTGGAGCTTGAAGCGCATTATATGGCGGAGCTGGAACCGCAGAACTTTGAGCGGTGGAAGACGTGTGAGGCTGTGCATCGCAAGCGGATGGAAGAGGCTTTGCTGCGCACCTTTGCCGCTGAAATGGCAGATGACATCAAAGGCTATTGCTATTGGGGGCTTCTGAATGACAGTGCCCATATCTTCAACGTGTATGTGCATCCGGATTTTCGCCGCTATGGTTTGGCGAAGTATCTGCTTGAGCGCACGGAGGAAGATATTCAGCGCAAGGGCTTTAGCCAGTGGACGTTCAACCCGATCAAGACCCACCCTGCGAAGGTGTTCATTGAGCAGCTTGGCTATAGATTGCAGTGGGAAGATACGGATCGGCTTCACATGTTCAAGGAGAAGGCGGCGGCGTGAGCCTTCCTGTTTTGCAAACAGCTTTAGCACCGCTGGAAATGTCCGGCGGTGTTTTCACGTGAAACTCCCAAAATGGGGAGGGCAAGGCGAGCAGGCAGTGCCTGCGCATTTTATTGGTTATGAGTCTTCGGCATTGGCTGTCGCCTTGCCCGGGCATTTTGGTATGGACAACATCGCCTCTTATCCTGAAAGGCACGATAGCCAGTTTCCTGGAAGGACGATGGCTTATTCCAGCAAGTTTCCTTACTAAAACAGTTCCTTCATCCCTGACACGCAACCACTCTGACTGGTTCGTGTCACCGCGTGATGCCCTTCAGACTTGGGCCCTTCCTCTCAAACCATGCGGTCACGTTTGAAAATCGGTTCCACCGGACCTTTGAAAGATACGTTACTTCTCTCAAAAGCCCCACCCAGCCTACGACAAACTGACGGACGGTCCGCCAGCAGCCCGTTACGTAGGCATGGGAGTTAGTATGGCGGCATCTTTGGCCAAAGGGGATAAGTTTTTTGCAGGCCTCTCCGATGTCATCCCGATCCTCAGGGGCAGTGGCTGCATAATGTGTGCGGGTGTTTGTGAGGCAGCGATGGCTTTTGAGTGTGGGAGAGCATGAGAGAATAGAGCCGAGAGGGTTATGGTTATGGGTCCCGGGTCTTCGCTTTGCTGCGCCCGGGATGACACAAGGGGAGGTTGCGGATGAGGGAACCACAAAGGGCTTTTGTGGGGATTTTAAAGCGCTGCTTAGGTGATGTTGAGCGGTGGCCTCCCGGTGTCATCCTGGCCACCGAGCCGGGACCCACGGGAAGTGGCTGCATAACGTGAGCGGGTGTTTGGTGGAAGACGCTGTTGGGCGTTGATTAGGCGGATAACCGGGTGTGTGTTTGGCGAAGGTCAAGTGAGGGGTGGGGTGACGGGTGTATGAGTGGGACCTGCAGAGTGTAGTGGTGAGGTGCCGGGAAGGGTGCTTTCCGGGCGATTAGAGAGGTGTTTTCGTTGAAAGTTTCGTATCTGGCTCTCAGTCTTTTGGGTGGGGCAATGTTGTTTGCCGGTGGTGCGCAGGCGCAAGGCAAAATCACCAATCATCAGACCGAGGGAAACCTGCAGGTGACCCATAATGTGGGCTGTATTGCGCGGGAGGACGCCAAGACGAGTTACACTCCGGCTGACCTTTATGCGTCGATTTTTGATTGCATTGAGAAGGAGCAGTATGGCTCTGCCGTTGATCTTTATGTGATGGCGTTTGCGCGTGGCACCTTTGATATGCAGCGGGTGAAGGATAAGAGCGCGTATCAGGCGCTTTCTGTGCTGCGGATGGTGACTTTTCAAAGGATGAACGAAGCGCAACGCACTGCGTTTGGTGCAGCGCTGGAAAATTACAGCAAGGATGGCATTGCTGAGGCCTGTGACTTTCTGCAGGGGCAGGATGCGCCGGATTATTACCCTAAATACATGATTGCGCATGGTATGGGCGCGTTTACGAACAAGGACGATGACGGGCTGGTCACGCCGTTTGATGCCGCTGCTGCATGGCAACTGACCCTGACAAAAGCCGGCATTTGCGCTGGTAAATAAGCGCTGGCCTGCGGAGGGTGGTGGCTCCGCAGGCCAGCAGGGTGCTTTCCGCGAGGATGCGGGGTGTAGGTGCGTTCTCGCTTCCGGCACCGGAGCGGATGGCAGTGTTGCCAAATGCTCTTACACAGTGCGCCTACCTTTGCTCCACGTGGGCAGGTTCCCTTGCTTTGTGGAGCGCTGGGTGAGCTTACTCAGGAAGCGGAATTTTGGTGTTTATCGGCTGCGGATGAGCGACCCGCTCTCCTGCGTATTCCCGAAAAGCACTAGTGGTTTTCGGATTAGGATACGCATTAGATAAAGTTCCGCAGCGTTTTTGGAGTGCTCCCAGTCGGTCGTGGAAGGCATGGTGCAAAGTGAACAAAGCATCGCGTTCGCTGCTGTGCTGCAGTCTCTCAGTCAGCAATAAGTGCTGCATATAGCTGAGATTTTGCAGGTCAGAGACGACGACGAGGACTTCGTCTATTTCATTTTGGAACGTATTTGTGGTGCCACAGGCACATGCGGAGTCGGTCATTCTCAATCCCTTTGTCTTTACAGGGTTGAACAACCGCGCGACAGCAAGACTTTCTAGGGCCCACTGGCGAGCGGGAGGCTAGAAACCTGTAAGACAGACAGGCGAGTTTATTCCCCTCCGAAGAAGGTATTGTATTCACCGCCCTCCCGCTCATAGCAAAGGGTTTGCGCGCTACCTATAAAGCAGGCACAAAAAATCCGCCAGTTAACGGGAGCGGTTACCGCTGTCTTAGAGGAGGTTTCTAGGCCTCATGTATGAATGTGGAATGAAAACCTGAGGTTGTCAAATTGTCGGTTTTGACGAGGGTGTGGATGGTGGGGGAGAGAAATAAAACCTAGAGATGTGCATTGTTCATTGAAACTTTGATTAAAATAAGCTCATTATCATAGTGTTCAACTTCTAGTTGGTGATTATGATGGAAAATTTTGCTGAAGTTAGTGTGATTGTATCGGGTATTTCGTGTCTTTTGATATTGATTGTATTGCTCAAGATTCGAAAGATTGGCGAGAGTAATGATGAGGTTAAAATTGCAGAAGATCTCTCTCATGTTAGATCTTCTAATAGTGATATTTCAAATAAAATTGATATCCTAAAAGAACTTATCAGCTCAAATAATGAATCAATCAATTCTCATCTTAGTAAGCAACGTGAGGAATCTGGCAATAGTGCATCCACTCTTCGGAAGGAGGTTGTAGAAAGTATAAATAAACTTTCTGATTCAAATAGAGATCAGTTCAAGCTGTTTGGTAATACTCTGAATGATCAGTTAGATAAATCTACAAAAGTACAAACTCAATTGGCCAAGACACTCAGCGAACAACAAGATGCGTTGAAGCAAAAATTAGATGAAAAGATCAAAGATCTGAGAACAGATCTTGAATCTCAAATCCAATCGCTTTCAAAACGGAATAGTGAAAGGATTGGTGAACTCACAAGTGTGCAGAAGGAGCAGTTTGAACTCTTTACTAAAACATTGAGTGAGGGACAAAAACGGCATGATTTAGGACAAGAGAAACTCACTAAATCGCTAAATGAACAACAAGAAGCGTTGAGAAGCAAACTTGACTCGAAGCTCAAAGATCTCAGTGATGAAAATGCGAAGAAGCTTGATGAAATGCGGAAGACTGTAGATGAGAAGCTACAGTCTACTCTTGAAAAGCGTCTCGGAGAATCGTTCAAGCAAGTAAGCGACCGCCTTGAGCAAGTTCATAAAGGGCTAGGCGAGATGCAAACGCTTGCTGGGAATGTCGGAGACCTGAAAAGAACACTCACAAATGTTAAAACTCGCGGTACATGGGGAGAAGCACAGCTAGCGAGCTTGCTTGCTGATATGTTGACTGCTGATCAATATATAGAAAATGCTGAAGTTAAGAAAAACTCTCTTGAACGAGTAGAGTTTGCAATACAGTTGCCGGGGAAAGATGAAGATGAAGCGTCGGTATTGCTACCGATAGATTCAAAGTTTCCGGTCGAAGCTTATGAGCGACTGCGCGATGCCGCCGAAATTGGTGATAAAGGGCCTGAAGAGAAAGCAGCAGCAGAACTGGAGCGAAGCATTGTTAGTTTCGCAAAAACAATCAGTACAAAATATATAAATCCGCCAAGTACTACCGATTTTGCGATTATGTATCTGCCAACGGAAGGACTTTTTGCTGAAGTTCTTCGCCGTCCAGGGCTTGCTGATAAACTTCAAAGAGAACTCCGAGTTATAGTAACTGGCCCAACGACATTTGCAGCACTTCTCAGTAGCCTGCAAATGGGTTTTCGTACTCTTGCTGTTCAAAAAAGATCCAGTGAAGTTTGGCAGGTACTGGCCGCAGTAAAGACTGAATTTGGAAAATTTGGGAAAACCCTTGCTAGTGTTCGGAAAAAGATCGATGCAGCAGGAAAAGAGTTTGAGAATGTAGAGGTGAGGACCAGAGCTTTAGATCGTAATTTGAGAACGGTTGAAGCTCTGCCTGAAACTAGCTCAGAAGAGGTTCTAGGTATTCAGGCAGCAATAAAAGAAGGTGCATTAGATCCAGTTTGAAGCAAAATTCATTGCTTCGTGAGGCTATGTGCAAGAAGCGGGTCCTCGAAGGACCCGTTTTCATATCTGAGTGATGCTTTAGTACGTTGTAGAGTACATCGGCGGCTTCGGTGCGTTCCAGTAGGGTTGTGGCTAAGGTTTGAGCGCGTGGCTCTGGGTCCCGCATCGCGCTGTGCTTGTGCGGGATGACGGGGGGAGCTGCTCTTTGTTTAGGGTAGCGGTGGAAAGTTGTTTGTGTTCTGGCGTTATGGTTCCGAGGAGCCTTCGTGCCGGTCGCTAAAGTTTGCCCAGTTGTTGCTTTCAGTGAAACTCCCGTCTTTCAGCGCTTTTGATCTGCGAAAATAACCGAGATAGAGGAAAACAGCGCCAATGAGCAGAAGGATGCTGAGGCGGAGGAAAATGGATGTTGCTGTCAAAGTGACTTCCAAATGAATGTAATTTTTATGAGATGCATCTTATGCGGGAAAATTGACTTTGTGTAGCCTCCCGCCGTCTTCCCGCACTTGATGCGGGATCCAGCGCGGGGGGTGGTTAAGGTTTGAGTGTGTGGCTCTGGGTTCCGCATCGCGCTGCGCTTGTGCGGGATGACGTCGGAGGGGATTGCTTGTGTGGGATGACATCGGTGGAGGTGGTGGCTCAGAAGGTAGGGCCGCCAATGAAAAACGGGCCTTGGAGGGCCCGTTTTTGTGTTTGTGGTGTGTCTGGCAGTTTTAGCCGGAGACTAAGTTTCTCAGGACGTAGTGGAGGATGCCGCCGGCTTTGATGTATTCTAGTTCGTCTTCGGTATCGATGCGGCAGAGGGCTTCGATGGTTTTCTTAGTGCCGTCTGCGAATTCGACCTGAATGTCGACCATCTGGCGGGGTTTGAGGTCTGCTACGCCGAGGATGGTTACGCGCTCAGTGCCATCGATGCCGTGGGACTGCCAGCTCTCGCCCTCTTTAAACGTGAAGGGCAGGACGCCCATGCCGACGAGGTTGGAGCGGTGGATACGCTCGAAGGATTGAGCGATGACAGCGCGCACGCCTAGCAGTTTGGTGCCTTTTGCCGCCCAGTCGCGGGAGGAGCCCGTGCCGTATTCCTTGCCAGCAAACACCACAAGCGGGGTGCCAGCGGCCTTGTATTCCATGCAGGCGTCGTAGATCCAACGCTGCTTGCCGTCCTTTGTGGTGTAGCCACCTTCCACACCCGGCACCATCTGGTTTTTGATGCGGATGTTGCCGAAAGTGCCGCGCATCATGACTTCGTGGTTGCCACGGCGGGAGCCGTAGGAGTTGAAGTCTTTTGGCGCGATCTGATGGGATTCAAGGTACTGACCTGCCGGGCTGTCTGCCTTGATCGCCCCAGCTGGGGAGATGTGGTCGGTGGTGATGGAATCCAGGAACAGACCCATGACTGCCGCGCCCTCAATATCGGTGAGGGGTGCTGGCTCCATGGTCATGCCTTCAAAGTAAGGCGGGTTTTGCACGTAGGTGGATGCTGGTGGCCAGCCGTAGGTCATGCCGCCTTCCACCTTGATGTTCTGCCAGTGCTCGTCGCCCTTGAACACATCGCCGTAACGCTCTTCAAACATCTCTTCCGTGATGGAGGAGCGGATGAGGTCGGTGATCTCTTCCGTGGTTGGCCATAGATCCTTCAGGTAGACGGGGTTGCCGTCCTGATCTTTGCCGAGCGGGTCTTTGGCCACGTTGATGTTGAGCGAGCCAGCGATGGCGTAGGCGACAACCAGTGGCGGAGAGGCCAAATAGTTGGCGCGTACATCCGGATTGACGCGGCCTTCGAAGTTGCGGTTGCCCGACAGCACGGAGCACGCCACGAGGTCGTTGTCGTTGACGGACTTGGAGATTTCCGGCGGCAGCGGGCCTGAGTTACCAATACAGGTGGTGCAGCCGTAGCCGGTGAGGTTGAAGCCGAGGGCGTCGAGGTCTTCCTGAACGCCAGCTTTTTCCAGATAATCCGTCACCACCTGAGAGCCGGGCGCTAGTGAGGTTTTCACCCATGGCTTAACCTTGAGGCCCTTGGCGCGGGCTTTGCGGGCCACCAGACCAGCGCCGATGAGAACGGACGGGTTGGAGGTGTTGGTGCAGCTTGTGATCGCAGCGATGACGACGTCGCCATTGCCAAGGTCATGGTCGCGGCCTTCCACCGGTGCGCGTTTGAACTCTTCGCCTGCCTTCTTGAATTCCTCCGCCATGGTTTTGGCAAAACCTTCTGAGGCGTCAGCGAGGGAGATACGATCCTGCGGGCGCTTTGGTCCGGCGATGGATGGCACAACGGTGGAGATGTCCAGCTCAAGCGTATCGGTGAAGGTTGGCTCCGCGTGGGTGTCGCGGTACATGCCCTGCACCTTGGCGTATTCCTCCACCAGCGCGATACGGTGGGCGTCGCGGCCCGTGGACTTGAGGTATTTGAGGGTGTCGCTGTCTACCGGGAAGAAGCCACAGGTGGCGCCGTATTCCGGTGCCATGTTGGCAATGGTGGCGGCGTCTTCCAGCGAGAGGTTGTCGAGGCCGGGGCCGTAGAACTCTACAAACTTGCCGACAACGCCCTTCTTGCGCAGCATTTCAACCACGGTGAGCACGAGGTCGGTCGCGGTGATGCCTTCTGCCATTTCTCCGGTGAGTTTGAAGCCGACGACTTCCGGGATCAGCATGGAGATCGGCTGGCCGAGCATGGCCGCTTCGGCCTCAATGCCGCCCACGCCCCAGCCGAGGACCGCAAGGCCGTTGACCATGGTGGTGTGGGAATCGGTGCCGACGAGGGTGTCCGGGTAAGCGACGGTTTCGCCGTTTTCTTCTTTCGTCCAGACGGTCTGGGCGAGGTACTCAAGGTTGACCTGGTGGCAGATGCCGGTGCCTGGAGGAACAGCGCGGAAGTTATCAAACGCAGACTGACCCCAGCGCAGGAACTCATAGCGCTCGTTGTTGCGCTCGTATTCGCGTTCCACATTGAGCGCGAAGGCAGAGGTGGTGCCGAAGTAGTCCACCATGACGGAGTGGTCGATGACAAGATCAACGGGAACCAGCGGGTTCACCTTTTTCGGGTCACCGCCGAGGCTGACGGCAGCATCGCGCATGGCGGCAAGGTCAACAACGGCTGGCACGCCGGTGAAGTCCTGCATGAGCACGCGGGCAGGGCGGTAGGCGATTTCGTGGGTGGAGGTGCGGGTGGTGAGCCATTCGGCGACGGCGCGAATGTCGTCCGCGGTGACGGTGCGGCCATCTTCAAAACGCAGAAGGTTCTCTAAAACCACCTTCAGAGAGAAAGGCAGCTGGGAGACGCCCTTAAGGCCGTTCTTTTCTGCTTCGGGAATGGAAAAATAAGTATAAGACTTGCCGCCGACTTGCAGCGTTTGTTTGGCTTTAAAACTGTCTAGAGATTGTGTCATTCGGCGATCTCCTTATTTCGTTTCCCGCTGTGAACAGGAAACGGAGCTTTGAGCTGGCGAACCTCTCCGATATCTCCCGGAGTTTGGCGGTTCGCCGTCATGGCGTTGGCTTGATCATTTAACAAATGCATTAAAAGCGCTTCTTGAAATTCAATCAGCTTATAGTTGTCGTCCCTATAGCGTCTTTCTGACGCAGGTTCCAGCTGAACCGCAGCGGAAGGCTAATAATTTACCTAGGGTGAGATTAGGCCGGAACGGGGCGCTCGATCAAGCGGGTTTGGGTTTGTATCAATCACATTATATACAACGGTATACAATGTGTCTAGCCTGTGATTTGGTCCTTTGTGGCTTTAAAGGCTCGGAAGGGGATTATCGGTAGGATGCTTCTGGTTCACCTAAGAATAATCGCCGGAAGTGGCGAAAAAGTGCGCAGAGAATAGCTGAAAACAACAGAAAGGCGTTTCCCATGAAATCTGCAGTTTTGGTTGGTGCTTGTTGTCTGGTGTTGGGCGGATATGTCATCAGCGCCCTGGCCGAGGAGAATGGAGAGGCTTACTCGAACACCGAGGTTTTGCTGCATAAGAGCGAGACGACGATTACAAAGCAGCCTTTGTTCTATCCGACTGGTCGGCAGGCTCAGGTGACGTCCCTCATCATTACGCTGGCACCGGGAGAGGCTGTTAAAGAGCACATGCATCCCATTCCTCTTTACGGATATATACTTGATGGTGAGCTGACGATCACCTATGAGAAAGAGGCTCCTCTGACCTTTAAAAAGGGGGAGGCGTTTATTGAGGCCGTCAATACCTGGCACTACGGTAAGAATACCGGAACAGAGCCAACGCGAATCCTAGCTGTGTTTATGGGAGCGAAGGATTTGCCGAATGTAATACGGCCTCCTGAATAAAGTGGTTTGCGCAAAGACGGGATCATGCAAACTGCTTTAATTCTTTGTTGGAGCGTATCTTATCCGGAAATCGGATCCACTTTCGGGATACGCCGTCAGTTTGGTAAGCAGTGTGAGCTGCTGTGGTGGTTTCGGGCGCGATGAACCAATTGAAGTTAGTCTGTCAGGGTGTTGCATGTGATCGCGGTGGCCGCAGAGTTTTGAACCATGTCGACTTTGAAGTTGGTTCAAGCGAAGCTCTGATTGTCCAGGGTCCCAATGGTGTCGGTAAATCCAGTCTGCTGCGCGTGATTGCAGGACTGGTTGCGAAAGCGAACGGCACGATTGAGCTGGAAGGTGGCATGCCCGAGCGCTCCGTTGCCGAGCATTCGCACTATTTCGGGCACCTTGATGCATTAAAGCCGTTGCAATCCGTCCTTGAAAACCTGAGTTTCTGGCGCGATTTCTTTGAGCCTGCTGCTTTTGGTGGCGGCAAAGTGCGTGAGAGCATGAGCGAGCTGGAAGCGCTGGATACTCTTGGTATCGCGCATACTGCCAGTTTGCCTGCAGGATACTTGAGTGCTGGTCAGCGCCGACGCCTTTCGGTGGCGCGCTTGCTGGTGGTGCCGCGTCCAATCTGGTTGCTTGATGAGCCGACATCCGCGCTTGATAAAGCCTCTGAAGAAGTGTTGCTGGGGTTGATTGCCGATCACATCCACGCTGGTGGCCTTGTGATTGCTGCAACGCACCTGCCGCTCAACCTGCCAAACACCAAGTTCCTCAATCTGTCGCCTGTGACGACCGAGAGTGAGCATATGTTTGCCGGAGCGGATCTGGACGATTATTTCGACGAAGACGAGCAGGACGAGGGCTGATCATGAGTTGGATGAAGAGTCTTTTTGTCCGTGAATACCAACTGGCGAACCGCGTTGGTGGTGGTGCGCTGATCGGTGTTCTGTTCTTTCTGGCTGTGGTGACGATCTTTCCATTCGGTGTTGGGCCGGACATGATCCTGCTGTCTCGCATTGGCGCTGCGATCCTTTGGATTGGCGCATTGCTGTCGACTTTGCTGGGATTGGATCGCCTGTTTCAGGCTGATCGCGAGGATGGAAGTCTCGAACTTCTGGTGATGTCCGGGCGTTCGCTTGAGCTGGTTGTGTTGATTAAATGTGCTGCCCATTGGGCGGCGACGGGTCTGCCGCTGGTGTTGGCGACGCCGGTTTTGTCTCTGTTTGTGGGTCTGGATTTCCAGAGTATCGTTCTGGTGACCCTGACCTTGCTTGTTGGCGCTCCCGCATTGACGCTTGTTGGTGCGGTTGGCGCTGGTGTTACCGTGTCCATGCGGCGGGGTGGGGTGTTGCTCTCCATTCTGGTTATTCCGTTGGCAATTCCAATCCTGATCTTTGGTGTGAGTGCCGCGACAGCGGGAGCGATCGACTCCAATAACTTCCTCGTTCCGTTCCTGTTTTTGTGTGCTCTGACACTTTTTGGTCTTGTTGTTGGACCTCTCGCAGCAGCTGCAGCGCTTCGCGTTTCTGGTGACTGATGACGGCAGCCGTGAGGCTGCTGAAATTGCCAGAAGCGTTAAGTCTATGTAAAATCGTCTAAAATGGGTGAAATCCCGAAGAAGTGAAGCGTCAAATTGCGCGTAATCAATGACTGTGATGGGTCCGTGACACTATGTACACATTGATGCTTCGTCATTCTCAGTTTAGAACGGCTCTATGACCTTATACGATCTTGCAAACCCAACCCGGTTCCTGAAGCTTGTGAAAGCGGTGCTTCCCTGGCTTATCGTTGCGACGGTCGCTGCGCTTGCAGTTGGCTTGTACTTCGCGTTTTTTGTTGCGCCTGAAGATTATCAGCAAGGTCAGACAGTGCGCATTATGTTTGTGCATGTCCCTGCTGCCCAGCTTGCATTGATGTGTTATGCAATGATGGCACTTTCTTCGATTGGTTCTCTGGTCTGGAAGCATCCGCTGGCTGATGTTTCGGCTAAGGCGTCTGCACCTATTGGTGCTGCATTCACATTCCTGGCTCTGTTTTCCGGCGCTGTCTGGGGCAAGCCAATGTGGGGCACCTTTTGGGTCTGGGACGCAAGATTGACCTCCTTCCTTGTGCTGCTGATTATGTATCTTGGCATTATCGCGCTGTGGAAGGCGATTGAAGATCCTATCAAGGCTGCAAAAGTAAATGCGATTATCACGTTGGTTGGCGTGATCAACGTCATCATCATCAAGTTTTCCGTTGAGTGGTGGAACACACTGCATCAACCGCCGAGCATTATTCGTGCTGATGGCCCTGCCATTCACTCTTCCATCCTTATCCCGCTTGGTTTGATGGCTTTGGCTTTTGTGCTTTTGTTTGTGACTTTGCATCTGATGAGCATGCGTAACGAGATTATGCGCCGTCGGATCAGAGCAATGCGGATGCGTGCAGCATCCGTTGCTCCGGCTGCGTCCAGCAGCACGGTCACGAAAGCAGCTCCTGCTGGTGCGAGGTAAGGACAATGGATTTTTCAGAGTTTGGTCGTCACGCTGAATATGTGATTGCTGCTTATGCGATGGCTGCACTTGTTATTGCTGTGCTGATTGTCTGGGTGCGCTCAGACAAAACTCAGCTGGACAAAGAGATGCAGGCGTTGGAAGCAAGCGGCATTCGTCGTCGTTCCACACGCCGTGCTGGTCCTTCTGTCAGCCAGGTGGTCTCTGCAGGTTCTGATGAAAAGAGTGAGAGCTAACAGGAATGGCTAGTGAAATGGACGAGGAAAAGAAATCAGGCATTTCTCCGCTGTTTCTTCTTCCGCTGATTGTTTTTGGTGCTCTTGCGGTTCTGATGGGTTTCATGATGCTTTCAGGCCATGACTCTAAAGAACTGCCATCTGCCTTGATTAATAAGCCGGCACCTGAGTTTGCGCTTCCTCCTGTTAAGGGGCTGGAGCGTGATGGGCAGCAGGTTCCCGGGTTCCAACGCAGTGATCTGCTTGGTCAGGTGACTGTGGTGAACATCTTTGCATCCTGGTGTGCGCCTTGCCGTGCAGAACACAAATACTTGATGGATCTTGCCAAGGATGATCGTTTTGAGATTGCTGGTCTGAACTACAAGGACACTGACGTTAAGGCGAACCGGTTCCTTGCTGAGCTGGGCAATCCTTATGATCGCGTTGGTTTTGACACTGGCCGGGCTGGCATTGAATGGGGCGTTTACGGGGTTCCTGAGACGTTCATCGTCGATGAGAAGGCTCAGATCCGCTATAAGTTTATCGGTCCATTGAGTGCCGCCAGCTATCGAGATGTCTTCTTACCAGAGCTTGAAAAAGTGCTGACTGAGTCCAAATAGAAGCAGTGCCCCTGATGCCTTCGGTTTTCAGGGGCTCACTGTGATGTGATTCTACAGTTATCTGGTTATTGTTTAGGTTAGCGCTGCATCAGCGATGACTTGAACAATTGCGAAGGGCCGAAATGCGGTGGTTTTCTGTAAATAGATTGACGGGTGTTATTCTCGCAGCGGGAATTGGTTTTGCGACCTCTCTCTCAGCTCAGGCGGAAACACCAAAGGCTGTGGTTGAGCTGTTTACCAGCCAGGGCTGCTCGTCATGTCCACCTGCGGACCAGTTTCTGGAGGAGCTTGTCTCAGACCAGAAGGATGTGGTCACCCTCTCTTACCACGTAGATTATTGGGATTACTTTGGCTGGAAGGACACTTTGGGTTCTCCCGTGTTCACTCAGCGCCAGAAGGATTATGCCAAGAGCCGTGGTGATGCGCAGATCTATACGCCTCAGGTTGTTGTGAATGGCCGTGGGCATATGGTCGGCAGTGATCGTGGTTCTGTGAAGAATGCGATCCGCAAATCCTCTGGCATGAGCGTTCAGGTTGAAGCGATGCTTGATGACAACGCGCTTGAAGTTCAGCTCTCTGGTTCCTTGAAACAGCCAGATAAGAAGGCTGACGTTTATCTTCTTGGAATTGACAAAGAAGCAGTTGTAGAGATTCAGCGCGGTGAAAACGCTGGCACAACGCAGACTTATAAGAACGTGGTGCGCAGCATCATGCCGATTGGCATGTGGTCTGGTACTGCTGAAGTGTTCCGTTTGCCACGGACCGCTTTGAAGATGTTCGATTCCAAGAACTGGGCTGTTTTGGTTCAGACAAACTCCGGTGAGATGCCAGGCGAAATCATTGGTGCAGCTTTTTACGACAAGTAGAATTGGCCGATAAATTGCGAGTGATTTTCATTTGCAAACATTGAGTGCAAATAAGCATAAAAACTGGCTGTTTGACCCTGTTCCATTGTTTAATATGCCACTGAAACCTGATAGAGGACGATAACTTTCTAAGCAGTCGTCGAGTTTGAATTAGGGTGGATGTGGCACATGGACCAGAGCATGCGCTTTGCGCTGGGCAGCATCGTCATTGGCATACTGGTATTTACTCTTAAATACTTTGCCTTTGCGTTGACTGGCTCCATTGCGTTCTATTCCGACGCTCTTGAAACCTCCATCAATATTGCGAGTGCTTCTGCTGCTGCTGGTGCTTTGTATCTGGCGCGCAAACCTGCTGATCAGAACCATCCCTATGGGCACTACAAGGCAGAGTATTTTGCTGCTGTTCTTGAGGGTGTTCTGATTGTTCTGGCGGCGATCCTAATCCTGCGCAAAGCCTATATGGGTTTGACTGAGCCTTATGAGCTTGAGGTCAATTTTCAGGGTATCGCGCTGAACTTCCTGTCTTCCGTTATCAACCTGTTCTGGGCAATGGCCTTGATGCGCATCGGTCGAGCACATCGCTCACCTGCGCTGCAAGCGGATGCCCGGCATATCATGACGGATGTTTATACATCTCTCGGTGTGTTTGTTGGTATCGCTGCTGTGTGGGCAACAGGCTGGCAGATGTTTGATCCGATCCTTGCGGGGATTGTTGCGGTTAACATCATGTGGTCCGGTTGGAAGCTGGTGCGTGAATCTGTTGGTGGCCTGATGGATGAGGCGGCTCCCGAAGAGGAGCAGGAGGAAATCCGGGCGTTGATCTCCAAGTTTGGAGATGGTGCGCTGGAGGCTCATGACTTGCGGACCCGACATGCTGGACATGTGACGTTTGTTGATTTTCATCTGGTTGTACCAGGTGAGATGAGCGTTCTGGATGCCCATGCGATTTGTGATCGTATTGAGGAAGGCATCGCAGAAAAGATGCCGGGCGCACGTGTGACCATCCATGTTGAGCCGGAAAATCATGCCAAGCATTCAGGAATTGTGGTTTTATAGGCACTTAGAGAGCTTGAAACCTGGACTGCGTAGTTCTACGGTGTTTCCGTTGTTGCTGCGTTCTGTTGGTCTGGCTGCCTTTTGCCTTCTCTCTGGAACGATCCTTTAAAGCAGTTTGCCCGGAAACGGGGCCACTCCTACTGCTTTCAGTATTGTTGATTGCGTCTTTGTCTTCGAAAACCATGCTTCGTGGTGGGGGACTGCGCTTCGTTTCTGAGATGAATATGCCCCGCAAACATTTCTTTGATCACCTTATTCTGCTTATCGGCGTGTTTTTGATCGTCGGGCCGGTGATCGTGATCGTTTTTTCTTCAACGCACTCTGGCGCTACGCTTGGTCAGGATGGCCTCCAGTTTCTGCCGGGGCCTTATGGGGTGGAGGTGTATAGCCGGGCGCTGTTTGAAGGGCGTGGGTTTACTGGCGGTGTCACTGGCATAACCATGGCGTTGAACTCGCTCTATCTGGCCGCAGGGTTTGCACTGGCAAAAGTGGCTGTTTCTCTGTTGGCAGCGTATGCGCTGGTGTTTTTTCGGGTGCGCTTTGGGACGTTCTTTTTCTGGGTGATCCTTTGCAGTTTGCTGCTGCCTTTGGAATCCCGGTTTCTGCCGACATATGCTGTGACCAGCAAGCTTGGGCTCGTGAACTCCTATCCGGGCTTGATGTTGCCGCTGTTGGCTTCTGCGGTTGGGACATTCTTCTTCCGCCAGTTTTTTCTGGGAGTGCCGACTGAGCTTTCTGAGGCTGCGCGGATTGATGGGGCAGGGCCGATCAAGTTTTTGAAAGACGTTCTGGTGCCTGCATCTGCACCGATGATTGCAGCGCTCGGTCTGCTGATGTTTGTGCAGGGATGGAACCAGTATCTGTGGCCTGTGATGGTTTCCAGTGAGGAGACCAGAATGACATTGGTGCAGGGACTTAGCTTGGTCGGGCGCACAAGCCCGCAAGGTTTGGCGCTTGCTGTGCTGGCCATGTTGCCACCGATCCTGCTTGTGGTGTTCTGTCAGAAAGCCTTTGTGAAAGGGCTGACTGATGGGCGTCAATGATCACAGAGAAATCTCAAAGAGACCATAATTTCTGTCTTCTTTGAGACAGCGCTGCTTTGCGACCTTGCTACTTCTATGTGGGTTACAGGTATCTTGTGAGCTTTGCTCCAGATGCGTCTCACGGAAGAAGGTCTCGGAATGATAATGCGTGGTTTCAAAGCACTTGCTGTTGCTGCTTCAATCGGTTTTGTCGGGTTGGTCTCTCAAAGCCCTGCTTATGCATGGGGTGAGTTGAGCTGCTCAGATCTGAATGCGACTATTTCAGACATCGATGATATTTCCGATGAAGTCTTCTTTGAAGGTAGCGTTCGTGCTGGCTCAAGTGCTGATGGTGTTCTGGGTCAACTGATTGATGTGGGTCGCTTGCTGAGCGAGCTGGAGGGTGATGGTAAACTGGACCGCGCGGTTGACCGGTTGGAAGATGCATGGATCGATGAGGACTGGAGCGGCTACTCCTTTGCTCTGGATGATATCGCAGATCGTCTGGACTACTTTTACTATCGCGACTGCTGAGCAAGTGCCTCAGCTTTCGAGCGATGCGACCAAGTCCGGCCATGTGCCGGGCTTTTTTGTGATCTGCCTCGTGATCTCAAGATGCGGCGCTGAAGTAGTCTTCTCGCAGCAGCGCGGTACCGTCTGATTGCAGAACCCAGAGTTCTTTGGAGATGTTGCCGTGGGCTTTGTTCATCTTCCAGTCAGAAGAAAGGATTGCGGAGCTTTCGCCTGATGCGACGATTTTGGGGTTGATGTACTCGATTTTTGAGAAGCCTTCCCGAATGAGCATTTGCCAGAACTCGAGAATTTCGGCTCGTCCGTGATAGGTGCCAAAGGGTTTGGCCTCCATAACAGCGTTTGCCTCATAGCAGTTGGCACAAGCTTGAGCATCACCCGCATTGAACGCGTTCTGCCACTTCTGGCTGGCCTCTTTAACTGCTGCTTCCAACTCACTGTTCATCATTGGACTCCAAAGCTCGGGCGCTTGCGCCTCTTTGTTTGGACGTAGGATGAAGAGCGAATCTTGATTAGAAATGGACGTATATGGCATTCCTGAAAGTACCACCTATGAAAGGTGAAGTCCGTCTTTCAAATGTGGTAGGCGGATTTGAACCGACTAGTAAGCTGGGGTATCAACATTCCTAAGCTTTTGGGTTGCTTTGATTTTGTAGTATTTAGCGTTTGAACACAGAGCTATCTATTGAGAGAAAATGATAGGCTGGCAAATGCTGCTATAGAAAAAGCCCGGCGGTGGTTGCCGGGCTTTGTGATTTCATCTTTTAGTTCTGGGAGAGTGTTTTGATCCTCCCAGAATTGGTGCGAACTCAGAGGCGCTGGGAGCCGGTTCCGAATTCTGGATAGGCTTCTACACCAATTTCAGCTTTGTCGAGGCCCATGGCTTCGTCTTCTTCTGTGACACGCAGGCCGACCACCAACTGGATTGCATACCAGACAATGGTGGAGGCCACGAAGGTGAAGATGCCGACGGCTGCAACGCCGATGAATTGGGTAACGTAAGACGCGTCAGAGTTGGACAGCGGCACGATGAGCGTTCCCCAGATGCCAGCCAGCAGGTGAACCGGGATTGCGCCAACCACATCATCGATCTTCAACTTGTCGAGCATTGGTACTGCGAAGACGACAATTGCGCCACCAACGCCACCAATTATGACGGACTGGAGTACGCTCGGAGCCAGTGGTTCAGCGGTAATGGAAACAAGACCAGCCAATGCACCGTTCAGAGCCATTGTAACATCGACCTTCTTGTAGAGGGCCTGTGTCAGGGCAATTGCGGAGACTACGCCGCCCGCAGCAGCCATGTTGGTGTTTGCGAAGATGCGGGAGATGTCTGTGACGTCACCAATGGTGCCCATTGCGAGCTGGGAAGCGCCGTTGAAGCCGAACCAACCGAGCCACAGAATGAAGGTGCCCAGAGTTGCCAGTGGCATAGAGGAACCCGGCATGACGTAGACCTGACCGTTTTTGCCGTACTTGCCTTTCCGCGCGCCGAGGATGATTGCGCCGGACAGTGCTGCCCAGCCACCAACGGAGTGGACGAGAGTGGAACCAGCAAAGTCGGCAAAGCCTATTTCAGAGAGCCAGCCAGCACCCCACTGCCAGGAGCCGGTGATTGGGTAAAGAACACCTGTGAGGATGACAACGAAGATCAGGAAAGCCCAGAGCTTGATGCGCTCTGCCATGGTGCCCGACACGATGGAGGCTGTGGTTGCGCAGAAGACCATCTGGAAGAACCAGTCGGACGCTGTCGAGTAGCCTGCGTCCAGAGCATCGCCGCCGACAGGGTCAAAGGAGTATGGGCCAAAGGAACCCATGAAGCCGCCATCAACGCCAGTGTACATGAGGTTGTAGCCGGTGATCCAGAACATCAGACCAGCGATGGAGTACAGGGCGATGTTCTTAAGGCACTGCATTGAAACGTTTTTGGTGCGGACGAGTCCAGCTTCAAGCATGGCGAAGCCTGCAGCCATCCACATCACCAGAAAGCCGCCAATCAGGAAGAGCAGGGTGTTGAAGATGTAGGCGGTGTCGACAGCTAAGGCGTACTTTTCTTCTGCCATAACTGGAGCTGCGGAAAGTGCCAGGAGTGAGCCTGCGGCGACAAGGGTGGAGGTGCGTTTCATATTCTCTGTCCCCTTCATTATATTGCTTCTGCGTCGGCTTCGCCGGTGCGAATACGGACGACCTGATCAATGGAGTAGACGAAGATTTTGCCGTCACCGATCTGGCCGGTCTTCGCTGCACTGCCAATGGCTTCGACAACTTTGTCTGCCATGTCTGTTGCAACTGCGACTTCGACCTTCAGTTTTGGGAGGAAGGTGACGGCGTATTCTGTGCCGCGGTAGATTTCGGTGTGCCCCTTCTGCCGGCCATAGCCTTTGACTTCGGTTACCGTGAGCCCCTGGATGCCTAAAGTGGTGAGTGCGTCGCGCACTTCATCCAACTTAAAGGGCTTGATGATTGCCATAATGATTTTCATGTCAGATTCCCGTTCCCCTCTCTCATCGATTGCGCCGTAAAGAGTTCTGGAGACCTCTTTGGGACCGGGAAAGTTGCCAGTTATCTGGTCGTTCTCAGAATGCCCGGCCGGCACGCTTGCCCTCTCTCTTTCAAGGAGCGTGCCAGTTTTGAGAAATATCGATTTTTACGTAGATTTTGGAGGACGGAGGTGTTGGAATAAACTTGAAAATTCAGCGGCTTGATTGAAATTTAATTTTCTTGTTGTGACGTTGACGTAGTTGGGAGGCGCAGAATGTGACTGTCAATAAAATAAGCAGAGCCATAAAATGACTCTGCTTATTTTGTAATCATGTATGGTATGTGTTTAATTTTTGATCAGATTGCTTATGCTCTGAAACCACCAGAGGCGAGAAACTCAGTTTCTTCTGGTGTTGAGGTTCGACCGAGCACTTCGTTGCGGTGAGGAAAGCGGCCAAACCGGCGGATCACGTCCATATGGATTAGCGCGTAATGGTAGGTGTCCTGATCGCCAAGACCGCGGAACAGGTCTACGCTCAAATCCTGCATGTCCAT
This sequence comes from Pseudovibrio sp. POLY-S9, assembly GCF_001431305.1. Lineage (NCBI taxonomy): Bacteria > Pseudomonadati > Pseudomonadota > Alphaproteobacteria > Hyphomicrobiales > Stappiaceae > Pseudovibrio > Pseudovibrio sp. POLY-S9. Next base: position 82,949 of record NZ_LCWX01000214.1, read on the forward strand.
CTCTTCAGAATGCTCAAATGGCAGGAAGAAGAACATGCGATAGCCCATAGGAAAGGCGGTATGGAAGTCCTTGTTCAATGATTCAAGAGCGACTTTTACAGCTTTGGGATCGGATGCAAATGCTTTTGAGGAGCCGCGGTAGATGTTGCGCGGGAATTGGTCGAGCAGCAAAAGGAGGGCCAAAGTGCCGTGAGGCGTCGCTGTCCAGGTGTCGTAATCTCCGCGATTGGCGGCTTCTACGTCGGCTTCAAAGTTCTCACGAATTTCCTGATCGAACGCTTCGCCGCCGTTGAACCATTTGGGGCCGCCTGCCGTCCACCAGAAGTCCAGAATCTCAAGCGCTTCGCTGGTCTCTGTTTTTCCGTCCAGTTCCATCGTCGCCATGGTCTACTCCCCAATATTCACTTTACTGTTGCGCAAAGTTTCGTTAGCCCAGCATCAAACACAGTGCCACACTCGAGTACCTGGTGAAACATTGGTGGAAGATTCAAATATTTTGGACCTGAGAGGTCTCAATTGCCCACTACCGGTGATGAAGACGCGCAAGCATCTTAAGCGTATGGCAAAAGGCGAGCAGCTTGTTGTGAAAGCTACTGATCCAATGTCTGCAATCGATATTCCACATATGTGCCAGCAAGACGGCCATGTGCTGATTGAGAATAAGATGGTAGGTGACGTGCGTCAGTTCAAGATTGAATGCTGATTGCGCTCTTCCTGGAAAAGATTAAGCGTCACACAGCCTGTCCAGTTTGCGGGCGAGCTTGAAATCCAACTCGGTCAGCCCACCTGCATCATGGGTGGTAAGTAACACATCCACTTTGTTGTAGGTGTTCGTCCATGTAGGATGGTGGTTCATCTTTTCTGCCAGAATTGCAGTGCTGGCCATGAAGCCAAATGCACGTGCGAAGGACCGGAAGGTGAACGTGCGTTCTATCGCGTTGCCATCTTCAGACAAGGTCCAATGCGGTAATTCTGCTAGGGCAAATTCTTTTGCGGTAGAGGTTAACAGCTCGGGCACAAGACCACCTTTGGTTTTGTTGCAAGGGGTGTCTCAGATTTAGTAGGTTTTTCTGACTCGCAAAATCCATGGATATTTGAGTAGATCCGCGCGAAAGTCTGGAGCAAAGATTTCGGCTGGGTTAAATATTCGGGCAGTCAGATTTGGAGGGAGCAGTGGTCTTGTTGCAGCGTCGTGTACTGTTTGTGTGTCTTGGCAATATTTGTCGTAGTCCGTTGGCAGAGGGTGTCTTCCGTCATCATGTCAAACAAGCTGGACTGGAAGAGCAGATTTACGTGGATTCCGCTGGAACTGCGAACTGGCATAGTGGCAAAAAGCCGGACATCCGCAGCATCCAGACAGCGCAAAAGCATGGCGTTGATATTTCTAAACAGGAAGCGCGCCAGCTGATTGATGAAGATTTCGAGAAGTTTCATTACATCATTGCGATGGATGCCAGCAACCTAACGAATATTCAGTCTAAAGCGCCGTATTTGCATACAGCAAATGTGCGCTTGCTGCTTCAGGATGAGCAGAAGGATGTGCCGGATCCGTATTACGGAGCGAATGAGGGCTTTGATGAGGTGTATGATCTGGTGAGCAACGGGACTTACAATCTGCTTCAGGAGATCCGTGAGGAGATGGAGCCGACCGAGATTTAAGCTCTTTGCAAGATATTGAAGAAAAGCTCCGCAGTTGGTTGCGGAGCTTTTTTGCTTTTTGGGCTGATTATTTGAATTTGCGCAGGAAGCTTTTGCTGCTTCGTGCGCACCAGCAGGCAGCGCGGCCAAGTTTGGCACGCAGCCAGTTGCCACCTTTGGTGAAGGAGGTATCCAGATTAGCGGGCTGGGCCCATGTTGGCGTGCGCTGGTATAGGTAGTGATAGACACCCACAATTACGAGCATGGTGATGCCCCAGGAGAGCAGGGTGTCTGAAAAGAAGTGCCCGCCGAAAGCCACACGGTTGGCGGAAAGGAAAAAGACCAATGCCCCAATTGCTGTCGCCAGAGGAATGCGCCAGGTTTTGGGGGCGATAAAGACCAGCACGAACAACCAGATGGATGCTGATCCTTCGCCGGATACAAACGAGCAGTTACTATCACAGTGGTTAGTAGGTTGCCAAACGCCGATGAATGGCAGGTCTCCGCCAAAGATCTCTGTTTGGCGTGGGCGTGGGCGGCCCCACAGGTTTTTGAAGAACGCGTTGACAACGAGGCCGGGTCCAAGAATGAGCGTGGATACGACGAAGATC
>NZ_LCWX01000214.1:85295-99774 GCF_001431305.1 Pseudovibrio sp. POLY-S9
GGGTGACGGAGATCCATCAGTGCTTTGATCTTTGGAAACGCGAGCTTGAAGAGCATCACAAACAAGGACAGGCCTGCAACCCACTGGAAGATGTAGACGCCGAAGTATCGTAGACCGCGCCAGAACGGGTCTTTTGAAACAGGGAAACTGCCTTCGCCGTCATAAAAGAAGGTGGATGCCCAGATATCCAGCCTCGGGAAGATCAGGAAGATTGCTGAGACGACAAGGATATATGTCAGGATTGCCGTGAACGGGCGTTCACCGCAAAAACTAATGATTTTATTTAGGATTGAAGTGTTCGAGCCGTCTTTTGCCACGGGAATTCCTGAGTTCGCTCTTTTGGGTTACAAGGCGGTATACTTGTTTTCGAAGGTTGCGCCAATGTGCTGCCTTGAAATTCCATTGGTGCTCAGCAAGATTACGTCTCGCAGTGCCAAACCCCCATATAGGGGCCTGCGAGATAAATTCAAATTGTTTCCATTGCCGTAGGTTGGGTCTTACCGGTCTATTGGATCAGAAAGAGAATAAATGCCTCGGCTCGCGTTTTATTATGAATTTGCCAGCCCATACTCCTACCTGACCGCAGCACGTATTGAACAGCTTGCGAAAGACAGGGGCATCGATATTGATTGGCGGCCTTTTCTGTTGGGGCCGATCTTCCGGCGTCAGGGGATAGAGAGCTCTCCATTTTTAGAGAACCCGAAGAAGGGGGCTTATATGTGGCGGGATGTTGCGCGTACCGCTGCAAACCTCGGCTTGCCCTGGAAGAAGCCACAGATCTTTCCACAGCACAGTCTGTTTGCCTCTCGTATTGCTTTTGCGGGACGTAAGGAACCGTGGATTGGTGCGTTTACCCGCGCTGTGTTTCACATGGCTTTTGTGCTGGATGAAGATATCTCCAAGCCAGAGCTAATGATTGCCTTGTTGCGTGAGCTGGATCTGGATGCAGATAAGGTCATGCGGCAGGCTGAAACCACTGAGGTCAAGATTGGCTTGCGGGCAGCGGTTGCGGAGGCAGAAGCACTGGGTGTGTTTGGAGCACCAAGCATGATCACCGAAAAGGGCGATCTTTACTGGGGCAACGACCGCCTTGATGAGGCGTTGGATGCCTCCTTTGTACGGATTGGTTAGCTTGCCTTCTGAAGCGTACTTTCCAGAAGGCTATAGAGTGCGGATGGATTGATTGGCTTTTCCAGAATCTGCGTGAAGCCTTGTTTGAAGAGTGCCGGGCGGTCTTCTGGGGCGATGCTTGCTGTGATCGCGAAGCAAGCTTTATCTTTGATATGTCCGTTTGCCTGCATTTGAGTGAGAGTTTCCGAGCCGCTCATTTCCGGCATGTTCAAATCCAGAAAGATCAGATCGGACGGTGCTTCTGACTGCACTGCCAGCGCTTGCTTTCCGCTGTTTGCGATGCGCACTGTCAGGCCAAATGATGAGAAGATTGCTGCCAGCAACTCCCGGTTTGGCTCATTGTCGTCAACCACCAGTACAGAGCCAGAAAGCTTGGAGCGCGTCATATTCTGGGCTGGAGTTGAAAGCTGCTGTGTCTGCTCGATCTCTTGGATTGGCAAAACGAGCTCAAAACAAGCTGCATGCCCGGTGTTGGTGACGAGCCTCAGGTCTCCCTGATGATCGCAGGCAAGGTGCCGTGCACTCCAGAGCCCGAGGCCGTGGCCGTCGGATCTACGTTTTGGCGTTGGGGCGGCGTCCAGATGTGAGGCTTGCTCTGGTGTCAGGCCTGGGCCAGCATCCTTGAGCGTTACCACGATGTTGGGTTGATGGTTTGAGAACTTGATATGTGCGCTTAGCGTGATGGTGCCCGTATTGCTGTACAAAGTAGCATTATCAACCAGGACTGCGAGAATGCGCTGCAGTTCATCTGACTGGGTTTGGTAGGCTGACATCGCTTCTCGTGACCAGCGGTGGGTGAGGGTGTGACCAGAGCTTGCAGCTTGCGGTGAAAACAAATCTGCGATGTAGGTGAGCTGATCCAACAGTGATTTTGCTTGAGGCCCCGCCTTGCTTGTTGCATGGCTATGATGCTCAGCCTGTGTGTTTGCACCCAGGATCGTACCAGTCAGCTCCTCAAGCGAATTGATGGCTATTTGCAGAGTGTTCAGGTGATGTTGCTGCTGATCGCTAAGTGGTTCCTGTGCGATCAGGTCAGAAGCCGTTTTCATAGCAGACAGCGGTGTCTTCAGGTCGTGCACCAGCCTTGCAACATCCTGCTTTGGAGCCGGTTTTGGCGCAGGCATGAGATAACTCCTTGATCAATCCTCGAAGAAGAGCCTAAAACACTGGCAGAAAAAGTTCGCCCAGTTCTGGCAAGGATCCACCGAGATTTTGTTTTTTGCTGCTGCAAGCGCATTTGCTTGCGCTCTGGGAGAGTGCTGTACGGTGGAAAGAGAGCGGACACGGAATGCTGTTTAGTACGCTGCAAGTGGTGTTTCCCATTTTTGCGACAGTGGGTGTGGGCTATGGGTTTGGATATGCCGGACTGCTGAGCAAGCAGGTTGGCGACAACCTCAGTACCTTCTGCATTACCGTGCTTATTCCGGTTCTGATCTTCCGTACTCTGGCGACATCTGATCTTGCCGGGCTGAGCCCATGGGCGCTGTGGGGCACCTACTACACAGCATTGGCAACCAGTGCTGTGCTGGGTGGCTATATGGTGCGCAAGGTGTTCGGACGGGAAGCAAGGGCTGCATGCATTGGTGGATTTTCTGCTGCGTTCTCCAACATGTCGTTGGTCGGTATCCCAGTAATCACCTCAGCATTTGGACAAGAGGCGTTGGTTCCTATCTCGCTGATCATCTCCGTGCATGCGCCGTCCGTAACACTGGTGTTTGTGTTGGCGATGGAGCGGGCGGTGGTGGTGGACGGCTATCAGGAAGCACGGCCTTTCAAAGACGTTATGCATTCGCTGTTCACCACGCTGATCAAGAGCCCGTTGGTCATCGCGATTTTGCTGGGTGTAGGCTGGAACTTCTCGGGCTACGAGTTGCCTGTGTTGCTGGATGGTGTGCTGCATCCTCTGGCAAAAGCTGCCAGCCCGGTTGCGCTGTTCTCTGTTGGTATGACGCTGCTCAACTATGGTGTGCGTGGGAACATTGCCATTGGCAGCGTATTGAGTTTGCTCAAGATTGTACTGATGCCCGCGCTGGTGCTGGCTCTGGGTGCTTATGTCTTCCCGCTCTCGCCGCTTTGGGTGGCGGTGGCGACACTAGCGGCGGCCTGCCCAACCGGTGTTGTGGCTTACCTTTATGCCAGCCAGTTTGGAACCGGGCACGCCATGAGTGCGAACTCCATCAGCCTGACGACCATTTTCTCAATAATCACAATGAGCTTCTGGCTTTGGATCTTAAACTTTCTGGGCTACTAAGAAGGTCTTGCACCCTCTTTCGAGTTTCCCATGATTGTTCAGGTCTTTTTCGTCGTCTTTCCGATCTTTGCTCTTGTTGGCATTGGCTATGTTGTTGCTAATGTTGGATATCTGGATCGCAGTCTTGGCGATATTCTGAGCAAGTTCTGCGTAAACCTTCTCATCCCTATCCTGTTGTTCCGTAGCCTTGGTTCCGCTGACCTGGATGGCATTTCGCCTTGGGGGTATTGGGCGACTTACTACGGTTCCATGATTGTGGTTGCTTTTCTGGGTGGCCTGCTTGTCCGTATTGGGTTTAAGCGGGAAGCACGGGCAGCGGTGATTGCCGGGCTGACGGCGTCTTTCTCCAACACCGTGTTGGTTGGTATTCCGTTGATTGATGCGGTTTATGGAGCTGAAGGGACGCTTTTGATTTCGCTTCTCATTGTGTTCCACGCACCGTTAACCGCGCTGACGTCTTCTGTATTGATGGAGCGTGCGGTGGTGATTGATGGTCATAAGGCGCCGCGCTCTAAGAAAGAGCTTCTGATTGCAGTTGGCAAAGGCTTGTTGGCGAACCCGATCCTGTATGGTGTTGTGGGTGGGCTGCTCTGGAATGTATCAGGTTTGGAAATTCCAAAGTTGGCTGATGACGTTCTGGCTCCACTGGCGAAAGCTGCCTCACCTGTGGCGCTGGTTGCAGTGGGGATGAGCATGGTGAACTACGGTATTCGCGGCAATCTGGCGATTGGTAGCGTGCTGGCGATCATCAAGTCGATCCTGATGCCGTTTGTTGTGTTTGTTGTTGCTGCACACGTGGTGGGCCTACCGTCTGTCTGGGTGGGTGTAGCAACGCTGATCGCAGCGTGCCCGACAGGCGTGTTCTCCTTCATTATGGCCAACCAGTTCGGCACCGGTCATGCCATGTCCACCAACGGTATCGCAATCACCACAGGCATCTCAGTTTTCACCGTAAGCTTCTGGCTCTGGTTCATTCAGGTGCAGGGGTATTGAGCTACAGACCCAACCTCTCTCTGATTTGCTCAGGAGTGACACCACTTGCTCTTAGTTCGCGGAGGGAAGTGTCCTTGGCGGATTTGGCGAGTTTGCGGCCTGTTTTGTCGAGAATGAGGTCGTGATGTTCGTAGTGCGGCTCTGGCACGTCCAGAAGAGTTTGCAGCAGGCGGTGGACGCTGGTGGCGTGGTAGAGGTCTTTGCCGCGCAGAATGTGGGTGATGCCTTGTAGTGCATCATCTACGACTACTGAGAGGTGGTAGCTGGTTGGGGTGTCTTTGCGGGCAAGGACGACATCGCCCCAGGCTGCCGGGTCGGCTTGAATTTTTCCGTGATGTGCTTCGTTCCAAGAGAGAGATGTACCCGCTAGCTCAATGGCTTTGGCCATATTGAGGCGCAGGGCATAGGGCACATCGGAGTTCTGAAGGGCTTTTTGTTCTTGTTCAGAGAGAACGCTGCTGTCTCCGGGGTAAAGTGGGGCGCCGTCAGGGTCTCGTAGCCATGGCGTGTCCGAGGCATCTTGTTCCGAGATGAAGCGCTTGATCTGGGCGCGGGTGAGGTAGGCTTTGTAGACAAGACCCATTGCTTCCAGCTGCGCGAGTGCCTTGGCGTACTCGCTGAAATGCTCTGATTGCCTGCGAATTGGCGTTTCCCAGTGCAGGCCCAGCCATTTCAGGTCTTCCAGCATATCTTCTTGCAGTTGCGGGGTGCAACGGACTGTGTCGATATCTTCGATGCGCAGTAGGAACCTACCGCCGTTTTGCTTTGCAGCTTCATCGTTGAGGATGGCCGAATAGGCATGGCCAAGGTGGAGGTGGCCGTTGGGTGAAGGGGCAAAGCGATAGACAGGCGAGTTCATTTGCGAAATGGTTCTACTTGGAATATGGACAGCTTGTTATTAGAGCATCTTTGCTTGCTTGAGGAGGGGGCGTTGAGACCTATAAATACGCTTGAGGATATTGAGCGGGAGCTCGCGTCTCTTGTACAGTTAGATAAGCGGCTTGTTCGCGTTGCTGATGTTGCAGGTGAGGTGCCTTTGCGCAGGCGCTCAGCTGATTTTGCCGGACTTTGCAATATCGTGGTCGCGCAGTTGCTTTCTGTGGCGGCTGCGGCGAGCATCTGGGCAAGGATGGAGGCACTGGTGGTGCCATTTGAGCCGGATGTGCTGCTTTCCAAAAGCGATGAGAAACTGCTAGGTGTCGGGCTTTCCAATGCCAAGCTACGAACATTGAAGGCCATTGCAGAAGAGCTGAAGGCTGGTTTGTGTTTGAACGAGGCGGTGGACTGGCCGGGTGAGGTGGCACACAAGCGGCTTTGTGAGATTAAGGGCATCGGCCCTTGGTCTGCGGATATCTTTTTGCTGTTCTGTGCTGGGCATCCGGATGTGTTTCCGGTTGGTGATGTGGCTTTGCAGGCGGCTGTGCAGCATGCGTTTGATCTGGAAGAGCGCCCCAAGGGAAAGGTGCTTGCCGAAATTACTGAGGCATGGTCTCCTCATCGTGGAACTGCGGCGCGATTGTTCTGGTCTTATTATCGCGTGATGAAAGAAGGACGCGAGACCCTGCCAGTTTGAAGGGGGCTGAGCCAATCATGAAATGGGGAGCTGCTTGATGGAATCCAAAGGTTTTGTGAGTGCTGTGGACGCACAGATTGAACTGCTTCGCGATGGGAAGCCGCTTGAAGCGTTTGATGCATTCTTTGCGTCCTCTGTGCAGATGTATGCCAATGATGTGCTGTTTGCGGATGGCGCTGCCGAAGGCCGTGCCAAGCAAGAGCCGTTTATTTCTGCAGCGCAATCCATCATTGGCAAGATTGAAGATGTTGTGATTGATGAGGCGCGTGGTTTATGCGTCTTCCGCAATCTCAGCCAGTTTGTGGATGGTGCTGGTGTGTTGCAGCAGATTGACGGTTTGTGCTGGCAGCGCTGGGATGCTGGTAAGATTGTTGAAGAGCGCTATTATGATGGTGAGGTGATGCGCGCTCTTTTGAAGGATGGTCTGCTTCCAGACCTTGCTGGTCATATGACGATGAAAGAGGCTGAATGAGTATGCACGAGCTTGAGTGCATCCGCTTGGAGCCGAGCCATGCACCGGTGCGCAAACTGCTGGTGTTGCTGCATGGGTATGGCGGTGATGCTGGGGACATGGAGCCGACGGCGCGTGCCTTGCGCGACGAGCTGCCAGAGACTGCAGTTGTTTGCCTGAATGGGCCAGAGCCATGCGCACATTGGGTTGAGGGGCGGCAGTGGTTTGCGGCCACTGAGTTTGATGCGCGGGAAATCTGGATTGGTGTGCAGGCCGCTGCGCCGTTGATCAACCGGGTGCTGGATGCCGAGCTGGAGCATTATGGTCTGCTGGAGCGTGACATGGTGCTGGGTGGCTTTTCGCAGGGTGCTATGGTTGCTTTGCATGTGGGGCCTCGGCGTTTTTCTGAGGCGGCAGGCCTGCTGAGTTTCTCCGGTGTTTTGGGTGGACCTGAGCATCTGGTGGAGCAGATGGTGGTGCGGCCTCCAGTGATGCTTCTGCATGGCAGTGAGGATGATGTGGTGGCGGCGGCGTATCTTGGGGCTGCTCAAATGGCGCTGGAGAATGCAGGGTTTGATGTGGAAGCGCATGATCTGGCGGGGCTGGATCACTCCATCAATGGTGAGGCACAGGCATTGGCGCTCCGGTTCCTAAAAGAGCGGTTTGGAATTTCAGCGCCAACCACTATCTAAAGGAAGCACAGGCCGGAGGAGGGGTTATATGTTGCAAAGTAAGCGTGCAAAGCAATTTCAGAGTTTTTTGGATGATCGTGGACTTGGGTTGAAAGTGGTTGAGCTGCCGGAGTCTTCACGTTCTGCTGCAGAGGCTGCGCAGGCGCTGGGCTGCGCTCAGGAACAGATCGTCAAATCCCTTGTCTTTCAGAAGCTGGATACCGAGGAAGCTATTTTGGTGCTGGCGAGCGGGACGAACCGCGTCAACGAAGACGCTATTTCTACAGTTGTTGGTGGGCCGATAGGACGGCCTGATGCCAAGTTCGTCAGAAATGTTACCGGGTTCTCGATTGGCGGTATTCCACCACTGGGACATAAACAGGAGCTGACGGTTTTCGTGGATGAAGATCTGTTGAGCTTTGATGAAGTGTGGGCTGCCGCCGGAACGCCGAGTGCAGTGTTCATGATGCCCGGAAATTTACCGGACATTTTGGGAGACCATCAGGTCATCTGCGTGAAGTAGCAGGCTACATTCTGTCTTCGACTGGCCAATGAACGTAGGCTAGGATCCAGAGGAAGATCAGGTTGACCAGGGGAATGAAAGCCAGAATGGTCCAGATCCTTGAAAAGCCGAGACGGTTCAGGATTCTGGCGATTGGAATGACAACAACCAATATCCAGACGATCATAATGACAACTTGCCAAAGGGCGAAGCCTTCCATCATCATTTCATGATCCATGTAACGACCTCCTGTCCATTTGCTTCAGGACCAACTATCTGTTTGATGGTTACAAAGGTCAAAGAAAATATTTATTGATTACAATTGCTTATGACTAATTCATGGGCGTATTTTTAGGGGAAGAAGGACAGGCCTATTCCTCCAACAAATGAGGGTACGATGAGCACCGCTCTGATTATTATTGATGTCCAGAAATACTTATTTGATGTGGAGCCGCACCCTTTTGAGCGGGATGAAACGATTGTCCGTATCAACAGACTGAGCGCAAAAGCTCGTGAAGCAGGTGTACCAGTTATCGTTGTTCAGCATGAACGTGCAAACCATCAATTGGCTTATGGTTCTGAGGGATGGGAATTGCCGGATGATCTTGTTGTAACGGATAGTGATTTGAAGGTGCGGAAAACTGCACCGGATTCCTTCTACAAAACCAATCTGAAAGAGTTGTTGGATGAGCGCGGCATCACGGATCTGACGATCTGCGGGTTTGCTTCAGAGTTTTGCGTAGATACCACGTTCCGCCGTGCGGCTTCGCTTGGGTTTAACCTGCGGCTGGTGAATGATGCGCACACCACGCACGACAAAGAGCACGCTACTGGACAGCAAATCAGAGCGCATCACAACAACACGCTGATTTATCTTCGTGGGTATGAGGGCAGCATTACCGCCCTTCCAGAGGTTGATGTTGAATTTGCGCAGGCAGTGACGGCTTAACTTTCGCGATCTGCGATGTAACGGGCCAGCGTCTTCAAGGTGTTGGCCTTTGCACCGTATGGCTCCAGCAGTTCATCTGCTTCTGCAATCAAGCGTGAGAGCTCTTGACGGGTGTGGCTTTCACCCAGCAGGCTGACGAGGGTCGCCTTGCCAGCTTCTGCATCTTTGCCCGTTGCCTTGCCAACCACTTCTGCATCGCCAGTCAAGTCCAGCAGGTCATCTGCCAGCTGGAACGCCAGACCGATGATTTCGCCAAAACGGGTGAGACGAGCAATGTCGTCTTCTGTGGCATTTGCGAGCAACGCGCCTGCACGGCATGCATAACGAATGAGGGCGCCGGTCTTCATCGCCTGTAGCTGACGGATCTCAGCTTCTGTTCTGTCGCGATGTTCAGAGGCTAGGTCGAGCATCTGGCCGCCTGCCATACCGCCAATGCCGGATGCGCGGGCAAGCTCCTGAGACAATCGCAGACGAATGGCCGGGTCAGGATGCACCTGCTCATCAGCAATGAAATCAAATGCGATCGTGAGCAGTGCATCGCCTGCAAGGATCGCCGTTGCTTCGTCAAATGCCTTATGGGTTGTTGGACGGCCACGACGCACATCGTCATCATCCATTGCAGGCAGGTCGTCATGGGCGAGGGAGTAGCAGTGAATGCATTCCAGCGCTGATGCGGCTACAAGCGTGCCTTCATCTTCGTGACCGAACAAGCGTGCAGCTTCCACCATCAGAACCGGGCGCAGACGTTTGCCGCCGGACAGCGCTGCATAGTTCATCGCTTCCAACAAGCGTTCAGGGCGGGCCAACTCCTCAGAACGAACTGTCTCCCCTAATAGAGAGGTGAGCTTTTCTTCAAGAGACTGAGCGGTTTCGGTGATGACCGATTTTAAAGCAACAGACACAGAACCCCATCCCAAACGAGCAATTAAAATACAACAGATTTGAAAGTGCTTACCTATTCGACAGATAGCACGTTGATCGTTTGTCCCGAAAACAGCCCAACGTCAAGTGAAATGGCGTGTTACCGTAAGGTTCCTGCGGATTTTCGCCCCGTAAATATTCGGGTGAGATTTCCTGCGGAGTTGCCTTGTGGCTGTTTTTTTCTTTAGGTTAAATCTAAAGTTACCTAAGGTCATATAATAAGAACCTCGCAATAAGGCGCCCTAGTAAGTCAGCTATAAGAGATGATAGGGGGAATAGAAATGCGTGCACTTTCGAAGATTTTGTCGAGTTTTGTCCAGAAAGGGCAACTTGTAATTTTTGACGCCAAAGACAAAAAGCATGTTTTTGGTAGCGATGAAAGCGGCCCCTCCGCTGCATTGCGTTTTCACAGTCAGAAGCTTCCCTATACACTTCTGATTGATCCTGAACTGAAAGCAGCCGAAGCCTATATGGATGGCTTGATCACCATGGAGCCGGGTCACACTTTGAATGATCTGGTTGCTGTGTTTATGGCGAATGACGGCCTGCTTACAGAACATCCTATTCAACGAATTCTAACCTTCATGAAAGACGGGCATACGCGGCGGCGACTTGGCCTGAACCTGAAGAAAAACAAAGCGCAGGTGCGTCATCACTACGATCTGTCGACGGACTTGTATCGGCTGTTTTTGGATGACGGGCTCAATTATAGCTGTGCTTATTACCGGACGCCTGAAGATACGCTTGAAGAAGCCCAGCAGGCGAAGCTGGACCATCTTGTTGCCAAGCTGGACCTGAAGCCAGGCATGTCAGTGCTTGAAATTGGCGGTGGTTGGGGTTCTCTGGCCATTCGCATGGCGCAGACTGGTGCACAGGTGACCTCTCTCAACGTTTCTACCGAGCAGATCAAAATTGCTGAAGAGCGGGTGAAAGCTGCCGGTCTTGAAGGCAAGGTTGATTTTGTCTGTCTGGACTACAACGAGTTTGAAGGTGAGTTTGATCGCGTTGTTTCTGTCGGTATGATGGAGCATGTTGGCCACGGCAATCTGGGTGCTTACTTTGCCAAGGTCAGAGACTGTCTGAAGCAGGATGGTTATGCTGTCATTCACTCGATTGGCCGCAGCGGACCTCCGGGTGTGACAGGTCCATTCCTGAGCAAATACATCTTCCCTGGTGGGTATTGTCCTGCTCTTTCAGAGACTTTTGCCGATATCGAGAAAACGGGTCTTTGGGTCTGTGATAACGAGATCTTACGGCTGCACTACTATTACACCCTGAGAGACTGGCGCCTTAATTTTGAGCGTAACCGGGACAAGATCAAAGAATTGTATGACGAGCGCTTCTGCAAAATGTGGGAGTTCTATCTGTCAGGCTGCGAAATGAACTTCCTGCACGGGCGGCTCATGGTGTTCCAGCTGATCTTGTCTAAAGAACGGGATGCTGTACCGATCATCCGTGACTTCATTGGTGACAATGAGCAGGCGATGATTTCTCATCGTGATGATCGCAGAAAAACGGCATAAACTGCTCTGCGCTAAAGAGAGGACTCCGGAATTAGTTCCGGGGTTTGTTAGGGTGGATCATTGACGCCCAGTGAAATCATTGGCTACTTTCCTGATGTTTTGAATGCATGGGTGAAAGCAGGTCGTTGGTGTTTGATGATATTACATTGCCCTCGCAAAGGCGGCGAGAGGGCATTTTCAATTTTTCCGAACCGGGTAAGTCGACAGCCTATGCCGTTTTGTTTGCGCTGTTGCTTGGTCAGTTTGCAGCGCATCGGTTTTATCTGCGTAAGCTCGGCAGTGCTGTTGTCATCAACTGCCTGAATATTACAGCAGTTTTGATCCTGATCCCGTTGCTCATGGGATTGGAGGGGCATAATTTGATTGCTGATCTGACGACAGGCGAGTGGATCGGCTTCGGTGTTGCCATCGGTATGGCGATGATCGCGAACATCTGGGTGCTTATCGATCTGATCGTGCTGATTGTATTGCTCGTTCGCGAGAGTTTTTAGGGCAGAGTGTTGCTAAGGCTTGATCCTTTCAAGTTTGCCTAGGATGAATTCATAGCCCCTAGTTAGATGCCTTAAATATCGGGAGGTGTCTTGATCGATAATGCGTGTCAGCCTCTGAGTGTGATTGAAGCTCACCGGAGGTCGTAGTTATGAGCGATCAAACCGCCAATTCTTCTGGTAACAGAGGTTTCTTTTATCTCAAGAACCCGCACAAATCTGCTGTGGTGACAGTGATCCTGTCGCTCTTTCTGGGCGGCTTGGGGCTGCATCGGTTTTATCTTGGTAAACCGCTGAGTGGAGCGGTGATGCTCGTTCTTTCTTTGGTCACGGGTTTTCTGATTGTGAGCGGTCTGAACCGGATGGAGACACTGGACCCCAACGGGATGCTGGTTGTTGTCAGTGGAGCCTTGGGGTTAGGAATGATTGTTTCCGCGTGGGCGCTGGTTGATTTGCTGATCATCCTTGTGGGGGTGTTCAATACGCCTTCCATCCCTGATGAGGTTCGCTAAAGCAGCCCGCATTTAAGTTGAAACACCTGAGCTGCTTTAGCCTTTGTTTTTGCGTATCTTTATCCGAAAACCGGTTTCCACTTTTCGGAGATACGCTGTAGGCTCATGACAAAGAAAAAGCCGAAGCTGGGGGGCTTCGGCTTAGCTCTTGGAGCCAGTTTAGGTATCGCCTGTTATTCGGGGCACGAATAATCCTGGGAGGGGATTAAACAGGGCGAAACCCTATAGAGAGGCGCTTGTGGTTATTCAGCTGCTTCCAATTCCAGTTCTGATGCTTCAAGGGCGACAGCAGCAGATTGGATGATTGATGCGAAACGAACAGCTGTTTGCACCATCTCGGCAGTTACTCCAGCTTTGCGCAGGATAGCTTCGTGGCTATCAATGCACATGCCACAGCCGTTGATGGCGGAGACAGCAAGCGACCACAATTCAAAATCGACTTTGTCTACGCCCGGCTTGCCAATCACGTTCATGCGCAATTTGGCAGGCATAGTTCCGTACTGCTCATTTGAGGAGAGGTGTACGAAGCGGTAGTAGATGTTGTTCATGCTCATGATTGATACAGCAGCTTTGGCGGCGCTCATCGCTTCTGCGGACAGGTGCGGAGCAGCTTCTGCAATCAGGGCCTTCTTCACGTCTGCATTGCGGGTGGCGATGGCGCAAGCGACGATCAGGCCGTATTTCTGTTGAGCAGTCAGAGATTCATCAGTTCCCATAGAGCCAAGATTCAAACGAACGTCCTTAGCAAAGTCACCAAGGCGGGATTTCAAGGAATCGATGGACATGATGTTTCTCCTAATGATTTTGGCAATGGGCCACGTGCAAAGTGATGGTTTTTAGTTTTTGGTGCGCAAACTCTTCCGAAACCTGATTTTTATTGTTTTCGGAAGTACGCTAAAAAGACCGGAGCCTGCGATTTTTCGCTTTATGTGCTCCGGTCCTGATTGTTCCAGACTTAGAGCTTGATGCCTTCATGTGCATTCAGACATCGAGCTCTAAGTCTTTGTTTTTTGTCGTATTCTTACCCGAAAACCGGAACCACTTTTCGGGAATACGCATTAAGCTGCGATTACGTCGCCGCCAACTTCACGGTTACATGGGCAGAGTTCGTCGGTCTGCAGAGCGTCGAGAACACGCAGGGTGTCTTTCGGGTTACGGCCAACGTTCAGGTTGGTTGCGTAGATGTGCTGGATGGTGTTTTCGTTGTCGACAACGAAGGTGTAGCGGTATGCAACGCCGTCTGGGGAACGAACGCCGAGGCCGTCGATCAAGGAGCCGTTGGTGTCAGCGAATGCCCAGATTGGCAGCTTGTCGAGGTCTGCGTGGTCACGGCGCCATGCCAGCTTACAGAATTCGTTGTCGGAAGAACCACCGAGTACAACTGCGTCACGGTCTTCAAACTCACTTGCAAGGCGAGCGAATTCAGCGATTTCGGTTGGGCATACGAAAGTGAAGTCTTTTGGGTAGAAGAAGATTACTTTCCACTTACCTTCGAAGCTTTTTTCAGTGATTGCTTCAAATGCGCTTTCGCCGTTTTCTTCGTGGTTGTTGAAACCAGGCTTTACGCCAACTACTTCAAATTCTGGAAGCTTTTCGCCGATACCGAGCATGGTACTCTCCTAAATATAGAATGACGCCAGAGCGCGTCGATTAGTGATTCTCATGAAGACTTGGAAAATACGTCTTCGTTGGGGTCTTTATGCAACTCTTGATTTGATCGGTCAAAACGATAATAACGAAGAAGTCCATCGATTTTTTCGATGGGCATGCTAAGTTGTCTCGAGATTGGCCAAATTCCGCCAAAACTTAGAGAAATTCTAATCTATGAGCTTTGATCTGTGTCATCTGGTCGCACAATGTTACCCACATTAAAACAGCTTCAGTACTTCAAATCGCTGGCCAAACACCTGTCTTTTTCGAAGGCGGCAGAGGCTTGTTTCATCACACAATCAACGCTTTCTGCCTCGATCAAGCAGTTGGAAGGCATACTTGGATGTGAGCTGCTGGACCGCTCTGGTCGCACGCTCGTTCTGACTGAAGCGGGAGAGAAGGTGCTTGAGAGGGCATCCTTGCTGTTGCGTGATGCGGAGGACCTTGTGCAGGGGGCTCGTGCGCAGAACAAGCCGTTGTGTGGTCGGTTCCGGTTGGGGGTGATCCCGTCTGTCGCTCCGTTTCTGCTGCCGCGCTTTCTGCCTCAGCTCAGAGAGCTTTATCCTGAGCTGCAATTGTTCCTTCGTGAGGATCTGTCGCGCAATCTGATGATTGCTTTGCGGGAAGGGCGCATTGATGCGGCACTGATGGCGCTGCCCTATGACACGACGGGGTTTGAATCTGCCGAGATTGGGAGCGATGATTTTTATCTGGCCGTGCCGAGCGTACACGCGCTGGCGGGCGCCCATGAAGTGATGATGGAAGATCTGGCAGATGAGGTGTTGTTGCTGTTGGAAGATGGCCACTGTTTGCGAAACCATGTGCTTGCCGCAACGGGAGGGCGCATGCTGACGGCAAATGAAG
>NZ_LCWX01000214.1:99923-100600 GCF_001431305.1 Pseudovibrio sp. POLY-S9
CTTTGGTGCCACGTATTGCAGTAGATGCAGATATCGACCGCGGGACCTCTTTGAAGCTGATCAAAATTGCCGACAAGAATGCGCGCCGGACGATTGGAATGGTCTGGAGGCGTAAATCTTCTTTTGAAGGAAATGCAAAATTACTTTGCAAGGCTCTGGAACGCTTTATGGTTGAAACTCAAAGAGACGTCTCGGTTCCTCAAGATGTATCGGAGAAAAGTGCTTGAAAAAAGCGCGTTCAAAGGAGAAACCAGAGCCATTAAAGCGCAGGATCAGGCGTTGGGTGTTGCGTACACTCGGGGTGCTTGTGGCTTTGCCGGTGGTGCTGACACTGCTGTATTCTGTGGTTCCTCCTTATTCCAGTTTGATGCTGTTTCGCGTTGTGACTGGTCAGCCCGTTTGGCGAGAATGGGTGCCTTTGGAAGAAATTTCCGTTAATTTACAACGTTCTGTGGTTGTCTCCGAGGATGCTACCTTCTGCACTCATGGCGGTGTTGACTGGCCTGCCGTGCGCGGACAGGCCTGGAAGTTGTTTGAAGGCAAGCGGCCTCGAGGAGCGAGTACCATCACGATGCAGCTTGCGAAGAACCTGTTTCTCTGGAACGACAGGGATTATCTGCGCAAAGTGCTAGAGGTACCTCTGGCGATGCTCATCGATACGGTGCTGTCAAAGCGGC
>NZ_LCWX01000214.1:100731-109879 GCF_001431305.1 Pseudovibrio sp. POLY-S9
TCCGGGGATCTTTGGAGTGGAAGCTGCATCGCAAACTTTCTTTGGGAAAAGTGCTGCAAAACTTTCTGCGTCTCAGGCCTCTTTGCTGGCTACAGCGCTCCCAAACCCAATTGCCAGGAACCCTGCAAAACCTAGCTCTGGACATCGCAGGCTTGCCGGTATAAACCGTAGCCGAGCTCAGGTGGCCGGCGAGGTGCTTAACTGTATTTCGGCGCCGGAGAGGTAGTGCGAAATTATTTTCGTATAAGGACTGGCAAATCCTTCTGTTTGCCTGTATAACCCCCGCCAATCTGAGAGATTGTGTATTTCGCACGTTAACGCCGCGCTTGAGTGGCGCGTGCGCATGTGACGAGAGAGAGAGCTACAATGGCTGTTCCTAAGAAAAAAGTATCGCGTATGAAGCGCGGCTTTCGCCGTTCTACTGATGCTCTGGCACAACCAGCTTACGTGGAAGACAAGGATTCCGGCGAACTTCGTCGCCCGCACCATGTTGACCTGAAGAGTGGTATGTACCGGGGTCGTCAGATCCTTCAGGCTAAAGACGACGCTTAAGTCTGAAGCGATCAACGCGAGTTGATTTTGAAAAGGCCGTCCCTCGGGGCGGCTTTTTCTTTTTGTGATGCTTCGCTTGAACTAAGAAAGGCCGCTCTGTGAAAGGGCGGCCTTTTTTGATTTTCTGCTAGCGTTGGGTTTCGAAAGCTAATCTTGCTGCAAGACCTGCGAACACGGCACCTAAAACATAATTTGCGAGAAACTTAAGCTTTCCGTTGCCTCCGAGTGTTCGCATCATGTGATTTGCTGCGACAATGACAGTTCCGTTGATGAAGAAGCCGACTGTGTTCAACACGGTGGCAAGGATCATTATCTGAACTGCGACGTTTCCAGCTTCAGGTTTCACAAATTGAGGAAACAAGGCCAGGATGAAGATGACCATCTTGGGATTGAGCAGGTTAGTTAGAAGGCCCTGACGAAACATCTGAATGGATGAGTGCGTTTTATTTTCAATAGTTGTACTGGCGGCCTCTGATTTTGAGGTGAATGCCTTCCAAGCCAGAAACAGCAAATAAGCAGCGCCTGTAAACCGAACAACATCATAAGCGATAGGAACAGCAAGAAAGAGCTGTGAAAGGCCAAAGGCTGCGGCAAACGCATGAAAGTAAGTTCCTGTGGCAATTCCTGCAAAGGTGGCTAGTCCTGCACGTCTTCCCTGAGCTGCACTGCGGGACGCAATTAGCAACATGTCTGGGCCGGGAGTTGCTGTGAGGGCAAAGGACGCTGCTGTGAACAGAAGCAGCGTTGAAAGATCTGGCATCGCGTTTCCACCCAAATTCGTATGCAAACGAGAGGTCATATCGGAATTGCCCGCACACATCAAACTTGCCAAATTTTGTTGGTGCGTTCCAGAAAAGAAAAACCGCCCCTTAGAGAGGCGGTTTTGGTGTTTGATAGTCATGTGTACGCTTTAGAGCGGGAGGTCCCTCACCGCTGCGTATTAGCCGTTTGCGACGTATTGGGCGCCATTGATGGTCATGACGGAGCCGGTGACGAAGGCTGCGGCTGTGGAGGCGAGGTAGCAGACCATGCCTGCGATCTCTTCTGCCTTGCCCAGGCGACCCACCGGGATCTGGCCGATGATGCCTTCCAGAACCTTCTCAGGCACAGCAGCGACCATATCAGTGTCGATATAACCTGGGCAGATGCAGTTCACGGTGATGCCCTTGCGCGCTGTTTCCTGCGCCAGTGCTTTTGTGAAGCCGATCACGCCTGCTTTTGCTGCGGAGTAGTTGGTCTGGCCGATCTGGCCTTTCTGTCCATTGATGGAAGAAATGTTGATGATGCGGCCAATGCCACGCTCGCGCATGCCATCCAGAACCGGGCGGCTCATTGTGAACATTGAGTCGAGGTTGGTTTTCATCACGGCGGTCCACTGGTCATAATCCATCTTGTGGAACCAACCATCGCGGGTGATGCCCGCGTTGTTTACGAGAACTTCGACCGGGCCGAGCTCTTCTGCCACCTGAGCAATACCTGCTTCACAGGCCTTAGGGTCCGCTACATCCCATTTGTAAACACTGATGCCGGTTTCTGCGCTGAATTTATCAGCCGCTTCCGTGTTGCCTGCATATGTTGCGGCAACTGTGTATCCTGCATCCTTCAATCCTTTGGAAATCGCTGCGCCGATGCCACGCGTTCCTCCGGTTACAATTGCTACCCTGCTCATCGATATACTCCCCGCCTTAGGAATAAAATATTGGAACCCACCGTTACAGGTAATAATAATGACGGAGCAAAGACAACTCCGTCATTAGTTAGGGAATTGACTTGAACTTTACGCAGGGACCATAAAGCTCAATTATTCCAATTAGGTGACATTACTACCAATGTTGAGGTTATTTTCTCTCAACACACAGTGCGATACCCATACCTCCACCAATGCATAGGGTTGCCAGGCCTTTTTTCTTCTCTTCGCGCTTCATTTCATGCAGAAGTGTTACAAGTACACGCGCGCCGGATGCACCGATTGGATGACCAAGAGCGATTGCGCCGCCGTTGACGTTGAGCTTGTCTGAGTCGATTCCCAGTTCCTGACCAACGGCAAGAGCCTGCGCTGCGAAGGCTTCGTTTGCTTCGATGAGATCGAGGTCATCAATAGCCCAGCCAGCTTTTTCGAGTGCTTTTTTGGAAGCAGGGATTGGGCCAAGACCCATGTATGCAGGATCAACACCAGCGGTTGCCCATGACTTGATGGTTGCCAGCGGTTTCAGGCCACGTTTTTCAGCTGCATCTGCGCTCATCAAAACAAGGGCTGCTGCACCATCGTTGATGCCGGATGCGTTGGCTGCGGTTACGGTGCCTTCTTTTTTGAATGCCGGGCGCAGTGTCTGCATTGCGGAGATTTCAGCACCCATGCGGATGAATTCATCATCTTCCACCACGCGCTCAGTTCTGCGCTCTTTTACGGTGATTGGAGTGATTTCGTCTTTAAACTTGCCAGCTTTCAGAGCAGCTTCCGCTTTGTTCTGAGAGGAGACGGCAAACTCGTCCTGAGCTTCACGGGTGATCTGGTACTTTTCTGCGATGTTTTCTGCAGTGATACCCATGTGATAGCCTTGGAACGCATCAATCAGACCGTCCTTCAGCATGGTGTCAGTCATGGAGTAGTCACCCATTTTCACGCCGGCACGCAAGCTCTGGCAATGTGGGGACAGGGTCATGTTTTCCTGACCGCCTGCAACGATGATGTCTGCATCGCCGGACTGGATCTGCTGCATGCCCATAGCGACAGCGCGCAGGCCTGACCCGCAAACCTGGTTGATGACGATAGCGGTCGAATCATCTGCCATGCCAGCGTTGATCGCTGCCTGACGTGCCGGGTTCTGACCGAGACCAGAAGTGAGCACGTGGCCGAAGATAACTTCGTTGACGTCGTTTGCTTCCACTTTCGCCTGATCAAGTGCTGACTTGATAACCGCTGTGCCGAGGTCTTGAGCTGGGGTGTTGGCGTAGGACCCGTTGAAGGATCCGATTGGGGTACGTGTCGCGCTTACAATTACAACATCATTAGGCGAGGTCATGTGCAATTCTCCAATATTTGTGCAATGCGGGACTTCTTATTCGCACGCAAATCACCAGGGCGGGCAGCCATGCTGGTGCAATGCAGCATAAGAGATCCTTCGAACTCGTAGAATACCTAATGGGCAGACTATTCAATTTGTAGGGGGGAAAGCCAGATGAATTCGATAATTCCAATTAAGACCATAGTAGACCAATGAAACCGCTAGCGTGAAAGGTGGGATTTAGCTTACTCTGCGGCTTACTAGTTAATCTCGTATGTAAAAAATATGGGATCAGGGGGGAGCTGGCCGGAGCAAATTGGGATAGTGTTCCAGATCAGCCATAATAGCGCATTGAGGTACTCAAATCTGATGGCTAAGACAAACGAAGCCACTATCATCAAGAAGTACGCCAACCGGCGGCTCTACAATACTGGAACCAGCACCTATGTGACTCTCGAGGATCTTGCGGTGATGGTGAAGGATGAAGATGACTTCGTCGTCATTGACGCCAAATCCGGTGATGACATCACCCGGACTGTTCTGACGCAGATTATCTTTGAGCAGGAAAGCAAGGGGCAGAACCTTCTTCCAATTACCTTCCTGCGCCAGTTGATCCGGTTTTACGGTGACAGCATGCAAAACCTCGTGCCGAGCTATCTGGAATTCTCCATGTCCTCTCTCACACGAGAGCAAGAGAAGTTGCGCAGCCAGATGAACCAGAACTTTGGCTCCTCTGCCTTTGAGGTTCTGGAAGATCAGGTGAAGCGCAATGCGGATATGTTTGACCGTGCGATGAAGATGTTCCTGCCGTTTGATGGTGCAAATCCTGCGGATATGACGGGGCAAGCCCAAGCACCGGAAAAGGAAGCTGCGCCTAAACCTGCAGAAACGCAGGCCAGCAGCGGCGATATTTCTGACCTGAAAGAGCAGCTTGCAGAAATGCAAAAGCAGATCGCGGCTCTTGCGGCGGCCAAAAAAGACGCCTGATACACGCACATTGCTGTTGAGTTATGGAAGCCGGAGGGATGCCTTCGGCTTTTTTAATAGATCCACGGAAACAGTCGGCAGGGGACCTTCTCAGTATAGGTTGTGTAACCTTCGCAGTTGCTGGTGAGGGTTTTTTCTTCTGTTCTCATCAGCGGCAGGAAGCCGAGGATGATGAGCGGGATTGCGAGGAAGGCGAAGAGTTTTGAGCCCAGTATCATGGAAAGGCCTGCGATGCAGAACATGAGACCGAGATACATGGGGTGGCGGACCAGTGCGTACGGTCCGCAGCTTTCAACGCATTGCTGCTCGCTCAGGTCTATTTGAGGTGTTGGCTTGGCGAAGGGGCTTTTGCTGAAGGTCCAGACGATGAGAATGACACCGCACAGGAAGAGGAACAGGCCTCTGAGGATTGGTTTCACGTCTCCCGTTTGAGGCAGGATATGCCAGAGGTGAGCGTCCAGAGCAGCGAGCAGGAAGTAGACGAAGATCACTCCGAACAGAATGAGAGTGGCGCGTTTGTCTCCCTTCAGGGCCTTGGAGGGGAACGAGGTGCGTTCTTTGAACAACCAGGGATTTATGCGGGCGAGCCATAAGCCTACGCCGACTTGCGCGAAGTAAACCAGTGCCACAATCATCAAGCCCCGCGGCCATGCCAGTGATGATCCTGCGAAAGCGATGGATGGCAAGATGGCGAGTGCGATGAAGACCGCGAGCATCGCTGAGCTTATGGTCAGACGTAGGTACAGACTTCTCTCCATCTCAACTTGCGTGTGTTGCAATTGCACAAGTTTACGGAGAGAAACCGTCTTTGAGGCGAACAGATTGCTGGTCTGCTGAATACCCGGTTAGTGGGATGTTTCTAATTCGCCGGAACCTGCTCATTGATCAGCCCCAGTGTGCGAATGTAACTGGCGAACGCAGGTTCTGTGGTGAACTGGTAAGCGGTCAGGCCTGCTTCGCGGGCGCCTTCCACATTGTCGAGGCGGTCATCCACGAACAGGGTTTCTTCTGGTTGGAAGCCGTATTTCTCGCAGACTGTCAGGTAGATGTTCGGGTCTGGTTTGCGGGTTCCGAATTCAGCGGAGGCATGGCCGCGGTCACCAAAGATTGGCTCAAGTGCTGGAGCGACTTCATAGAGCGCGTCTTTCAACATCATGCCGTTGTTGGTGAGCAGGGCGACTTCGTGGTTTTGTTTGATTGCTTCCACATGGGAGAGCATATCCGGCCATTCGGTCATCATATCCCGGCGAATTTTTACCCACGTTTCACGTGAAATAGGATGGCCCAGAAGCCGTTGATACTGCGAGAGGTATTCTGCTGCGGTGTGCGGCGTGCCGGCTTCGGCGGCGTTTTCTTCTGGCCCCTTAAAGACGATATGATCGATCTCTTCGGCTGGTTTGCCGGTCATGTCAGCGAGGACATTCAGACGGTAGGGGTGGTCATAATCGTAAAGGACGTTGTCCATATCAAAAATAACAAAGCGAATAGGCATGGGTACCAATCTGAAATGGAGTGAACCGTGATAGTGGTGCAGTTGCTGGGCGCAATATAGTCCAGCAACTGCGGTAAAGTTGTGTCAGCCTGCGTCAGCTGTGAAACCAGCGGCTTCAATGCCTGCAATGGCTGAAGCTTCGTCGTTTTCGGATGTGTCGCCGGTGATGCCGACTGCGCCTAGAATTTCGCCGTCAGTGTTGCGGACCAGAACACCGCCCGGTACTGGCACAATGCCGCCACCTGCAACGCCGTTGAGGGCCTGCACGAAGTGAGGGCGGCTTTGGGCGTTGTCGTTGAGCCAGCGGGACCCTGCACCAACGGCTACGGCTCCATAGGCTTTGCCCATTGCGATTTGCGGGCGCAATATTGATGAGCCATCCTGACGTTCGAGCGCGACGAGGTGGCCGCCTGCATCCAACACAGCGACGGTGAGCGGTTTGAGGCCAAGCTCGCTTCCTTTAGCCTGTGCTGCTGAGATGATTGTCCGGGCGTGATCAAGATTGAATTGCACCATAAGTATTTCCTGATAGGTTTTGCTGAATCACCCTGTTTTAGCAGAGGATGATGATGCGGGGAATTCTTCGTTAGGGGACCGGAGATTCACTGGTAATTACAAAGAGGGTTTTTTCGTGTTTAGAGATTTTCAGGTTCCGGGTCGCTCCGCTGTTTATGCACCACATGCAATGGCAGCGACATCCCATCCATTGGCAACAAATGCAGCGCTCGAAATTTTGCGAGAGGGCGGCACTGCCGTTGATGCT
This sequence comes from Pseudovibrio sp. POLY-S9, assembly GCF_001431305.1. NCBI lineage: Bacteria > Pseudomonadati > Pseudomonadota > Alphaproteobacteria > Hyphomicrobiales > Stappiaceae > Pseudovibrio > Pseudovibrio sp. POLY-S9. The sequence continues at coordinate 107,531 of NZ_LCWX01000214.1, forward strand.
GCTGTGGCCGCTATGGCTGTTCATTCTGTCGTTGAACCGCATATGACGGGCATTGGCGGCGATTGCTTTGCCATTGTTGCGCAGCCGGATGGGACGCTCTCGGGCATGAATTCATCTGGGCGCGCTGCTGAAAATGTGAGTGCGGATAAGCTGATAGCGGATGGTTTGCTTGATGTTGCCGTGGATTCAATTCACGCAGTCACCGTTCCGGGCGCTTTGCGTGGGTGGGAGAAGCTACTCAAAGACCATGGACGGTTTTCATTCGACAAGGTTCTGAAGCGGGCCATCGGTTATGCGCGTGACGGGTACTCGGTCTGCCCGCGTGTGGCTTCGGATTGGAAAGGTGCTGTTGACTTTCTCAAGCGTGATGAAGGTGCATCTGAGCTGTTTTTGAAGGATGGTCGTGCGCCTGTTGTTGGCGAAATGATGCGTAACCTTCCCTTGGCTGAGACACTGGAAGCTGTTGCAAAGAGTGGAGCGGATGCGTTCTACAACGGCCCGATTGCTGAAGAGATTGCAGCAGTAGTGCAGGCGAAGGGTGGATACCTGACAGCGGACGATCTGGCTGCGCATGAGGCTGTTGATCTGACACCCGTCACCACGGACTATCGCGGTGTGACGGTTGCTGAATTGCCACCTAACGGGCAGGGCATTGTAGCTCTTATCATGCTGGAGCTGATGAAGCGGTTTGACTGGGCGGATCTGGATCCAATGGGGCCAGAGCGGTTCCATCTGGAGATGGAGATTGCCAAGATTTCTTATTCTGGCCGTGATCGTTTTCTTGCTGATCCAGAGACTATGGAGTTTGATCCGCAGGCGTTTCTTGATAGCGACTACATCGACGGTCTTGCCAAGTTGATCCGCACGGATGCTGTGTTGCCAAGGCAGCCGGAAGAGGTGCTCTCACCGAAGTCTGATACGGTTTATCTGAGTGTGGTTGACGAGAATGGTCTGGCCATTTCGCTCATCAACTCCATTTATCACGGCTTCGGGTCTGGTATCGCGACACCGAAATCCGGTGTGCTTTTGCAAAACCGTGGGGCGTGCTTCACGTTGGAAGAGGGGCATCCAAACCAGATTGCTGGCGGTAAGCGGCCAATGCACACCATCATTCCGGCGATGGTTCTGAAGGACGGACTGCCTTATATGAGCTTTGGTGTGATGGGCGGCGGGTATCAGCCGTGCGGCCATGCCCATGTGCTTTCCAACCATCTGGACTACGGCATGAATATGCAGGAGGCCATTGATTGCCCGCGTATGTTCATTGATGAGAAGTCTCTGTCCCTGCAGGCTGAAACAAGTGTTCCGGCAGAGACCGTTAAAGCTCTCAAAGCGCTGGGCCATGAGGTTTCCATTGTCGCGTCCCCAATTGGCGGCGGACAGGCCATCATGTTTGACCGTGCCAATGGCGGCGGCCTGATTGGCGGCTCTGATCCACGCAAAGACGGCTGCGCGCTGGGGTACTAAGACGCTGCCATTCTGCTAACTATGATGGGTATCCAGAGTGACTGGTTGGTTGCTCTGGGGCCTCAACCGTCATGCCGGACAAGCGGAGCGCTGATCCGGTATCCAGTGTCAAAGGTGCTGGTGTTGGTGAGGGCAGCTCTGGATCCCGCATCAAGTGCGGGAAGACGAGGGAGAGGGCTGGGGCTCTAGGTTCCGCATAGCGCTGCGCTTGTGCGGGATGACGGTGGTGGGGTCTCACCAGCGTATCCCTGCGGCAACACCTCTTTCGCTTTTGCAACTTTTCGTTGACAGGTGGCCGGTTCCATTCCACATTCATATGTGAGGCTTCGAAACCTCTTTGTCAGCGGTAACCGCTCCCGTCACCTAGCGGATTTTTTGTGCCTTTTTTCCAAAGGCGCAAACCCTTTGTTATGAGCGGGAGGGCGGTGAATACAACACCTCCTTCGGGGGGGAATAAACTCGCCTGTCTGACTCAGGTTTCGAACCTCCCGCTCGCCAGCGGGCCGTCGAAAGCTCAATGTCGTGCGGTTCATTCAACAGCCAAGTCAGAAAGGCTTTGATTATGGACGACACTGCATGCGCCTGTGGCGCCACAAATACTCTTCAGAATGAATTTGATGACGTAAACGTTGCTGTTTCTGATCTTCAGAATCTTGCTTATGTGCAGCATATGGTGCTGAGCGAGCGGATGAAGAACAGTTGCGAACGTGACGTTTTATTCACTTTGCACTACGCTTTATGTAACCGCCTAGAGGCACTTGATAAGACCTGCGGAATATTAACTGATGCGTTGTCTGGCACGTCCTTCCCTAAAGGATTGTCCGGTCACGCGACACGCAGCGTCGCCTCTCCACCACCGGTCGAAACCAATATTGTGTCTCT
>NZ_LCWX01000215.1:0-245 GCF_001431305.1 Pseudovibrio sp. POLY-S9
TCTCAGGTTGTACTGAATATTAATCCCAACTTAAATCACGTTTCTGTACTCAAATCTAACCGACCATAAATGGCCAATTAATAGACGAGGAACACGCAAATAATTAAGACCGAAGCCTCAATCTTTGGTGTTCTGAAAAACGTAAACTAAGTCAGCTATTCCGTAACAGTGGCTTGTTACCAAACCACTCGCGAATAACCGCCGTCCACGTTTCTCTTTCTTCTTCCGTATTCAATTGTCAATGA
>NZ_LCWX01000216.1:0-6893 GCF_001431305.1 Pseudovibrio sp. POLY-S9
TAATGAATGAGGGTGTATGGTGGTCGTGGCACAGGCTGCAGCGCCTGAACTCGCCGAGATGACCGCTATGCGATGAGAGACGCCCAATGGAAAGCCCCGCCATTGCGTTCGTTGCGTGATTTTGCGTGAAACAGCCTTTTTATGCGCTCAAATGTTCAAGACGACAAGGAAACAGCACGTTTGGGAAGATAGAGGACTAAGAACGGCATCATCAACGCCTCCTGCTCCAGCCAACTGAGAAACAGGGCTTATCCTCCTTCTATCAAATCTTATAAGCGCAAACCAAAAAACTATCCCCGCAAAGGAGCGGTTTTTGATCATCAGCTTCAGGTCTGGAAAGGCGGTTATGGCGCATTGCGCAGTTTATTTTTGTGTGCTCCCCTTCCCCTGGGAGTTTTAATAGCGGAAATAACAATGATTTTCAGAGCTTTGAAAGATATGAATGCGTCAGTGTTGGGGTTCGGCTGCTGGGCTGTGGGCGGCACCTGGAATGACACAGAGGATCAAACCTCTATCCAAACCATGCGAACAGCCGTTGAGCTGGGCATCAATTTCTTTGATGTCGCACCGGTTTACGGGCTAGGGCATGCGGAAACGCTTTTGGGTGAGGCCCTCAAGACCTTTGAGCGTGACCAGCTGTATATTGCCACCAAGTGCGGGCTGGTTTGGAACAACCCAGAAAGAGCTGTCAAAAACAATCTGACCAAAGCTTCTATCATAGAAGAGGTGGATCAATCACTCGAGCGTTTGCAGACAGAGTATATTGACGTGCTGCAATGCCATTGGCCTGATCCCCAAACACCTGTTGAAGAGACCGCCGAAGGTTTACGCGCTGTTGTGGAGAGTGGGAAGGTTCGACATCTTGGCGTCTCCAACTTCTCATTGAAGATGACTAAAGAGCTGATGCAACATTGTGAGCTGGCCACTTATCAGGGGCTTTATAACCTTCTGGAGCCGAATGCCACGCATTATCATAATATACCGCTGAGCTACCGTAGTCGTGATGAGATCATTCCGCTTTGCGAGGAGCATGACCTCAAGTACTTGCCTTATAGCCCATTAATGCAGGGATTGCTGGCAGGAACCTTCAAAGCAAGCGGTAACTTTGACCAAAATGATGATCGCGCCAATAACCCGAAACTGAATTCTCCGCTACTGGAGAAGTATCTCGGCTGTGCTGACGAGTTGAAAGCTTACGCTGAAAAAGCCGGTATGCCTCTGGCCCATCTGGCTATGGGGTGGTTGATGGCGCAGGATGCGGTCGGGCCCATTATTACCGGAGCCTATCAGGAATGGCAGGTGAAAGAGAACATTGCGGTCACAACACGCTCTTACGATGCGGATCTTTTGAAAGGTGCTGAAGACATCGTTGCTAAATGGGCGCTATCTTAACTTATTGAGATCGAGCCAAAAAAACCCAGTTTTGAGGAACTGGGTTTTCACTTCACAATCCAGAGCAATGTGACTTTATATATAGGCTTTGCCCTCATAGTTTGGTCGACACCATTTAGAAGCAGCTTATCCCTCTGATCGTCGCTTCCAAGATCAGCATTGGGTTTATGTTCGAACGCAAACCCGATCTCCTTTTCTTTCATCAGTAGAACAAAGAACCGCTGTTTGACTGTGGAGCTCCAGAGCGTGCACAAATCTGTTTCAAAGTCTGAACGAACATCTGAGTCAGGCATGAAACTGGGTTCTAACCACAGTTCACCTTTGCAAGTCATCGATGGCATCTTCACGCTCTCGCCTCAAACATCATCGCCACTTTACACCTCGATTGCACCTCTCGCCGTAAGGCCGAATGCAACATGCTCCAAAGTGTAACGGATCCAACTTCCCACAGAGCCGAAACTGAGCTGCTCTTACTTTGAATGGTATTTTCTGTGCTGCGTTCGAACCTCACCTCACCCACTAAACCCACTAAGGTTTGCTATGAGAAAGCCATCAATAAGAGAGCAGCCTTACTCACGTGCCTCATTAGAACTGAAATATCTTCATCTTTGCACAGTCAATACAGCATGGAAGGGATTGGTATTCTCTGAAATTGGCGTGTTCGAGCAGTATGAGGCCCGAAAATAGAATATGAGGATCACTAGCTTAGAGATGTGAGACAGGTTTTTAGGTCTCTTTGATGTTGCTTTTGCAGGATCAGGCAAATCGGCGAAAGCTATCCCCAAGACTAAGTATTTTTACTCTTGTGTGTAATGCATTTAAATTTGTAGGTTTCGCGCACACCAAGTGGTGCCTAACCAATCACTGTCAGCGACGGCTTCTTGCTAAGCCAGATCACTTTCGCTGTATGGCATCGCTATCCATCTGTGCCTCCGCCATGGAGGCAACCGCGTTGCCAGCTTCCGCCCTTTGTGCGTGGAACCCATTTCTGGCAGTGATCGTATAGGCTCGCCCATGAGCTTTCGCGGCAGATGGCTAACAAGCGGATCATGGCTCTTGGTTGAGCTGCTAAATCCACGTGACGTGCGCACTCGGGCTGCATGCGTGGATATCTGCCAATAAACAGGACCAGTATGACTGATCAAACCTGCGCAGATCTTATTCCGGCCCCCGAAGGGCCGTCCAATCTTATTGATACTGATTATGAAGTAGGACAAGACAATATTACACCGCGAATCGCTGGTGTTGCGTTTGACGTCCACAATATCGTTTTCACTATTTCCAGTATTGCGATTGCAATTTTTGTTGCGATTACTCTGCTCTATAAAGACGCTATTGGTCCGGTCTTTGGTGATCTACGTGTTTGGCTCACTTCTAGTTTTGACTGGTTTTTCCTAATTGCCGGCAATATCTTTGTGTTGCTTTGCCTCTTCCTTATTGTGTCTCCACTGGGAAAGGTTCGCATCGGCGGCAGAGATGCAAAACCAGATTACAGCTACAGCGAATGGTTCTCCATGTTGTTTGCTGCGGGCATGGGCATCGGCCTTGTCTTTTACGGCGTGGCTGAGCCACTTGGCCATTTCTCTTCCATCACTTCTGGCAGCAGCTGGGCCCCATTGGGCGGTGAAGCGCTGAGCGGTGCGGAAGCAGAGCGCCTTGCCATGGCCTCCACCATCTTCCATTGGGCCCTGCACCCATGGGCAACTTATGCTGTGATTGCTCTTGGTCTGGCTCTGTTTTCCTATAACAAAGGCCTGCCGCTGACCGTCCGCTCTATCTTTTATCCAATTCTGGGTGAGCGTGTTTGGGGTTGGCCGGGTCACGTGATTGATATTCTGGCTGTGTTTGCCACCATGTTTGGTCTGGCAACCTCTCTGGGTATTGGTGCAGAACAAGCCAATGCTGGTTTGAACCATTTGTTTGGTCTTGAAATCACGACAACAACCAAGGTCATTTTGATCATCGCAATCTCTGCTATTGCACTTTGTTCCGTTGTTATGGGGCTGGATAAAGGCATCAAGCACCTTTCCACCTTCAACGTAATCACCGCTGCTTTGCTGCTTGGTTTTGTTCTGTTGGCTGGTCCAACATTGGACATCCTGCAGAAGCTGTTCTGGAATCTGGAAGCTTATCTGGAATATCTGCCAGCACTTTCCAACCCAGTTGGCCGCGTTGACGATAACTTCCGTCAGGGCTGGACAACTTTCTACTGGGCTTGGTGGTTCTCCTGGGCACCGTTTGTGGGCATGTTTATCGCTCGCATCAGCCGTGGCCGCTCCGTTCGCGAGTTCATGATTTGCGTGCTGGTTATTCCAAGTGTTGTTACCACCCTCTGGATGACAGCCTTTGGTGGCACAGCGATTGAGCTGGAAGCAACTTCTACCCTTGGCAAAATTGCAGGTGCGGCGACTGAGATTCAGCTGTTCGAGATGCTGAGCAACCTGCCACTTGCAGAAATCACATCTGTACTGGGTGTTGTTCTGATCATCACATTCTTTGTGACGTCTTCAGACTCCGGCTCTTTGGTGATCGATACCATTACAGCTGGTGGTAAGGTGAACGCACCGGTTCAGCAGCGCATCTTCTGGGCGTCTTTGGTTGGCCTTGTTGCGATTGCATTGCTGCTTGGCGGTGGTCTTTCCAGCCTTCAGGCGATGACGGTTTCAACCGGCTTCCCGTTTGCAATTATCTTGCTTGGCGCATGTTTTGCAATCGTCAAAGGTTTGCGTAGCGAGCCTAGATAAGCAAACTTCATACTAAATTCAAAAAGCGGCGGGATCATTTCCGCCGCTTTTTTGTTTGAAATGCTTGCATGTGGGATCGTCGTTTGATCCGCTCTATTTTAGTGAATGGTTGCTGCCAGCTTCTTGGCATCTGCGCGCATGTTGGCCGGAAGCGGGATGTAGCCGGATGAAATTGCGGCTCCCCTTGCCTGTCCGCTCAAAACAAATTCAGCAAACTGGCGCACCGCAGTGCCGGTTTTCACATCAGGGTAGACGTCTTCCGTCACCAGCCAAAAGAATGAAATGATGGGGTAAGCGCTGGGAGCTTCAGGGTTGTGAATCTCATCAATGGAGAGCGGGTCACCACTTCTGCTGATCTCCTCAATGGCTGCTTCTCCGGCATTGAGTGAGGGTGCTACGAAGTTGCCCTTTTGGTTTTCGACCAAAGCCATCGGGATTCCCAGTGTGCTGCCAAAGGCTGAGGGGGCATAACCGATTGAGCCATTGTTCTCGGTGATCTTGGTGACGACCTCAGAAGAACTGGGCACAAGGACAGCGTCTTTCGGGAAGGTTTCCAGTGGCCAAATGCTGGCAGATTTGCCAGACCATGCATTTTCGGCGGTGTACAAGTGCTTGGAGAGGGCAAGGTTTGCGCCGCTGGCATCACTGCGGCCAACAATGGTGATTTTCAGCTTTGGCAAGCGCAGGTCCGGGTTCACCATGCGGATTTCACGGTGGTTCCAGTATTGGATGGAGCCATCAAAAATACCAGAGAGTGCGTTGCGCGTGAGCTTCAAATGGCCAACACCTTCAATATTGTAAAGAATGCCGAGCATGCCTGCGGTGATGGGGATCTCCAGCAGTTTGTCCTCTATGGCGACAGGCTCATCGGCGGCATCAATATCAAGGTCTTGTTCAAGGATCGCTTCCAGCGGAGCGCTGGAGACAGCAAAATCGACCTTGCCAGCCTGCAGTGCCAGCACCCCAGCTCCACTGCCAATCGGGTCGTATCGCACTTCGATCTCGGGGTTTGATGTTTTGAAGAGACGCAAAGTCTCATTGAACAGGACATCGGGATACATGGAGCCCGCTCCGCTCAGTTCCTCGTAGGGTTCTGCCTGAGCGTAGCTGTCCTGAGCCATTGAGGAGTTAATCAGAAAACCGGTTGCCAAAAGCGAAAGGAACGAAGCAGCTACAATCTGAACGCACAGTTTTGGAGAGATCCGGTTGAGCATGGCACATCTTTCTCGGAGATTTTCCAATATGTAGACGCTGGTGTGCGTCATTTTATGCTGTTGGGCGCTGATATAACCGCCCGCGCAAGGCCCCTCATAACTTAGATTTCATAAAGGCTTTCTCATTGTGGGCTGCGGTATTCTTTGAAAACTTTAGCTATAGAAACACAGCATTGGTTTTGCTTGGTCTTAGGGAGAGATTTACTTCGCTGAGGCATGGTCTGCACAGACAAATATCGTACCCAAACAAAGGTGCGGAGGATGGCAAAGAACAAGAAGCCACTTCAGTGGAGCAGCAAGACAGACACCACCGCGCATGAGCACAACAAACAGGTGCTGAAGACGGTGCGCCATTTGCTGCGTGCGCACGAGACCAGCTGGCTGGTGAAGCGGCTGAAGAAGTGGCCACCGACGGACCTGCTGCAGTTGCTGACTACCCTGCCCCTACCGGATGCTCGCAAACTGTTTGCGCTGTTGCCTATTCGGCCTTCCACCAAGATCCTCGCTGAGCTTTATCCGGATTTTCGCGCTGAACTGCTGAAAGACGGGACGACCACGCGGCTGGTGGAGATTCTCAATACGCTGAAGGAGAATGATCTGGCGGATACGCTGGATGAGTTTCCGCAGACCTTGCTCGACATCATCGTGCCGCAGCTGGATGCGCGGGCGGAGATTGAGGAGCGGATTTTGCATGGGGAGGATACGGCCGGGCGGTTGATGAGCCGGAAGTTTGTGGCGTTCAACGAGGATTACACGGCGGGGAAGGCGATTGCCGCGATCAAGAGCCAGTATGATCTGGTGGGGCGGTTTCGTACGGTGTTTGTGGTGGATGCCAAGCACCGGTTGGTGGGCCGGCTGGATGTGACGCGCTTGCTGACGCTGGAGCCCAAAGCACGCATTGGGGATGTGATGGATGCTAATGTGCTGGCGGTGTCTGCTGAGATGGATCAGGAGGATGTGCTGCGTAAGGCGGCGAAGCGGCAGATTTCCTCTATGCCGGTGATTGACGTTGACGGGAAGCTGATTGGGCGGATTACGACTGAGCAGATGAACCAGATTGTGCGTGAGGAGCTCTCGGAAGACCTGATGTTGATGGGTGGGGTTTCGCCGGAAGCGCGGCCTTCAGACTCCGTGCGCCGGATCATCAAAGGCCGGTTGCCCTGGTTGATGACGGGGTTGATTGGGTCTGCTGTTGCTGCGCTGGTGGTTGGGTCTTTTGAGGATGAGCTGGAGAAGGCGGCTATTTTGGCGGCGTTTATTCCGGTGATCATGTCGATGGCGGGCAATTCCGGGCTTCAGGCGTCTGCGGTTGCGGTGCAGGGCATTGCGACGGGGTCTATCTGGACGGGCAGTACGCTGTTTCGGCTTTGGAAGGAGTTTTGCGGGGCGCTGTCCAACGGGGTGATTGCGGGCAGTGTGCTGACTGTGCTCATCAGCATTGGGGCCGTGTTGTTTGAGATTCATGATCCCGTGTGGCTGGCGCTTACGGCTGCGTCCTCTCTGGTCATCGTCACCACGGTGGCGGCCATGGTGGGGGCGACGG
>NZ_LCWX01000216.1:6995-8360 GCF_001431305.1 Pseudovibrio sp. POLY-S9
TGCCTGTGGTGCTGGACAAGATTGGCATTGATCCGGCGGCGGCGACGGGTGTTTTCATCACAACCAGCAATGATGTGCTTGGGGTGTTGGTTTACTTCACGACGGCCAGTTATCTTTATCTGTAACTTGACGTTCCCTGCCCTAACGGTCCCTACTACCCAACGATGAGGGAGGGACTTTCATGGAACAGGAACAGAGTTTCAGCCACAGCGAAGGTGAGGCTGGGGAGTTTGAGGCGCGGGGGTTGCGCAGTTATTTTGAATATCGCGACCTTGGCGTGGCTGATGCCACCAACGGGGCTGTGGTTGCGCATGTGATTAAAGCGCGTGAGGGGCACAATGCGACAGGTCAGTGGCATGTGCATGATTGCTCCTTTCAGTTTTATTATGTGCTGAAAGGCTGGGCGCGGTTTGAATATGAGGGGCATGGCATCCGCACAGTGAAACCGGGGGATTGCGTGGTGCAGCCAGCGGGCATTCGCCACCGCGAGATTGAGCATTCTGAGGATTTTGAGCTGATCGAGATCGTCTCGCCTGCCGGTTTTGGCACTCGGGCGGAGGAAGAGACGGCAGAGACCACTGAGGCCTGAAAGCAAAACCGGGGCTTGTGAGCCCCGGCGTGTTTTATGAAATCAGCGCTGCGCAGCTGCTGGTTTTGCGCGGCGTGGTCTGTTGCTCTGGCTGCGGTTTGGACCGCTTTTTTGAGCTGGGCGCGCATTTGCGTTTGGTTTGCCGCCGCGGCCACGACCTGCATTTGGCTTTGCACCGGCTGGTCTTGCGCCTGCCTCACCTGCTGGTTTGCTGCCTTGTGCGGCACCGTTGCGGCCTGCACCGCCAGCTGTGCGGCCTGCACCACCGGCTGAGCGGCCAGCGCCGCCACCACCACCGCCACTGCGGCGACGGTTGCCTTGCGGGCGTTTGTGGCGTTTCAGCTGTGTCTGTTCGTTTGCTGGGTCGTACGCAGGCATTTCGCCGTCCGCCCAATCGCCATCACCAGACGGGATTTTGCGGCCAATCAGGCGCTCAATGTCGCGCAGGTATGGCTGTTCGGTTCCATCACACAGGGAGATGGCAACACCGCTTTTGCCTGCGCGGGCTGTCCGACCAATGCGGTGAACGTACGCTTCCGGCACATTTGGCAGCTCGTAGTTGACCACGTGGCTGACGCCATCAATATCAATACCGCGGGCAGCGATGTCTGTTGCCACAAGGATTTTGATGGAGCCATTTTTGAAGCCATCAAGCGATCTTTCGCGCTGGCGCTGGCTCTTGTTGCCGTGGATGGCGGCTGAGCTGAGGCCTGCTTTGTCCAGATGACCGCTGACACGGTCTGCCCCGCGCTTGGTGCGGGTGAAGACGATGGCGC
>NZ_LCWX01000216.1:8460-28181 GCF_001431305.1 Pseudovibrio sp. POLY-S9
GTTCGATGTCTTTTTCTGACAGGATTTCCTGCAGGGCAGCCCGCTTTGAGCTTGAATTGAGGAAGCGAACGGACTGCTCGATTTTCTCGATTGGACGGGAGACCGGCGCCACGGAGATTTCACGCGGGTTGGTCTGGAATTCTTTGGCCAGCTTGCGGATCTGGTGTGGCATGGTTGCGGAGAGCAGCACTGTCTGGCGCACTTTTGGCAGTTTGCCAAGAATACGGCGGATGGCTGGCGCAAAGCCAAGGTCCAGCATCTGGTCGGCTTCGTCCAGTACCACTGTTGTTGTGGCGTCCAGCTTGATGCCGCCGGTGCTCATGTGGTCTTCCAGACGGCCCGGAGTGGCGATCACAATGTCCAGACCTCTGGACAGGGCGCGCAGCTGTGGGCCGGGTTTCACACCACCAAAAATCACAGCAGTCGATGGGCCGATATACTGGCCATAGGTGCGCACGCTATCAGCGATCTGCGAGGCAAGCTCACGGGTTGGCGCAAGAATAAGCGCACGGCAGGTGTGCGGCGCTGGTTTTTTGCGGTCTTCTGCCAGACGGGTCAGCAGCGGCAGCACGAAGGCTGCGGTTTTACCGGTACCTGTTTGTGCGATGCCGAGGATGTCCTCGCCCGCTTTCATGTGCGGAATTACTTCACGCTGGATTGGGGTTGGGGCTTCATAGCCCTCTTCTTTTACAGCGCGCAGGATAGGCTCTGCTAGGCCAGCTTCGTCAAAATTCTTCACTCTCGTACTTCCAAGATGTGCAGAGCACGCCCCCTGATATGGGATCAGGAAGATGCTCATAGATTAAACGCCAGCATATACCCCGCAGACATACATCTACGCGGCCAGACTGGCTAAAATTGAGATCCATGGAGTTTGAGAGGAGCTTTGAAAGCGACCTAGAAACGCTGCGGACCACGGTGCGTGCCCGTGTTACATCCCACTCGAGCAGGCTGCCTTGCTGAATATATTGCAGGCAGCGGGGTGGCGCTTCAAGCATATGCCCAATAAGCGCGTTGCCTCGGGAGATATAGGTAAATGCGCGGGAATGCAAGGGGTGGGGGGTGAGATGATCCACGCAATGCTCCTCTAACCGCCGTCATCCCGCACTTGATGCGGGATCTAGAACGATTAGCAAAGCCGTCACCCTAAGTCCCGATACAGATCACGCCAGGCTGGGTTAAGTGTTTCAATTAGCTTCAGTTTCCATGCCCGTCTCCAACGTTTCAGCTTTTTCTCACGAGCGATTGCATCCCCAATACGCTCAAATTCTTCATAATAAACCAGCTGAGAAACGCCATAGTGAGCAGTAAACGAGGTTGCCGCCTTCTCCCGATGCTCATGAATACGGCGTGCCAGATTATTGGTGACGCCCGTGTAGAGCGTCCCGTTTCTCTGCCTTGCGGTGATGTAGATGTAATAGGGCATGCTGTAATTTGCAGGTGCCCGTGTGGCCTGCCAACTGCGTGATGTGGCTCGGCCTTTATCTGGGGCGATTTCCTACTGGATCCCGCATCAAGTGCGGGAAGACGGCGGTGGAGGTTTTAGGCTCTACGCCCGCCCTCGCCGTCATGCCGGACAAGCGAAGCGAAGATCCGGTATCCAGAGCTAAGCAGCAGGGTCGCGCTTACAGCGTATGGTCGATGAGCGCGTTGGTTGAGGAGGCGTTTGTGAGCATGCTGTAGTTAGTGTGTAGATGCAGGTTGCCCATCGCGCGATCTGGATAGGCCGTTATCAGAGGTGAGTTCCGGCTGGATCCCGCATCAAGTGCGGGAAGACGGCGGTGGGGGCTTATGCTCCACGCCTGCCCTTGCCGTCATGCCGGACAAGCGAAGCGAAGATCCGGTACCCAGAGCTAAGCAGCAGGGTCGCGCTTACAGCGTATGGTCGATGAGCGAGTTGGCTGAGGGGACGTTTGTGAGCATGCTGTAGTTTCTGGGTGTACATGCAGATTGCCAACCACTTGATATGGCTAGGCCGTTATCAGAGGTGAGTTCCGGCTGGATCCCGCATCAAGTGCGGGAAGACGACGGTGGGGGCTTAGTCTGCCCAAACGCCCCTCGCCGTCATGCCGGACAAGCGAAGCAAAGATCCGGTATCCAGAGCTAAGCAGCAGGGCGACGCTCATAACATATGGCCGATGAGCTCGTTGGCTCGCGAAATAAAGGGGAAACTGTGCAAAATGCAAAGTGTGTGAACGAGGCAAATATCTCCAGATCCCCTCACCGTCGTCATCCCGCACTTGATGCGGGAACTATTGGAAAGTCCCTTAGCTGCAGCCTCTAAAAATCATCCGATACGTGACGCAGGCCAAGAACTCGCTCCACCTCTTTCGGGAAACCTTTCTCAATTGATCCAATTAAAGCGTAGATAAGAGGCATCGCAAAGTCACCCTTAAATGGGGACTGCATTTTCATCCATTGCGAAGGGAAATATCGGACCAACATGCCCAAAATATAGGAACCAAGGTAGAGCTTTAAGAATTCTGAAAGCTTGTCACCATTTGGAAAGTTAGAAACAGCCCATGAGCTTCCTATATTGGGCTTTGATGTTTCGAGGATCACTTTGGGAAAATCAACATCTGACAAGCAGCCTTTTATGAGACTCTTGGGCTCTGTCTCATTTCTCCTTTGATTTATTTCATTAGCCTGAGATGAGTACCACTTTGGTACCGATGCGCCTGAAGCATCAAACGTAAACACTCCGCCACTTAACTGAGTTGCAGTTACTTGGCACCACTGGCGTTCTTGACTGTCCAGCTGGCCATAATCTTCACAAGTTGCAGGAAGTCGAGCCAAGATATCCCCGAGCGTTAGTACACTCCTGTCTTTTGCAAATTTGACTTCACCCAAGGGTCGGTTCATGTACCCAACATAGCGAGCAGCAAGAGTTTGAAACTTAAACATTTCTTCATGTTCAACTGTCGAGACAAACTCTTTAAAGGTTCCTTTGCTTGCTCGGATCCCCAAATCCAAAATTGACTTATTACTATTGTCTTCTTCAGTGAAAACGTTCTCCCAGCCTTCTTCTTTCAGTCCGTGAGCTTTGAGTAACTGGGCTTCGGTTTTGAGGTTATCTTTAGCTAAGATTACACCGCGTACATAGGAGAGTACTCCATAATAGAGAAGCAACGGCCGAACTATTTCATCGGCCTTTGAAGCTGCTCCAAAATATTGGTCACCTTGTCTGAAGCACGAAATAATCTGATTAATATGTTGATCTGAAACTCGATTGGTAGAGTGATTTTCACGGTACCATTTCTTCAAGTAGTCAAAGTTCTGAAAGTACGTGATGTAATGGCCGACTGGTCTGTTCATATCTTTAATCCAATAAGTGCGGCGGTAATTCAATCTTCATGTAAACTGGTCAGTTTCAAATACTTAAAGATAGACCGTACTACTTCGCCTATTACATAGTAACAACCTGATTACGCCTATGAATTCGCGGTAGGACTACCACATAAGCAACACAATCCAAAGGCGGGAGTACTTCTGTTTTTTTGCTTCTGATTGATGGGAGCTATGTGCATGGATCCCGGACAAGCAATGCGCAGATCCGAGATCCAGTGTTGTGTATGCTGGCGTTGGTGGAGGTGGCTCTGGGTCCTGCATCGCACTACGCTTGTGGGGGATGACGGTGGTGGGCGTCATCAGCGTATCCACACGGCAACACCTCCGCCTTCTTCTGCAACTTTTCGTTGACAGTGGGGGCGTTCCATTACACATTCATATGTGAGGCTTCGAAACCTCTGAAAAGCGGCTACCGCTCCCGTTAACTAGCGGATTTTTTGTGTCTTTTTTCTAAAGGCGCAAACCCTTTGCTATGAGCGGGAGGGCGGTGAATACAACACCTCCTTCGGGGGGGAATAAACTCGCCTGTCTTTTCCAGGTTTCGAACCTCCCGCTCGCCAGTGGGTCTTCGAAAGCTCGTCTGTCGTCGCGGATCTTCAACAGCCAGAAATGAAGGCTTTGAATATGGACGACACTGCATGCGCCTGTGGCGCCACAAATACTCTCCAAAACGAAATTGACGAAGTAAACGTTGTTGTTTCTGATCTTCAGAACCTTGCATACATCCAGCATATGGTGCTGAGCGAGCGGATGAAGAACAGCTGCGAGCGTGATGCTTTGTTCACTCTGCACCATGCATTATCTGACCGCCTAGAGGCACTCAACAAGACCTGCGGAATTTTAACTGATGCGTTGTCCGGCACATCCTTCCCTAAAGGATTTTCCGGTCACGCGACACGCAGCGTCGCCTCTCCAACATTGGTCAATACGAAAACTGTGTCTCTTGATTAGATCACCGTGAAACGGCACTCCAAGGGCTGGCAGTACCACCCTTACACAGCCCTTCATGA
The DNA here is from genome assembly GCF_001431305.1 of Pseudovibrio sp. POLY-S9. Taxonomy (NCBI): domain Bacteria; kingdom Pseudomonadati; phylum Pseudomonadota; class Alphaproteobacteria; order Hyphomicrobiales; family Stappiaceae; genus Pseudovibrio; species Pseudovibrio sp. POLY-S9. Next base: position 12,819 of record NZ_LCWX01000216.1, read on the forward strand.
GTGTCCTGCTGGTCTGCGGCCGGGCGAATTGTGCCCGCAGGCCAGCGTTTTTGCGTGTGCGTTTGTATGGATGTGTTGTGCTTTCCCATAGGCTTTAGGAGGTATGGATCCCGGCTCGGGGGCCGGGAAGACACCGGAGGGGGGGCGCCAGCACGAGGCCTAGATCTCGCGAGTTCCCCGGGACTGGCAGAAGCGGAGCAAGTAACCGTCCGGATCAGCGACGATGAACTGGCGGTTGCCGACTTCACTGCTGTTTTTGCGGTACCACTTGTCCTCGGGCTCCAGAAAGAGCGAGACCTGCGCTTGCTTCAGTGCATGGAGCATAGGCTCTATGGTTTCCACCTCAATCTGCACGTTCAATCCCCTGCCGAATGGATAGGATTGCGGGGCGTGGCCATTGTCGAACGTTCTGCCAGTGTCAATCTGGTCGATCATGATCTCCGCGAGGCCAAGGCGCAGATAACAAAACCCTTCTTCTGGCCGCTCATAGACGCACTCAAAGCCAAGCACCTCGCAATAAAAGCGCTTGGATGCAAGCCAATCGGAGACGGCGAATTCAGGGACCAGCGGGCTGCTCATGCCGGAACGAGGCCAAGCAGGTTTGGTAGGGTTTGCATAGTTTGGAACGGGTGGGCGCCGAAGAAGTTTGAGGGTGCCGGAATGGATTCTGGCGTGTAGGCGAAGCAGCGCATGCCCGCGCTGGCGGCGGCTTTCATGCCGGTGGCGCTGTCCTCAATGACGACGCAGTGCTCCGGGTTGATGCCCGCCCTCTTCGCGGCATGCAGGAACAGGTCTGGCGCGGGTTTGCTGGCGCCGACATCCGTTGCGGTGAAGACGTTGCCGTCAAACCATGGCAGCAGGCCGGTGATTTCCAGCGACATGCGGACCGTGAACGGATGCCCGTTGGAGCCGACGCAGATGGGGATTTTTGCGTTGGCGAGCTGTTTAATCACCTGCTGAATGCCGGTAACGGGCTGGACTTCCTTTTCCAGCAGAGCGTTTGATTGCTCGTGGAAGTCCTTGTTCCAATGGCTGGGCGCGTTCAGGCCCTGCTCTTTGAGGTAGGCGTCAACCTCGCGGCTGGTTTTGCCGACGAACATCTCCCAGCATTGCTGAAAGGTGAGCGGCGCCCCGTAGGACTGCAGCAAACGGTGCAGAGTGCGGATGTAGAGCGGCTCGGAGTCGACAAGCACGCCATCACAATCAAAAATCACAAGTTTGGGTGGGGCCGATAAAAAAGACACTGCAATATTCCCGAGAGTAAAACCGGAGCCTAGCTTTTGGAGGCGGGTGTGGCAAGCGTGGTTTGATAGGTGGCTCTGGTCAGAACTATCCGGCAACTTTGCGCATGAGGGCTTCGATTGGGCCGCGTTTGAAGAACTGGTTCCAGATGAGGGCATAGACGACTGCTGTAGCGCAGAAAATGGCTGAGGCGAGGAAGGCTGCTTGCGGGCTTTGACCGCCGAGCAGGCCGAGTTCTTCCATCACGCCCATGCCGAGCAGGATGTGGGCGAGGTAGAGTGTGAGTGTTTGACGGCCTGCGGGGTTGAGGACTGTCAGCACGCCGGAGCTTTTCAGCATTGGGGCTGCGCGCAGGCATACGCCGACGACCATGGAGGCGACGGACATGCCAGCCATCAGGTAAAACGGCATTGGCGGCACCGGACTTGTGCCCACCAGATCGGCCAGTTCCGGCTCTACCATCGCGATGAGCGGTTGCAGGTAAGCGCTGACAGCGTTGACGAACAGGAAGACCAGAAGGCCGCCGAACATGAGCGCATCTTGCGTTTTGGTGGAGGAGAGGTTTGAGCGGCTGAGCATCACGCCAAACAGCAGGAACCCGAGCCACGGGATAACTGGATGCCAGCCGTTGAAGAACAGATTGCGGATGAAGCCGACGGGTGTCCAGAACTCAGGATAAGTCAGGTCGGTCCAGTTCCAACCAGCGTCATAATCCAACAGGATGACCATGACCACCGCGGTAGTGGCCAGACCCGCAATGAGCCAGCCCAGAGCGCGGGTGCTCAATGGCAGCAGCAGAGCGCCGAAGAGGAAGTAGAACGCGTAGTAGTGCAGGATGTCAGCATCAAAAATGAGCATGTTGAGCAGGCCGAGCACGAGCAGGAAGGCAGCGCGTTTGACCGTGGTGAAGATGGTGAGGTTAAGCTCCCCTTTCATCCCCGCCAATCCAAGGCCGATGCCTGCCAGCACGACGAAGGTGGCTGCAGCGCGTCCTTCCAGCGCGTAGATGATGTTGCTGAGGATACCCGCAGCGCCTTCTGCACCCATCACGATGGAGAAGTTGACAATCACCATACCCACGAAGGCGATGAACCTGGCAAGGTCCAGCCCCTCCAGTCGCCCGATTTTAGTGGCTGCAGCCATCACGTTCCTATCCGACCTGATATGGCCTATACTGTTCGTTCTGCCTCCCAAAGCACGCCGCGTTCATTTACAACTACGCACCGCACTCTAACATCTTTGTCGGAGCGAATTCTTTTCGTTTGCTTGAATCCAATCAAACGGAACACGCTCTAACCCCCAACGGGTTGCATGCCTTTTACCTTCTTCGTAATGCCGCCAAACAAGGTTTGAATTGCAAGCGCGCTGGCGTCATTGGTTGCGATGTTTCCGGCCTGTGATGTGCTTGCTGCTGCATACAAAACAGCGTCCAGCGAGGCTATAATCCAGCTGTTTGGAATGAAGGAGAGAATGTCGCCTTCTTCCTTTGCGCGATCAATTAAATCACAGAGTTCCTTGTCGTGGCGCTTGATTTCTCTAGCAATTTCGGGATCATCCCACACGTCGGGATTCTTCCAGAGGAAGTGACAGGAATCTGCATAAGGCACCAGAGCGCCTACAATGGCTTTAAGCTGTTCAAACGCTTTGCGCTTGCCTTTGATGGCTGCATAAGACGCTTCGTCCATCTGGTCTAAAGCGCGCAAGGCCACGTCACGCAGCAATTCCTCACGTGTGCCAATAACACGGTGAAGAGTTACGCGTTTTACGCCTGCGGCCTCTGCAATATCTGCCAGAGACGCCCGTGGCTGATTGTTGAGCACACGTACGGCTGCTTCCAGCAGTTTGTCTTTTGTGGTGTTGTTCAATGGTATCGACATGATACTTATATGTATCATTAGATACACAACTGTCAATAAAGGTCCTGTAATTTTCTGCAGGAAATAAGAAGGTTAAAAGCCCATGTTTCTTCTCAATATGACGGATTTTTTATGAATATTATCAAAAGAATGTGCCAAGCTTGCTTTGTGGCACCGGCTCTTTTCATGAGCGTGATTATTAGCCCGCCAGCCTTGGCTGACCATTGGGTGCCCTGGGCGTTCTCATGGGACAAGAATGGCGCAACACAGCAGCATATCAGCCCACAACAGGGCTTGAGTAAAATAAAGACAACCTCTCTGTGGAGCCCGGATGGGGAGCTGCTGGTGGTTCAGCTGGTCTCTTCCAAGAGCTTCAAAGAGACAGTTGAGTTGCTGGACAAGGACATTTCCTCCAACAGCAATCCGGAACTGATTGCCCGGTATGGCACGCTTCTGACGTATGGGGCCTATATGTCGGAGGACGAAGGCGAGATGGCTGAGCTGGTAGCCCGTGCTGATGTTTATTTTGATCAAGCACTGAGTCAAGATAAGGCCAGCTGGGGCGCGTGGCTTGGGAAAGCGACACTCTATGGCTTCTCTCATAAGCGGGATCAGGAGGCTTCCTCCATCAAAATCCTGAAGTCCATGATTGAGGCGCAGCAGAAAACCAAGTCCAACTGGCATCATGTGTACCCGTATCTGGTGCTTGGGGCGATTTATGAGCAGAAGCGGGACTTTCTGACTGCCAAAGAAATCTGGACAGAAGGCCTGCAGCACTTCCCCAATAACGAAGCACTGCATGCAAAAATGATTGACTGATCTGATGTGCTGGCGAGATAACCTCTTGCCAGCCCCTCTCTTGCTACTTTTTCTTCAATGCTCTGATGAAGGAATGCGCTGTTAGTCCGTGCAGGATAACGCTGAGGCCGATGGTGGTTACAGCTGTTGATGCGATGACGGAACTGCCCGGCAGGTTCGCATCCAGCACGATAATAGCGAAGACGATGCTTGCCAGGCCTCGTGGGCCAAACCAGCCAATAAAGAGCTTTTCTTTTGTGCTCAAAGGCTCACCGCGCAAGACGAAAAGGACAGGCAGAATTCTGACGACCGTCAGGCTCAGGATGGAATAGGCCAGGATTTCCCAAGTGAACTCGTGCAGGACTGAGCCGATGATAGCTGCACCAAAAATGAGCCATGTCATGAGGGAGAGCGAGTCCCCTATTCCTTCTGCTGAATCCAGGAGCTGTTCTTTGTAGGGCTTCTCCAGCCAGCCGAAAACAATACCGCCCACAAAGGCCGCGATGAACCCGCTGCCACCTGCCAGTTGCGCGACTGAAAAGCAGCAGATCGCTAGAGCGACGACAGTCACCTGCTCCCACGTTTTGGATTGCTCCTTGGTCTGGAAAGAGTAATCAATGATCTGCCCAGCAAGAATGGCAATACCAATCCCCACTAGAACACCCAGGCCAATCTGCTCAGCAAGCAATTGCGCGGCCATTTTGTTCAGGTGGCTTATCAGGGATGGATCAGCTGCAATTGGGAGGAGAGAAAACACAATTGGAACGCAGATGCCGTCGTTTAACCCGCTTTCGGCATTCAGAGTTCCTCTGATCTTGGCCGGTACAGAGGGATCTGTCACCACGGCCTTGCCAAGCGCGGCATCCGTTGGAGCGAGTAAAGCAGCCAGAATTGCAATCTCGATGACAGGGAGTTGTGGCAATAACGCCATCCCGGCTCCGATGCCAAATATGATTGTGAGCGGCAAGCCAACCAAGAGGAGGCGCCGTGGCAAGTCAATATTGGTGGCAAGGACCTTGAGATTTGCTTTGGCTGCATCCGTAAACAAAACGATTGCAAGAGCCAACTCGGCCAGTGTCTTGATGGATTCATTGGTGAGCTTGACCTGAAACCAACCCAAACCGTCATTGCCAAGCAAAAACCCAATAATGCAAAACAGCAATGCTCCATTGATTGGCTTTTGCTCCAGCCGTCGGCTCATCACGCTGTACAAAAAAACCACTGCAAAGATGACGGTCAGATTTTGATAGGACATTTGGCCATTTTAATCCCGGCGGTGTCCACTATCCGTGTTCAGTGGATCGCCTTTAAGTTGCGCATTCCCGATACTCTAAGAAGATAGTCTTTGCATTGGTTTAAGCTGCACAAGCCGATTTGCCTGAGCATCGCAACAGTCTCATTTATGCCCAGCGAAGACCTGCGTCGAATAATCAATCACGATTTGCTCGTCCTCCCCCCAGTGTTCTTGCAGGATCTGATCAAGCTCAATCAGGAAAACGCCATTGCTTGCTTTGATCGCAGCTTGAACTTTTGAGGAGGATTTGGCCATTTCAACAAAATCCTGCCGTGACATGGAACGGGACCAAGGGAACCGCCGAACGTTTGCCTGAGCAAAGCCCGCCTTTTGCATCTCCTGCGCATAGTCGAACCTGCGGTAATCTCTGGAGTAACTGGTGTTGTGCGTTTCAATTAAGGTTTCATAGGCATGCATGAAAGCGCTGCCTTCTAGCTGCCGGTTGTTCTCGATAATCACCAGACACCCCTGTGAGGTGAGGACACGCTGCGCTTCCCGGTAGAACTTCGGTTGATCAAACCATTGTGCGGCCTGTGCGACGGTGATGAGATGAAAGGCACTGTCTTCGAACGGAAGCTTTTCAGCAGCGGATTGATACCAAGACACTTCACCTGCCTTATCCCTTGCTTTTGCCTGAGACAGCATGTCTTCGTTGACGTCGCATCCTGTAAACTTGCTGCCTGGTGACAGCCCTTGAAGTTGGCGCGTCAAAATTCCGGTGCCGCAGCCAACATCCAATAGATGCCCCTGCTCTGCACCTTTGGACTCCTCCAACAGATCCACGATGTGATCCAGCGCATCCTTTGGGTAGCGCGGACGAGCTTGGTCATAGATTTTTTGCAGGCCGGAAAATGCGTGATCACTTGCAATATTCATAAATCACCTCAATTTTGCATACATAAGTATACAAAAAATAAAACCTAGCTCAAGTTGTTATTGGCAGATCATGCATCAGACACCCGAAGGTGGGATGTTCAGTTTCAGATACTCAGGCCAATCAACACTGTGATGTTTGATGTAAACTCACTTGTTCCATCTGTGTCGGGCACGGTAGGTTTCTTCCATGAAAACAACGAATGATATCATTGATGGTGTACCCGTCATCGAAAAGCTCAGTGTTGGTGAGCTTGCTGCTGGGAAACACCGTTTCTTCTTTAAAGCCTCCACAGACTCCCTGGGAAATTACCACCGTATTCCGGTGATTGTGGTCAAGGGTGCGGAACCCGGAACAAAGCTATTCATTCAGTCAACGCTGCATGGGGATGAGGTTCAGGGGGTGGATGTGATCCACCAGTTGTTACCGCATATTGATCCAGCAGCTCTGAAAGGTACTGTTGTTCTGGTACCGGGCGCAAACCCTCCCGGCATGCAGCTGGCTTCGCGCTACTACCCTTCGCAAAATGAGACACAGACCTTCACAAACCTCAATCGCATGATGCCGGGGGATGCGAAGAGTTCAAATGCGGGAAGCCGGTATGCCTATGCGCTTTGGCATAATCTTTACATGGACAATGCGGATATCTTTCTGGACCTGCATACGGATTCAACCGGAACAGCTTTCCCATTCTTTATGTTTGCAGACTTCCACAGTGCAGATGTATGTCGACTGGCCGCTCTTCAACCTGCAGATCAGATCCTTGAAGATGACGGTATTGATGGCTCGGTTGAGACTGAGTTGGTTCGGGCTGGCGTTCCATCGCTTACCATCGAGCTGGGCTGTGCCAATGTGTTTGATCCGGATATGACCCAGCGCGGCGTTCAGGGCATTTTGAACACCTTGATCGACTATGGGATGATTGCGGGCAAAGTGAACCTGCTTGGGATTGAAAGCTATGTGGGGAACGACGATATGTCGATCACTGCAGACACTGGCGGGTTTGCGCGTGTGTTAGTGCAGCTCAATCAGGAGGTGACCAAAGGCCAGCTGGTTGCCACCATGACAAACGCTTTCGGCGATGTAGTGGCGAAGTACACAGCCCCATGTGACGGGCGCGTGCTTTCCGTTTGCACCACTCCTTTACGCGAACCGGGCGCGACCATCGTGCAGATACTGCGACGGGTATAGATTTCATAAGGAGAGCAGGCCGCTTTTGATTGGCCTGCTCTCATTTTCATTTATGCATATCGTTTGGCACCGACCACACAGCCAACCACAACGACTGTCGCTGCAATCATCATTGACGAAATCGTCTCCTGAAGCAGCAGCGCTGCGAGCATGAGGCCGAAGAATGGCTGCAGGAGCATAAGCTGTCCAACCCCCGCTGCACCGCCCAAAGCCAGCCCGCGATACCAGAACACAAAGCCGACCAGCATTGAGAAGACAGATACGTACATGAGGCCATACCACGCGGTGGACTGACTGTCTGGCAGCTGAGCAGGTACACTCAGGAATGCAGCTAGCAGCATGACTGGAAGAGCCAGCACAAGTGCCCATGAAATGACCTGCCAGCCTCCCAGCTTTCTTGAAAGTGTTGCCCCTTCTGCATATCCAAGGCCACACACAATAATTGCGCCGAACATGTAAAGAGAGCCAAGCAGTGAGCCTTCTGCGTTTTGTGAGAGCGCGAACACCGCCACAGCAAGACTGCCCACACCTGAGAACACCCAGAAGAATGGCTTTGGTCTTTCCCCTCCTCTCAACACAGCGAAGATTGCAGTTGAGAATGGTAAAACTCCCATCAGAACCAGCGACTGCGCTGCTGTCATCTGCGCGAGTGCTAATGCAGACAGCAGTGGGAAGCCGATCACGACACCAAGTGCAACGACTGCCAATGACAAGATATCCTGCCGTTTTGGGAGAGGCTGTCTCAGCACGCTCAGCAACGCAATGCCCAGCAATGCAGCAATCACTGCGCGTATGCTTGTCAGAAAGAATGGATCAAATCCGGCGACAGCTGTGCGTGTTGCGGGTAAAGAGCCGCTGAAAATTATGACACCGAGCAGACCGTTTCCCCAGCCTGCTGAGCCTCTTTGTGCCAGTGATGCTTGCATCATTCACCTCCGTTTTCTGTTTTTTAGCGGGGTGGGGCTAGGCACAACAGCCACAAAACAATACAATTACGAGAAACTGTACTGCTACAATCGTCAATACAGCAGGTGAGATGTAAAATGGCTTATGGGCAACAAACACAACGCGTGATGCAAGCGGTGCGCAGCAAGATCAGCAGCCGCGCGTTGGAACCGGGCGAGAAACTGCCAAGCATCCGAGGGTTTGCCTCTACAATGAATGTTTCCGCCTCGACAGTGGTTGAGGCTTATGACCGCCTTGCTGCTGAAGGGATTATCTTTGCCCGCAAAGGGGCCGGGTTTTATGTCTCCCCGAAAACCCAGCCCTTTACGGTTTCAGAGATTGGGCCGCATCTCGACAGAGAGATCGATCCGTTCTGGGTCTCTCGTCAATCGCTGGATACCGGCCGAGATATGCTCAAACCCGGATGTGGCTGGATGCCTGCGGACTGGATGCCGAACGCATCCCTGCGCAAGGCCATTCGTAATTTGAGCAAGGCGGATGATCACTTGCTTTCAGATTATGCCAGCACGCGAGGGGCCAGCAATTTGAGACGGTTGCAGGCTAGGCAGTTTGCAGCAGAAGGGATTGAGGTTGATCCGAAGCAGATTTTGCTGACCGGCTCTGCTACTCAATCCATTGACCTCCTGTGCCGGTTTTTGCTGCGCCCCGGAGACAAGGTTCTTGTCAGTGACCCGTGTTACTTCAACTTTCAGGCAATCCTGAAAGCGCATCAGGTTGAGATTGTGAGCGTACCGTACACCAGAACAGGCATGGATTGTGAGCAGTTTGAGCAGGCTGTTGTGGAGCATAAGCCACGTTTTTACATCTCCAACACCTCATTGCATAACCCCACGGGGGTCACCCTCTCTCCTCAAGGTGCTCATAAGATCCTGAGTATCGCAGCCCGGCATGATCTCATCCTGATTGAGGATGATGTGTTTTCTGAGTTTTTGCCAGAAATAACGCCGCGCCTGACTGCCTTGGGCGGGTTTGATCGCGTGATCCGTCTTGGCAGTTTTTCAAAGACACTTTCTGCATCCGCACGCTGCGGATACATCGCCGCCAAACCAGAATGGATTGAAGCTCTGGTTGATCTTCAGGTGGCCACGACCTTTGGTGGTCCCAGCCCGATCACCACCGAGCTAATTTATGCTTGCCTGAGTGATGGCTCCTATCGAAAGCACATGGAGGCTTTGCGTATTCGCCTTGCCAAAACACGGCGCGAGGTTTCCGCCAATCTGGCTGAGCTGGGCATTCAGACCTGGTTGATGCCAGAAGGTGGATTTTACCTCTGGTGCTCCCTGCCCGAAGGCATTGATTCAGCTGAACTCGCCCGCGCAGCCCTGCAGCAAAACATGGTTCTCGCCCCAGGTGATGTTTTCAGCCCAACCCAATCCATGGGCCAGTTCATGCGCTTCAACGTCAGCCAGATGGGGAACCCGATGACCTACGAGATTCTGGCGGACGTGATGTGTAATCTTTAGTGGCTTATTGCCGACCTCAATTCAGTAGGAACAAGCCCCCAAAGCTTTGTTCTGGGGGCTTGTGGTTGATGTCACGCCTCTACAAATTCATCTGCGAGTAAGGCTGAGTGCACTTGTGTTCTCAGGTTAGTATGATCAGCAAGTTGAAGGCGCACGACTGCGCCGTGTTTGGGAGGTTTCTTCAATTGAAGAGGTTCGTCGTTTCCATCAAGAAGCCCACCTTGTCTGACAAGTAGTTTCAGAGCATTTCGTGACACTCCCAGCTCCTGAGCGAGCAACCTGTCCAGTCTCAGCTTGATGGGCATGGCTGCGTTCAGTGCGATCTCAAGATCTGTCCAATCTTGCACCGTGCCCTCCACGATTTGCTTATGAATGGTGATCATCCCCTCACCTTCCCTTAACGCAGCGATGGCGGGTAAGCCCGTTTTGTCGAAGGCGTACTTTTTCACTTGCTCCGGGCAATTGATTTGCAGTGCTCCCAGTAAATCCGGCGCGATCTGCTTGCGGTTGCGGCGTTCGATTATCGGGCGATTCCACGTGGCATCGCAGGTCATGCATTTGTAGATAAGCCATGCGTCCAGTCTGGTGCCATTTGCATTGAGACGGAACTTCCCTGATGGTTTGAAGGGTTTAAGAACACCGCAGTTTTTGCAGGGAATAATCGGGTTTGGTGGGTTTTCTGGTTGAAGCGTCCAGACGCATTTAAGCGATTTCGACATGCTTTTGGATTTCCACTTGTCAAAAAGCGGATGCGCAGCATGACGCCGTTACAGCACACGGTAAGGCTAAGGATTTGATAGAAAGCAGCGCGCAAAAATGCGCAAGGATAGTGCCAGAAATCACGAGGCCAAACCGGTCTCATGCCACCATCCGCGCAATAGAAAGCGCGCCGCAAAAGAGTATCTTTTGCAGAACAATGATTGACTAAAAGAGACCGGTGATTACATAGGCAAAATTGATTTCTCACGTTGTTAACTAGGCAGTCAGCTCTAGCAAAACACGCCAATCAGCGAAAGAGACTTTGAACGCTACGGAACTTTCCGAGAGCTTGCTGTAGCTTTGCTGCCACATTTACTTAGGTGTAAAGGCTATTTATGGGCACTAAGTCTCTGGTTCGAGGTAACCTTTATAGGAAACGATGTGCCCTACCACTGGAGCTGAAATCTGGACATCAAACGAAAACCGCCCATCCGTCTCTTGCTCAAAGCTCTCTCCGTGAGGTAGCAAAATTCGTGGCATGGGTATTGAGAATATAGACCATCTCCGAGGAATAAAGCGCAGCTTTCCCTCATCTAAGACGAGTGCCAGAGCAACCTTCACGGGTCCAAATTGTTCACTCAGAAGGTAACTGTCTTTTCCTCTACCCACTTTCAGAAAAGATTTAAATTCTTTTCCATCAAACGACCGGGTCCAGCTTAGACCATTTTCATTTGGAATCTGGGTGACACGCACATTCGCCGCGTCGTTCGTTTTGGGAAAACCGAACACACGACCTATCATTTTCGAAAGTAGCCCTGAGCCTCGTTGAACTACTGCCTGACCTTGCCATATCTGTTTCTGGCCTGAGCCATGAAAGTCCTGTAACGCAGTTGGAAGAAGATTGAATGCGCTACCAAGCACTTGCTTGAACGGGTTGAGCTCGTCCCTTTGATCCTGCCGGAAGCCCATGCTAATCGGTCTTGTGGCAAAGAGCTTGCTATAGTCTTCCAGCTCCAGTTCCCGGGTCGCAGATCTTGCACCTGCTTCGGGCATTTCTCCTGCAGCAATTTTGCGAATAATTGCTTCGATTGCCATGGACGGAATATAGGGGCCATCGTCACCTTCGGCCAACATATGCCATGACTGTTCGACGGGCTTATTATTCGCTGCACCGCTTACATGAACAAACATACCGCCTCTATGCTCGCCAAACTTAAAGAGATTCAGTACCCGATAGAAAAGTGGAGATAGCGGTTCAAAGGATGGAAGCCTGAGTGTTGACCGCATCCGAGCCATCCAGTTTAACATCTTATGCAAAACCTCAGGAATAGGTCCCGCCCCCATCCAGATCGATTGCATTGTGGGATGCTCAGGTGGCAGGACTTGCAGGTCAGGCACGTCGACTAGCGAAAAATGGGTATTTCTCATGGGCAATTTGCCCGGTACAGAGATCGTGTAGCGCCGTGTTTCAGCAAGACCAATTGCTTGTGCACGTTTGCCTTCACGAAACAGCGTGATTGGCGAACCAGCATAACCAACAATCGCGCGCATTACGTTGAGACCAACTCCAGCAAATGGAGATGGTGCGATACCTCCAGTGACGTGGTGTATCTCCATCGTCTTAGAGATCTCCCGAAGGACACTTGCCGTTAGAACCGGAAAACTGCTCACGCCAGAAATCACAAAAATCCCGACGGTCTTTGCCTGCTGGTCAAACTGTGAAACACCGAAGACAAAATCTGCGGCATCTGCAAAGTCAAGATAGTTCACTTTAGCTGCAATACAGGCTTCAACGGTGGCATATCTATTTTGACCGTAGGCCTGAAACGGGCCTGAAGCATCAATTACAATATCAGGCTTTATTTCCGGTAGCTGGAGAGCAATATCCGTGCGGTCTAAAGCTAAAGGGGTGAGAGTTGCATCACCACTGTGTTTTTTACAGAAATCTTCAGCCTTATTACGGTTACGTCCAGAAACGACAATCTCAAGACTCTCAATATTCAAAAGAAGTTCGATCAGTCGTCCACCAAAGACCCCGTAGCCGCCTAATACCAATATTTTCAAAATAACAGCCTTTTTTTGACTTCAGAATTTTGCACTGAACACAAATCTGCCCTGCCGAAAAACTTGTAGCGGTTACGAGCTACAACCCCGTATATCGCATCCTGCACAAAGCGCGGTAGAATTCGCAATACAAACAGAATGTTCCAAACTCCTCCAAGGCGTAAGCCAATGCGTATCAGCGCATCCAAAGAGGTATGTGCCGCTCCATTTTCCAGATACAGCCAGGTCGATGGATTAGATGGATCAAGCCCATAATGGACAGCCAATGCCTGTCCCAGTCTGGATTGCAGAGGCACAATCCTGAACTCTTCTTTCCTATCATTCCTTGCTATCCAAGCGGCTCCCTTCGCACACAGTCCGCAGTGGGCATCCATGATTGAAATGGGTCCATCATCTGGGAATGCTGGGATGCTGCTATCATCCCGATAGGAGAACTTGAGTTGCTTCGTTTCCATGCACAAGAGTTACCATTTTATGTTGGTCACTGTAACGCAAAAACCCCGGAGCTGGTGCCCCGGGGTCTTTTTTCGAGCCGCAATGTTTAGCTTGCAGGAATGGCGTTGGGCTTAAGCTTTCGCTTTAGAGGCTTTTTTCGCTTTTTCCTGCGCAAGATCTACAACATCCTCCGCGCGGCCCTCTACGTAGACGCGACCGTAGTAACCATCGAGAAGGAGTTGTTTGATCTCATCGATCAGTGGGTACCGTGGGTTAGCACCGGTGCACTGGTCATCGAATGCTTCCACTGCGACTTCGTCGAGTTTCGCCATGAACTGCTCTTCAGTGATACCCAGGTCTTTGAAGCCTGCTGGGATCTCAAGAGCCTTCTTGACGCTTTCTACCCAAGCAACCAGTTTCTCAACCTTTGCTTCACGGCTGTCTCCAGCTGCTGTGAGGCCCAGATGGTCAGCAATATCACCGTACCGGCATTTTGCCTGAGGACGCGCATACTGAGAGAATGCGGTCTGCTTGGTTGGGTTATCATTTGAGTTGTAGCGGATCACGTTAGAGATCAGCATGGCATTGGCCAAACCGTGCGGTACGTGGAACGCTGCACCTACTTTGTGTGCGATAGAGTGGCAAACACCGAGGAAGGAGTTCGCAAATGCGATACCTGCGATAGTTGCGCCGTTGTGCACTTTCTCACGTGCATTCGGGGATTCGGCACCCATTTCGTAGGATTCTACGAGGTTCTCTTTAAGCAGTTTGAGAGCCTGCAGAGCCTGACCGTCAGAGTACTCGTTTGCCAGAACAGAGACGTAAGCTTCTGTTGCGTGAGTGATGGCATCAATGCCGCCAAACGCTGTCAGAGACTTCGGCATGTTCATGACAAGGTTCGCATCCACGATTGCCATGTTTGGTGTGAGTTCGTAATCCGCAATTGGGTACTTCATGCCGGTTTCGTCATCAGTCACCACCGCAAACGGGGTTACTTCAGAGCCGGTGCCAGAGGTGGTTGGGATCGCAACCATCTTGGCTTTTTCACCCATTTTAGGGAACTTGTAGATACGTTTACGAATGTCCATGAAGCGCAATGCCAGGTCAGCAAAGTCAACTTCCGGATGTTCGTACATGACCCACATGATCTTTGCTGCATCCATTGGGGAACCACCACCAATTGCAACAATCACATCTGGCTTGAATGCTTTACAAAGGTCAGCGCCTTTACGCACGATGGACAGTGTTGGATCTGCCTCTACTTCGTAGAAGACATCTGTTTCCATGCCCAGGCCTTTGAGAACACGAACAGTCTCATCAGCGTAGCCGTTCTTGAACAAGAATCCATCGGTTACGATCAGTGCGCGCTTTTTGCCTTCCAGATCACCCAGAGCGATTGGCAGACAGCCGCGACGGAAGTAAATGGATTCAGGCAGTTTGTGCCACAGCATGTTTTCAGCTCGCTTCGCAACGGTCTTTTTGTTGATCAGGTGCTTTGGACCTACGTTCTCACTGATGGAGTTACCACCCCAAGAGCCGCAGCCCAGTGTGAGGCTTGGTGCGAGGGAGAAGTTGTAAAGGTCACCGATACCGCCGTGGGATGCAGGAGAGTTGATGAGAATACGGGCAGTCTTCATCCGACGGCCAAATTCTTTCACACGGTCTGCGCAGCGGTCCTGATCTGTATAGAACACTGAGGTGTGACCGATGCCACCCATGGTGACGAGCTTTTCAGCAGTGTCACATGCGTCTTCAAAGCTTTTTGCCTTGTACATTGCAAGCGTTGGAGACAGCTTTTCGTGTGCGAAGGCTTCGGCTTCACTGGCTTCGGTGACTTCACCGATCAGGATTTTGGTGCCTGCAGGAACCTTTACGCCGGCCATTTCAGCAATTTTTGGTGCTGGCTGACCTACGATCGCTGCGTTGAGTCCGCCATTTTTCAGCAGCACATCTTTAACAGCCTGAAGCTCTTTGCCTTTCAGCACGTAGCCCTGGTGGCTGGAGAAGCGTTCTTTAACCTGCTCGTAGATTTCCTCGACAACAATAACAGACTGCTCAGATGCACAGATCACGCCGTTATCGAATGTTTTGGACATGAGGACAGAAGCAACAAGGCGCTTCACGTCTGCAAACTCATCAACCACAACCGGGGTGTTACCTGCGCCCACGCCGATGGCTGGTTTACCAGAAGAGTAAGCTGCCTTCACCATGCCCGGACCACCGGTTGCAAGGATCAGGTTGATCTCATCGTGTGTCATCAATGCGTTGGAGAGTTCCACTGTTGGAACGTCAATCCAGCCGATGATGTCTTTTGGCGCACCAGCTTTGATTGCTGCGTCCAGAACGATGCGAGCAGCTTCGTTGGTTGCCAGCTTTGCACGTGGGTGTGGGCTGAAGATGATACCGTTGCGGGTCTTCAAAGAAATCAGTGCTTTAAAGATCGCAGTAGAGGTCGGGTTTGTGGTTGGGACAATGCCGCAG
>NZ_LCWX01000216.1:28278-39061 GCF_001431305.1 Pseudovibrio sp. POLY-S9
ATGATGCCTGTTGGTTCTGCAATGGTGATGGTACCAAAGGTGTCATCTTCATCGAGGATACCGCAGGTCTTTTCATCCTTGTATTTGTTGTAGATGTATTCGGAAGCGAACTGGTTTTTGATAACCTTGTCTTCCATTACGCCCATTCCAGTCTCTTCAACCGCCATGCGGGAGAGTGGGATGCGAGCATCCGCAGCAGCCAAAGCCGCTGCACGGAAAATCTTATCTACCTGCTCTTGTGTGTATGTAGCGTAAGTCCGTTGCGCTTTTTTAACCCGAGCAACAAGGGCGTCTAATTCTTCGCGATTAGTGACAGGCATTCTCTTCTCCGTAGGCAAAATCCGAAGCAGAAACGTGACAAACTATCCGTACATGTCACAAAACAGCTCTAGGGAGGAAACCGCTCTTCTGTTCGACACAGGTATTATTGGGTCACATTGTACTTTAGGCGCATGACTTAAGTCAAAAATCAGAGATATATGAATAGGATGTCATAAAACTGGCAATCTGAAGGCTACTCTCAGAGGCCAGAATTGTCATAATAATCAAACTTGTCATTTATTGCATAGCATTGCATACAGTTTTCACCCGTAAAATCAGTGATATTACACTTTATATTCAATGAGTTAATGCGGAGTGAGATCGCGGTTTTTACTGGGAGATAGCCAGCGATTTGCTTATAGGACAACTGCACTGTCTTATACTGTGTGAAAGTTCTTTTCCTGCAATAATTTGCTGGTAGTTTCACCTAGTGCTTGTGAATAGTGCGCTCTGGCTGCACAAAATACGATATTACCCGTATTTAATGTGACTCATTTTTACAAATTCAATGAGTCTGGCAGATATTGGCGACTTACAGATCCCAAAACGGGCAGGCAGCTGTAAAGGTATTGTATTCGCCACCGATGGGATGACGCAGCTCAAGCGTTTGCGCGTGGAGGTGCAATCGATCTGAGAACACCAGCGCCTCTCCGTCTGCGTAGAAGCGGTCTCCCACAATGACATGACCAAGCGCAAGCATATGTACGCGAAGTTGGTGAGAGCGGCCTGTGACTGGCATCAGCTTTACAAGGGTTGTCGCTTCCTCGCGGCGGACAACTTCCCAGCGCGTGAGTGCTGAACGGCCCTGCTCATGGTCAACCATCTGTTTTGGGCGGTTGGGCCAGTCACATCGTAGAGGAAGATCAACCTCTCCCTGATCCTCAGAGACATGACCCCATACGCGGGCAATGTAAGTTTTTCGCGTCATGCGCTTTTCGAACTGAAGCCCGACATGACGGTGCGCGTCTTTGTTCATGGCCATCACAAGCAGGCCAGAGGTATCCATATCCAACCGATGGATGGTTGTTGCTGTTGGGTATATGGATTGAGCGCGGCTTTCCAAACAGTCCCTATGCTCTTCTGCGCGACCGGGGACACTCAACAAACCACTCGGCTTGTTGAGGACCAGAAGCTGCTCATCCTGATGGACGACATCAAGAAAAGGCTCCATGGGCGGTGCGTAGATAAAGGATGGGCTCGGAGTGTTCATGGGGGCGCTTATAACGGCTTGTAAGCAAACGTCAACGGATAAGCCAGTCTGTGTTGTACGAGACTGCAACAGCCCCATATAACCGTCAGTATCTTGTTTTTATGAGGTTCCTATGATTGGCAATTTTAATTCTGAATTTGATAAGATCACTGACTACTGGTCCCCTCGCGTCGTCGCTCAAGTAAACGACCAGTATGTTAAGGTCGCCAAGGTCAAAGGAGATCTCGCCTGGCACAAGCATGATGAGGAAGATGAGCTCTTCTATGTTGTGAAAGGCAGTGTCGTTATTGAGTACGAAGGGGAAGCTGTTACCCTAAATGAGGGTGACTTCCATGTTGTCCCCAAAGGTAAAATGCATAACCCGGTTGCTCAAGAGGAATGCTGGATCGTGCTCATTGAGCCGGTAGCGACAAAGCACACTGGCGATGTTGTGACTGAGAAGACGAAATCTTTGGCAGATCAGCTGGCATAACGCCCTACTAAGGCAGCAGGGCTAATCCCGAATAAGCGGAATCTGGTGTCTTTACATTCAACGCATGCTGAATTACGCTTACGTTAACACGATGCCTGATGCGTAATACGTAGTGCAGCTACTTAGAACACCTTAGGCATCTGCCCGGATTTTTCAAACACTGTAATTTAACAGATGGAGGGAACAAATATGAGCATGGACGCACTTTTGAATGACCTGAAAGGCCGCGTAGAATCCAGCGACTTTGACAGCTCAATCAAGTTTGACTGTGGTGACGAAGGTGTTTTGGTGATTGATGGCAATTCCATCTCCACCGACAACAAAGACGTTGATTGCACAATCGGCGTTACCTTTGAAGACCTTCAGTCTCTGATTGCTGGCGATCTGGATCCAACAGCGGCATTCATGCAGGGCAAGTTCACTATTGATGGTGACATGAGCGTTGCAATGAAACTTAGCCAGCTGATGTAATCTCGGCTGCTAAAAGATCGTGCATTCGGGCCACGTGCCCGGATGCCACATAGACTAAAGTCTACGCAGATTCCTGCATTCTATGCTCGATAAGCTGCTGCAAAAACATCGCCCAGTGCTCGATGTAGGCCTGCTTATCTTCTTCCTTCATAAACAAACCATCTGAGCTGATCAGGCCTGTCATCATCTGACGCGAGGCTGTGATGAGCGTACGTGCGATTGTCTGACTTATTTTATTGCTATCAAAAATTGCCAGAATTCGATCGTCAGTCACTTTTGCGAAGTTGTCGAAGGTGGGTTTGATGCGGCGACGCAGCGAGTCTTCCGTTCGCGCTGCAACAAGAATTTCCACCATGGTGAG
Source organism: Pseudovibrio sp. POLY-S9 (assembly GCF_001431305.1). Lineage (NCBI taxonomy): Bacteria > Pseudomonadati > Pseudomonadota > Alphaproteobacteria > Hyphomicrobiales > Stappiaceae > Pseudovibrio > Pseudovibrio sp. POLY-S9. The sequence goes on from NZ_LCWX01000216.1 coordinate 31,114, forward strand.
GTACTCAGGAGAGTTCGCCTGATTCGTCCACCATTTGATAGTCAGCTCAGAAATTCTGCTTTTATCCTCACCGATTTCGTTCAACCACTCCAAAGTCAACCGAACGGATTTCGCGAGCAACCTTTCCAAAACAAATACCATCAGATCTTCTTTAGTCGGGAAATGATGCTGCAGCGCACCCTGCGAAAATCTGGTCTTTTCGGTAATTTTCTTAATAGATGCACGGTGATAGCCAAACTCGTGCAAACAGCTGATAGCTGCAAGGAGGATCTCCTTACGCATGCGGTCACTCTTCTCTGCCTGAGTAGATTTTCGCGTTTCGCCGGTATCTTGAAAATTATTTTTCATGGAGCCTCACATCAACGCTTGTAAAAAAACCATATGCATGTATTTTTTTCAAGAGATAAGACGAAACACGTAGTGCATAGTTTAGGGAGGAGAAATTATGTATCGGGAGCGTCAGTCCACTGTTGGAACCCTAAGGGAGAAGGTTTCCATGCACACTGTTATTATTGGTGATCCACATCCGGCATTTTCCAGAGCACTTGCGAGTATCTACTCCAATGAGTGCCATGGCGTGAATGTACTTGTGACGAAAAGCTTTTCCGAGTTGCAGACTTGGGTAGAACTTCACCCTTCCGCAGTGGTACTTGTGAACCCTCGTATGAAGGGGGCACCAGGACTCGGCACGGCATCCGCACTGCTGGAGACCTATGAGATTTCCAGCCTTGTCATGCTGCTTGAGCAAGACAACCCGGGCCTTGCGGATTACTTCATTGCCCGTGGTGCAAGTGCAGCTGTTCCAAAGACTGCTGATTTTTCTGTCTTCAAAGCGATTTTGACCGGCGGCACTGTTGAGGTGACCACAGAATCCGAAGATGCACAGAACGCATTTGGTATCGACTTTTATGAAGGTCTGGCCAATCTGACACGCCGTCAGGCAACCATTTTGACTTACTTGAAAGAAGGTAAGTTGAACAAACAAATCGCTCATGAGCTCGGAATTTCCGAAGCAACCGTGAAGCATCATGTTTCTGCACTGCTGAGCACCCTGGGCTTTTACTCCCGCTCTCAGCTGGTCGCAATGATCAATGAGCTGGGCATCAACGTGGATTATCGTGGCGGCAACCGCAAAGCGGCGCGTGCCAAGACAAATGCACGCCGCGGGGCCAATGGCTACAAAATCTCAGGCGCGGGTGCTGGTGTGACACCGTCCTCCACATTGCAGCCAACGTATGTTGCAGCTCCTTAAACGGAACTGACACACCTGTGGCGAGATTACCGCTCCCTCGCCGCAGTTTATTCTCCTTCCTTTTACGGGTGTTACAGCAACGACCAGTCCAACAGGTGGCGTTGCTGTAGCGCTCTTGCCACAGCAAGCAATTTGTTTTTCCAGTTTGACTATTTGCGCCCTACACGCACTTGCCGTGGCGTCAACTTTTCCTCATTATTGATTTTGTAGGCTCCCAAGGCCCGGCTTCAATCTTTCAGAGGACTAGAAAACTGTGCAGCCAAGCGATTTTGCCAGTTTGAGCGACCTTGAGGTCATTTGGAGCGATCATGGCGGTATATGTCCGATCCCCACGCGCACCCTTGTTGCTTCTGATTTGCTCTTAAGCATCGGTCCCTCACCGGACAGAGAGTTCGACCAGACGTTTCAACGCATTTCTGGTGCGCTTGTGCTTGCCTATGGAGATCCGCTCTATAATGGTGGGCTCCGCATTATAGACGAAGCTGTCGCGCCTGAGCAGAACCAGTTGAACCTTGTGTTTTCATCCAAACATCCAGGCCACTTCAACACGGTTAGCCATGAAGCCTTCTATAACAACGAAAATGCGCTGTATGTTCCGTTTCGCAATTGGAGCGAGGTACATCCAGAGGACGACATTGAAAGTCTGTTTGGGGATTACTCACCCGGCATCTTTCTGAGATACGTGGTGAGTGAACGTACACGCTCGTTCCCGGATATCCTTGCAAGACTTGCAGAACGAGCTACTGGATTACAGGTATGTAGTAAGAACCGATCCCTGCTGTTTTCCAGCCTCTCCGAACTTCGACAAAAACTTCCAAGTGATCTTATTCTTGTCGATGGCAGCGGGTTTGGCGGCCAACCAACGTCGCGCCAACAGAAGAAGCCTTTGCTTTACACGACAAATTGGATTTCGCGAGAACTGATCGAACCTTCAGAACTGCACCACACAGAGAGTGATGTACCCAGCCTCTTTGATCTACGGCGTAGGTTCTCACTCAGCTCCTGAGGAGCTTTCCAACTTTTCTTGGCAGGATGCACAGGTGCCTTTAATCTCGATGGAAGTTGATTTGGCATCAAAACCATTCGCGCTTGCCCAACCGCTCAGAATTTCCGCGACATCATTGTCAGCAAATTCCAGCGCTTTGCCACAAGCTTCACAAATCGCAAAGCCAACCATCTCTACAGAATGACATGAGGGATGTGCACACGCGACAAAAGCGTTCATGCTTTCAAGGCGATGGATCAGACCCAGTCCGATGAGCTTGTCCAGAGCACGGTAGACCTGCAATGGTGCGCGAAGTCCCTCAGAGCGAAGTTGATCCAGAATGGAGTACGCGCTCATAGGTGCATCTGAAGCGCACAGCAAATCCAGAACCAGACGCTGATTTTTTGTGAGCTTCACTTCTGCAGTTGCCATTGCCACTTCTTTCACTCCAAAGCTTGTTGCGTTCCTATGCATTCACGCATCAAGCCCGAACACTTTGTTCTCAAGCGTCTTCTTATCCAAAAACCGGAACCACTTTTCGGGAATACGCTCTACTGCCCTCGCTCCTTTCCCAATACTCTGTTTATGAGCCGGGATGCAAACAATGAAAGCAAAAATAAGCACAGGCTTGCCACAACGATGGATGGACCGGACGCGCTGTCAAACTGCAGTGAGCCTTCCAGACCAAGGATAACACTCGCCACACCGATGATAGATGAGGCAACGGCCATTTGCTCCGGTGTTCTGGCAAACCAGCGCGCTGTCGCTGCTGGGATAATCAGGAGCGCAGTGATCAGCAAAACGCCGACAATCTTCATGGCAATGGCGATGATTGCTGCCATCATGACCATGAAAACGAGCTGTGTCAGGTCTGGATTGAAACCCTCGGCTTCCGCCAGTTCCCGATTGACCGTGGACGCCAGCAATGGGCGCCAGAGAAAGTACATCAAACCGAGAATAACTGCGGCGCAGGCGTAAATTGCAATGACGTCCTCATTGCCAACAGCGAGGATATCCCCAAACAGCAAAGAGAGCAGATCAAAACGCACTGAGCTCATGAACGCAATCAGGACCATGCCGAGCGCAAGAGCCGAATGCGATAGTAACCCCAGCAAAGCATCCGTTGAGAGCGCCCCCCGTTTTTGCAAGATGAGCAAACACAGGGAAACCGTCACGGTCACACCCAGTACGCCTACCATGAGATTGATGTTCAACAGGAAGGCAAGCGCAACGCCAAGAAGCGCTGAGTGGGACATGGTATCGCCGAAATAAGCCATCCGACGCCAGATGACGAAGCAGCCGAGTGGTCCGCTGACAAGCGCAAGTCCAATCCCGGCCAACATGGCTCTTAGAATAAAATCATCCATGATCGCAGCAGTCTCCAGAATCCCCTTTGGATGGAACGATTGTTCCGTCGGCCTTGTGGCTGTGGTCGTGATGGTGGTGGTAGATCGCCAGAGACTGTGAGGCAGCATCCCCGAAGAGCTGCTTGTAGGCATCAGAGGCTGCCACATGTTCTGGTGCGCCGCTGCAGCACACATGGCCGTTAAGGCAAACCACTGTATCTGTCTGCGCCATCACCACGTGCAAGTCGTGCGAAATGAGCAGGATACCGCAGTTCAGTTCCTCACGAATTTGGAGAATCAGATTGTAAAGAGCTATCTCACCGGAATAGTCGACACCCTGTACTGGCTCATCCAGAACGAGAAGGTCTGGCGTGCGCAGGATCGCTCTTGCCAACAGTGCTCTTTGATATTCACCACCCGAAAGCTGCTGCACATTGGCATTGATGAGATGCGAGATGCCCGTTTTCTCCAGCACCTTATCAATCTCAGCCCTAGACGGTTTGGCGGTCAGGCTCATCAAGCGGCCGACAGTCAAAGGCATTGTCCAGTCCACGGCAAGCTTTTGAGGGACATAGCCGACTTTGAGATTAGGTTTGCGCTTGATCTTTCCGGCATCTGCTTTCAACACGCCTAAGGCGGTTTTCGCGGTCGTGCTTTTGCCAGCGCCATTCGGCCCGATGAGGGTTACAATCTCACCAGCTTTTACACTCAGAGTCACATTCTGGATCAACCAACGGCCTTGCCGTTTGATCCCAACTCCATCCATCTCAATCAATTGCACAATAGGCACCTCAACTCACCGTGGGCAGCTCCACGAAGGGGATGACTTTTATATGTTATGTAATAATATTACACAAATAAAATATTCGTTGATTTCACAGCGAGTACAAAAAAGCCGGAGCAATGCTCCGGCTTATTCATGCTTGATTTTCCGAAATTAGCTTATGCAGGTTCGCGCATCGCTCGTATTGCTGTTTCAACACCCCGTAACTCTGCAAGGCCGCGCAAACGGCCCACTGCTGGATAACCCGGTGCAGATTTCATTTGCAGGTCTGAGAGCATGGCATGGCCGTGGTCTGGGCGGAACGGTATCAGATCATCAGAGCCAGATGCTTTCCTACGCTCTTCTTCATCCACCAAGGCTGAGATTACACCAACCATATCAACGTCGCCGGTCAGATGGTCCGCCTCATGGAAGGACAATGGATTGTCTTCGCGTTTGGTGGCCCGCAGGTGGACGAAATGGATGCGTTTGGCGTAGCGCTGCACAATGCCTACAAGATCATTATCAGCCCGAACACCCAGAGAGCCAGTGCAGAATGTAAAGCCATTTTCAGGTACATCGACTGCCTTCGAAATATATTCGTAATCGGATTCAGTTGAGCATACCCGCGGTAAGCCCAGCAGAGGGCGTGGAGGATCATCCGGATGGATTGCCATCACCGCTCCAGTTTCTGTACACACTGGGATGACTTCTTTGAGGAACAGTGCCAGATGCTCTCTGAGCTTATCTGCATCAATGCCGTTGTAGCGCTCCAGGTGGGCGCGAATATCTGCAACCGTGTAGGATTCTTCCGACCCAGGAAGGCCGGCCAGGATCGTTCTAACCAATCCGTCTTTATCTTCCTGAGACATCGCCTCGAAGACAGCGGTTGCGCGCGCAACTTCTTCTGCAGAGTATTCTTCTTTAGCGTTCGGGCGCTCGAGAATGAAGATATCGAAGGCTGTGAAGACATCTGCATCAAAGCGAAGACAGGTCGCGCCTGTTTCCAGTTCGTAGGTCAGATCTGTACGTGTCCAGTCAAGTACAGGCATGAAGTTGTAGCAGATCTTGGTGATGCCGTAGGCCACTAGATTGCGGATAGATTGCTTATAGGTCTCGATATACTTTTCGAAATCCCCAGTGCGCGTTTTTATATGCTCATGGACCGGAACACTTTCGACAACAGACCAGACAAGACCGGCAGCTTCGATCTCGTCTTTGCGCTTTTGAATTTCTTCAACTGACCACACCACGCCATTCGGGATGTGATGGAGAGCGGTGACAATGCCCGTTGCCCCAGCCTGCCGAACATCTTTGAGAGTGACCGGATCATGTGGGCCATACCAGCGCCAAGTCTGTTCCATGTTTAGCTCTTTGCTTTTCAAATTTTGGGGCCAAGGCCCGGTTTAACATTTCACTTCGGTTATTTTTTGAGATCGTTCACCGCTGCCAGCGGATCGGTATCAAACAGGTATGCGTCAAATGCAGGATCGTCGACATCTGAAAGCTCCAGCAGTGTCATGCGCACATTCTCCAGATGCTGCCACATGGCTTGCCGGGCCATTTGCGGATCCCGGCATTGCAGCGCCGACAGGATTGCCTGGTGATCATCCAGCCACTTAATCTGATAGCCTTGGTCAAAGATGCGCTGATGCAGCTGCTCCCACATGCGAGAACGTTTGCGCAGGGTCCAAAGATGCTCAACTGATTCAGTCAGGACAGAGTTCTGGCTTGCCTGAGCGACCAGACGGTGGAACTCCTCGTCAGCTTTGTGACTTCCCGAACCTGATTCAATTTCAACCCGTTCCTTTGCCAGCGTCTCGCGCATTTGCATCACATCAGCTTTGGTCGCCATTGTTGCGGCGAAAGCTGCAATGTTGCTTTCCAGCAGCTGGCGAGCCTGCAGCAGTTCAAATGGGCCAATGTCCTGCTCTAGTGAACTGTCTGGTGTCACATCACCCGGAAGACGAAGAACATAAGTACCTGAACCTTTGCGGACATCAACCAGCCCCTGCACTTCCAACATGATCATCGCGTCTCTGACCAGTGACCGACTGACGCCCAGATCCTCAGAAATCTTGCGCTCTGTTGGGAGCTTGTCACCAATGGCGAATGCACCGTTCGCCAAATCGCGAACCAGCTCTTCTGCCACATCCTGATAACGTCTTCTGTTCGAGTCTAATGTCATGGTGCAATCCAGATCAGTTTTTCGCTTTCAGCTCTGCATAAAAATCTGCAAGAAGTTTGAAGGCTGTTTTCTTTGTTTTCTTGTCTGAGGCGATCAAGCCTTTGCGGTTCCAACCTTGCTGGAACATGTTCTGTCGACGTTCGACACGGAAATCATAGAGGATCCATGGTGAGATGCCCTTTACGAATTCTCGCTGGCGTAAGGTGGCAATCTGCTTGCGGTAAACCTCAGCCATGTAACTCTCACTAAAGAAGCCCTTCTCCAGCTTCCCCTCACCGATGTAACCATCCGCACCAGTTTCGGAGATGACGACAGGTTTGCCCGGCTCTGAGTTGTCCAGAAAATCGATCAGGTCGTCGAAATTCTCCTCATACCAACCATAGTACTCGTTAATGCCGATCACATTGATATGCTGGATCAGGCGATCCTCGATACGGTTCTTGGTGTGATTCACAAGGCAAGCAGCAGAGGTCAGGCGTGTCGGGTCCATCTCTTTTGCGGTATCAACCAGATGCTTCATGAACGAGAGGCGCTCGTCAGTGTCTGGGTTCTCATTGCCAACAGACCAGATGACGACTGATGCTCTGTTGCGATCACGCTTGATCAGCTCCTGAAGCTGGTTGCGAGCGTCTTTGAGGGTATCCGGGTTCTTGAAGTCGATTGCCCAGTAAACCGGTATCTCTTCCCATAGAAGAATGCCTTCACGATCTGCCATTTTTGCGGCGCGTTCATCGTGCGGGTAATGGGCGAACCGCATGAAATTGCAGTTCAGCTCTTTGGCATGTCGGAACCGTTGCTCCAGATCCTCATCACGCAAGACTTTGCCGGTAAACTCGTCATCCTCGTGCACGGAGATGCCACGGAAAAAGATTGGCTTGCCATTGAGCAGAACGTCCGTTCCGACTTGATCTATCTGACGGAACCCGATCATGTCTTCGACACGATCTTCTCCAACAGAAGCGATTGCCTGATAGAGGCGCGGGTGTTCTGGTGACCACAGCTCTGGTTTTGATGGGATAACCAGTTTTCCGAAGCCGTCTTTGTCAACGGGAACCTCAGACTTGATGCCCAACTCTTTGAATTCGACTGTGACGGACGCTCTGTCTGGACCGCCGATTTGCAGCTCAACCGCGATTTTATCGTAGGAGCTGTCAGGGATCAGGTAGGCGAAGAAATCTGAGATGAATATTTTCGGGGTTCTATAGAGCTCTACGTCCCGATAAATGCCACCGTAGTTGAACCAATCGGTATTTCGCATCGGGACACGATCCAGCGTGCGGGTGTTGTTTACGCACAGCATCAACCAGTTGCGACCCGATTTTGCGTGATCGGTTAGCTCTACATTGAATGGTGTGGACCCGCCGTAGTGGTTGCCGAGAAACTCGCCATTCAGGAACACCTTACAATCGTACTG
>NZ_LCWX01000216.1:39190-65966 GCF_001431305.1 Pseudovibrio sp. POLY-S9
TCCGACAGTTCATCCAGATCCAGCGAGCGGGTGTACCACGCACTGCCTTCAAAGAAGTACCATTTGTCCTTGAGCATGGACCAGCACGAAGGGACTGGAACCGTTTCGCCTGCATAAGGGTCGTAATCGTAAGGCTCAGTCTTATCTTCCCGCGCTTCTGGAGTGAAAGAGAACCATTTCTGACGCAGGCCGGTATCTAGCAGGTCGACGCAGAAGTTCCACTCTCCGTTTAGCGACTCAGCCTTACGGCCGCCGGTGAAAATCAGCGTGCTGCTGTTCAGATTCTGCTTATTGAAAGGAACGTCATAGTCCTCATCATGCAAGCAAGCCAGGCCGTTATCGGCACCTTCCATCCGCTCAAGCATCACTGATCCTCGTTGACCAATATTGGTTTCGTCGTTGTTGGGACATCCGTCCAAGTTGGTCGACCTATTTGTGTGTATTTGAGAAAATCAGGCGAATGTGCCATTGATCTGAAAATCATCACACCGGGACCTCTGTACACTCAAAGAGTGTCATCATTCCGAAATGTATGTATCAAACCAATAGTCCAAACTCTCAAGCTACTGTTATAAATAGTTTAAATAGCTGACTGAGAGCTTGTTCCCCTTCCCTTTGCCTCAGAATACATCTTTCAGCACGCTACCATTGGTTGGCGTTGCTCCCGTCTCTACATCTTCCTTGAAAAACAAGAGGTCAGAGCAATTCCGCTGATACCGTTGAATTGTGGAGAAAGGAGATCAACCAAACCTCTCTCCACACATGTCACATTTGTACAAAACTGCGACATTGTCAAACCATTTTATCATATTGGTTGACCAATAATCAAAAATCAGCAATTAATTGGAGGAGAGGTAATTTAATTGGATTCATTGGATATCCGTAGATTTGCAGATCTCCAACTGAAACCCTCTCACGAATTCAAGATCTCCTGAACAACCCCTCAGGAGAAATTGGTCGCCCACTGTAGATTCTTTCTGCATACTGAGCCCGCGCCTTCACCTGGATTAGGGAAATAAAATGCAAGCGCTGACCAAAATAGTTAACACGATCCTCAAGGCCCTCACGGTGTCGGTTTTTGTCGTGCTCGTGGTGTGTGTGGTTTGGCAGGTTTTTTCGAGATACGTTCTTGGCACGCCAAGCACCGTGACCGATGAACTTGCTCGTTTCATGTTTATGTGGATCGGCCTGATTGGTGCGGCCTATACGCTTGGAATGCGAAGACACCTGGCAATTGATCTTTTAACCGGCTCGCTGGTCGGCAATCGGAAATTGTTTTCAGATTACTTCATCATTCTGGCGATCGCCTTCTTCTCAGGTGTTGTCATGCTTTACGGCGGCGGACAACTGGTCCTGAAGACACTCGCGAACGGGCAGGTCTCGCCCGCTCTTCGCGTTCCAATGGGCTACATCTACGCAGCTATTCCGTTCTCTGGCGGCATCATGCTGTTCTACTGCATTGAGTTCTTCATTGGTCTCGCCAATGGCACGGGTACAGGTCCAAACGACCAGATGCCTGATGCCGCTGATCCTGCTGCAAAATAAGAGTAAGTCTGATGGAATTTTTAAGTAGTGAGCTTCAAAGCGGTCTTATTCTGTTTGGTGTGTTTGGCATTCTCGTTACACTCGGCGTGCCGATCTCCTTTGCAATCGGGCTGGCGGCAACAGCAACAATCACCTTTCTGATCTCGTTTGATCAGGCCCTTTTTGTTGTTTCACAGAAGATGGCGAGTGGTCTGGACAGCTTCACACTGTTGGCGATCCCGTTCTTCATTCTCGCTGGCAACATCATGAACTCTGGCGGTATCGCACGCCGCTTGATTGAGCTGGCCAAGATTGTTGGCGGACGTTTGCCGGGGGCTTTGGCACACGTCAACGTGCTGGCAAATATGTTGTTTGGCTCCATTTCGGGCTCTGCTGTAGCCTCTGCTGCTGCAATCGGTGGCATCATGTCTCCGCTACAGCGCAAAGAAGGCTATGACCCTGCCTTTTCTGCTGCGGTGAATGCAGCCTCCTGCCCAACTGGCATGCTGATCCCACCTTCCTCAACGCTGATCGTTTACTCTCTGATCTCTGGCGGCACATCCGTGGCAACGCTGTTCGTTGCCGGATACTTGCCAGGTATCCTGATGGGTCTTGGTGTGATGGTTGTGGCTGGTATCGTTGCTGCGAAACGTGGCTATCCACTGATCCCGCTGCCAAGTTTCAAAGAGATCCTCTTCAAAATCGCTGATGCTTTCCTGCCGTTGTTGCTCATCTTCATCATCATGGGTGGAATCATTGGTGGTGTCTTTACTGCCACAGAAGCTTCTGCTGTGGCAGTGGTTTACACCTTGCTACTGGCGGTTGGCATTTACCGCGAAGTGAAGGTCACTGATCTACCCACCATCATTCTTGAGAGTGCCATTACCAGTTCCATCGTGCTGCTTCTGATTGGTTGTTCTATCGGCATGTCCTGGGCCATGACATTCTCTGACATTCCATACGCAATTGGTGAAGCACTGGCGAATGTCTCAGAAAACCCATTCATCATCATGCTGGTGATCAACATCTGCCTGCTGGTAATTGGCACCTTTATGGACATGACCCCTGCGCTGCTGATCTTCACACCAATCTTCCTGCCTGTCGCGACTGAGCTTGGCATGGATCCTGTGCACTTCGGTATTATGATGACCTACAACCTGTGCATCGGCATCATTACGCCGCCAGTGGGCAGTGCGTTGTTCATCAGTTGCTCTGTAGGCAAAGTTGCTATTCAGGATCTGATCAAACCAATGCTGCCATTCTATGCAGCGGTGATTTCCATCCTGATGCTTGTGACTTTCATTCCAGAAATCAGCCTGTTCCTGCCGCGGGTCATTCTTGGTTACGGCGGATAACAGACAGACACTTTGCAACCATAACAACACCCAACAAAACTGGTTGAAGCATAATGAAAACGCTAGGTAAGTGGTCCTACATCGAGACCGAACAGAACCGGGTTGACCTGCTTGTAGATAACAAGCATCTGCTTTCTCTGTTCGTTCTTGAAGACAAGCTTGTTCGGGTTCTTTTGCGCAAGAATGGTGAGTTCCGGCAAGGACGAACATGGTCCATCACTCCGGCAGAAACACCGGTACCGCTTGAAGGCCGGTCTCGTCTTTCTGTCGAAGGCTTTTCGCTGCCAGAGTTTAAGCAAGAGCTTGCAGAGGACACACTTACACTGGAGACGCGGGCTTTACGCGTCTGCGTGAAAACGCCGCTTCAGATAATCTGGGAGGCAAAAAGCGAAGACGGGTCATACCAGGTTATCGCCAGCGAACGGCCTACAGGCGCTTATATGCTAGGCGTCAAAGACCACAAGAACTCGCATTTCTTCAGCCAATCTGCAGATGACCGGATTTATGGCCTCGGTGAAAAAGCTGGCAATCTGCTGCGCAATGGTCGCCGCTACGAAATGCGTAATCTGGATGCGATGGGGTATGATGCAGAGACCACCGACCCACTTTACAAGCATCTGCCGTTTACGCTGACACGCACCGGTTCTGGCGTCTCTTATGGGGTGTTCTACGACAATCTTGCGAGCTGCTGGTTTGATCTTGGCAATGAGATCGACAACTATCATCAGCCTTACAGATCATACCGTGCTGAAGACGGAGATCTGGACTATTATTTTATGCTCGGCCCTTCCCTACTGGAGGTGACCAAGACGCAGGTTTGGCTGACTGGCAAGCATATCTTCCCGCCGAAATGGAGCCTCGGGTATTCCGGCTCGACCATGTATTACACCGATGCGGAGAATGCGCAGGAACAGTTGGAAGGCTTTGTTGATCTGATCAAAGAGCACGCCATTCCTTGCGATAGTTTCCAGCTCTCCTCCGGTTACACATCGATTGGCTCCAAACGCTATGTGTTCAACTGGAACTACGAGAAATGTCCTGATCCAAAGGCCATGACCTCAAAGTTTCTGGATGCTGGCGTTCATCTCGCTGCGAACATCAAGCCATGTCTACTACAGGACCATCCTATGTATGGTGATGTGGCAGCGAAAGGCCTGTTCATTCAAGACAGTGAGGTTGATCAGCCAGAGCGGTCTCTGTTCTGGGATGATGAAGGTTCTCACCTCGACTTCACCAATCCGGATACTGTGAGTTGGTGGAAAGTCAACGTCACCGAGCAGTTGCTTGAGCGCGGTATCGGTTCTACCTGGAACGACAACAACGAGTATGAGATCTGGGATTTCTCTGCTCGCTGTCAGGGGTTTGGTGAAGAGATTGACGTCGGGCTCATTCGTCCGCTTCATTCTTTCCTGATGATGCGTGCCTCTTATGAAGCACAGGTGGAGTATGCATCGGAAGAGCGCCCTTATCTTATCTCTCGCAGTGGCTGTCCCGGCTTGCAACGCTATGTACAGACGTGGACTGGTGATAACCGAACTGACTGGAACAACCTGAAATACAACATCAAGATGGGTCTCGGGCTGTCGATGTCAGGTATCTACAATGTCGGCCACGATGTGGGCGGCTTCTCTGGTGCTCGTCCTGATCCTGAGTTGTTTGTACGCTGGGTTCAAAATGGCGTCATGCATCCGCGTTTCACGATCCATTCGTGGAATGATGATGCAACGGTCAATGAAGCCTGGATGTATCCGGAAGTTACGCCCCTCATCCGCATTGCCATCCAACTGCGTCAGCATCTGATGCCGTATTTCTACACCATGCTGCACGACATGCATGTGATGGATGAGCCGCTTTTGCGCCCAACATTCCTTGATCACGAAGGAGACGCGCGCACCTTTGCGGAGACGGATGATTATCTGCTCGGCAAGGACCTGTTGGTTGCTTCTGTGGTTGAGCAAGGAGCGACAATACGTGAGGTTTATCTGCCAGATAATGGCGATGGCTGGTACGAATTCGATACAGGCGCGTATCACAAGAGCGGACAGACCATCGTTGTTGATGCACCTTTGGAACGCCTCCCCCTGTTCGTGCGTGCTGGTACCGTCATTCCGCTTGCTAACCCAACAGCTAAAAACACCACTGAGTGCCATCTTGAAGCCCTGGCGATCTTCCCGTTCCAAGGCGCCGGAAAGCGAGAGCTTGCTGTTTTTGAAGATGATGGCATCAGCCATAAATGGCTCGATGGCACGCACAGCACCTTTCATATGGTTCTTTCCTGCAGTTCCAACGAGCAAATTTTAACTTTGTGCCGCAGCGGTTCACTTGAGATTGATGGACGAGAACTTTCCGTTTTCATCAAAGGCCGCTCACCGAACGGTCTCGTTCCGACTGTGGTCGTGAACGGACAAAAGGTTTCGGATGACACTCACACTTTCTCACTCAATGAGCTTTGATAAGGTCCACCTCCTATGACTTTTGAATTTCAGAAACTCGATCTCAATACGCTTCCAGGTGATGTGTCTGTCCCATCTTATGATCGTACATCACTAAAGCCGCGTATTGCTCATATTGGTTTTGGTGCCTTTGCCCGTGCTCACGTTGCAATGCATCTGCACGAAACACTTGCTACCGGTGGCGGTGATTGGGGCTTGCGGGTGATTGAGTTGTTTGGAACGCCAGATCTGTTCGATAAACTTGCAGAGAATGGTCACCTCTACACGTTGGTTGAGACTGCTGATGAGGGCACCAATACCCGGCTCCTCGGTGCTGTTTGCGAGACACAGCACGTAGCACGCGATGGCGTATCAACACTGATCGACGGACTAGCCGAAGAGCAGCTGAAGGTCATTTCTCTCACCATTACCGAGAAAGGCTACTGCGTTACAAACGGGAAGCTGGATCTGGACAATCCAATGATCCAGCAGGATCTTAAAGCACCTGAGGCTCCTCAAACCGCTATCGGGTTGATCGTTGCTGGCCTTGCGAAACGCCGGGCGCTTGGCAACGGCCCTATCACGGTGATGTCTTGCGATAACTTACCTCATAATGGCGTGCTCTGCGGAGTTGCTGTTCGTGAGTTTGCGGCCAAGCAGAATGCAGAGTTAGCTGCGTGGATCGAGGAAAATGTCTCTTTTCCATCCACCATGGTGGACCGCATCGTGCCTGCGCTGACTGACGAGTCCCGAGACCTCATCCGCGAGAGCCTTGGCGGACAAGTTGATCTGAATGGCATCGTATGCGAGCCGTTCCGTCAGTGGGTGATTGAAGACAACTTCAAAGCTGGACGGCCACAGTGGGAGCTTGCTGGCGCGCAACTTGTTGCGGATGTTGAGCCGTTTGAAGAGATGAAGCTTCGCACTCTGAACGGCTCTCATTCCTTCCTTGCCTACCTTGGCTTCCTTGCTGGCAAGGAGACCATTGCGGATTGCGCTGCCGATCCTGTGTTTTACGCGGAAGCACGCAAGCTGATGGTGGATGAACAGCTGCCCACACTGGATGTTCCGAGTGATGTGGATCTGGTGGCCTACGCTGACTCATTGCTCAAACGCTACTCCAACTCCAAGCTGAAACACCGTACCTGGCAGATTGCTGCTGATGGAACACAGAAGATGCCGCAGCGCTGGTTAAACTCTGTGAAGTTTCATCTGGCCAATGGCGGCGACTATCGTCATCTGGTGCTCGGTATTGGTGGTTGGATGAACTACATCCGCGCGGATCGCAATGGCGAAAGTTACGAAGTAGTTGATCCGATGAAAGAGAAGCTTGCCGAAATTGTCGCCAAAGACGGCGGCGACGCAACAACCTATGTCGATGCACTGCTTGCTATGCATTCTGTGTTCCCATCTGAACTTGTTGCTAACGATGAGTTCAAGAAAGCGGTTCACAAGGCCTACTGCGCAGTGGCAGAAAAAGGTGCCGCGCAGGCTGTCGCTGATTTGGCTGACTAGGTTTTATGGAAATCCTTGCTCGGCCACAGGCTGAGCAAACGCTCATACTCAGGGATTGGTCACAGGATCAATCCCCCTACCTTCAGGGCAAAAACGATGCAGCCATTTCTTGGACAAGACTTCCTCCTCGAGACAGAAGCAGCACAGCGGCTTTACCACGACTATGCAGCAGAAATGCCAATCGTGGACTACCACAACCACTTATGTCCGCGGACCATTGCTGAAGACCATCGCTTTGATGACATTGGCCGCGTCTGGCTTGAGGGCGATCACTACAAATGGCGTGCTATGCGGTGGGCCGGGATTGATGAAAGCCTGATCACCGGCAAGGACACCAGCTTCAAAGAGAAGTTCCTCGCCTACGCTTCTGTTATGCCGAAGTTTCTTGGGAACCCGCTGTACCATTGGACGCATCTGGAGATGTATCGCTACTTCGGGCTGGAAGGTGTGATCCTCTCAGAGAAGTCCGCTGAGACTGTCTGGGAAGTTTGTAACGGAAAGCTTACGACCAAACCATTTTCCGCTCGTGGCCTGTTGCAGATGCAGCACGTGAAGATGCTGGGAACGACTGATGACCCTTGCGATGACCTGCACTGGCATAAGATGATCGCGCAGGATCCAACCTCTACAATGGTTGTTCGGCCAACTTTTCGGCCTGACCCGGCCTTTAAGATCGATAAGCCGACGTTTCCTGATTACATCATGAAACTCAGCAGAACCGTTGGTTTCCATATCGACAAGTATGAGCGTTTGCTTGAGGCGCTATCCATACGACTGGATCACTTTGGACGACATGGTTGCCGTGCGGCGGACCATGGTCTGGACTCCATGCTGTTCTGCCCGGTTCCGTCCGGTACTGAGCTGAACCGTATCTTCAAAGAGGGACAAAGCGGAGCAACTCTAAGTCTTGATGATGTGACTGCATTCCAGTCAGCTGTTCAGGTGTTTCTTGGCATGGAATACGCCAAACGTGGTTGGGTCATGCAAATGCACATTGGTGCGACACGGAACAACCGCAGCCGCATGTTCAAGGCTCTTGGGCCAGACGTCGGCTGTGATGGCATTGATGATCGTGAGCTTGCTAATCCACTCAACCAGTTCCTCGACACGTTAGATCGTGAAAAAGCATTGCCCAGAACTGTGTTGTATTCTCTTGATCCAACCAAGAACGAAGTTGTCGTAACAACAGCCGGAAATTTCCAGGACGGTTCCTTTGGCGGCAAAATTCAAGCAGGAACAGGCTGGTGGCACAATGACCAGCTGGACGGCATGGAACGCCAGATGACACAACTTGCGCAGATGGGACTGCTTTCTCAGTTCCTCGGCATGTTGACAGACAGCAGATCGTTCCTATCTTTCCCTCGACACGAGTATTTCCGTCGCTTGCTTTGCAGGATCGTTGGGGAGTGGATGGATAAAGGCCACATTCCGGGTGATTTTGAGCTTGCGGGAGGCATAATCAGGGACATTTGCTACAACAATGCAGCAAACTGGTTCCTTGATGAAAAGTAGGTAAGCTTTGGCCCCTGCTTTATCCCTTGGAAGCCCCTTGGACCATGCCTCTGGACCAAGGGGTTTCTGACATCAGGGACCTGCTTTAATCGTCGTGCTTGTAAATTGTTTCCAGAGTATCTGAATGATTATTGAGCACTTTCGCGCGCCTGATTTTCAGTGTTGGCGTCAGTTCGCCTGTCTGGATCGAGAAGCCATCCGGTAAGATCTCAAACTTGCGAATGCGTTCAACCCGCGAATGACGTGCATTCACTTTTTTGATGCTGGCCTGAATTACACTCCGCAACTGATCAGATTTCAGAACATCTTCTGGTTTAATGTTATTCTCGGTTGCAAATCGCTGTGCCATTGCCCCATCAACGGTGATCAGAGCGCTTAAAAAGTTCTGATTGTTGCCTGCAACAACAGCATATTCGACCAAAGGTATTTCCATAAGGTCTTGCTCAAGCATCGCAGGCGAGATGTTCTTACCTCCAGACGTGATGATAAGCTCTTTTTTTCGGCCTGTGATAAAGAGATAGCCTTCCTTGTCGAAATAGCCGATATCACCGCTGTAGAGCCAACCATCGCGTAAAGCTTCATCTGTTGCGGCAGGGTCATGCGCATAACCAGAGAAGTTGGTGTCTGCTTTGCAGAGTATCTCACCATCTGCGGCGATTTTGATCGTGACACCATCCATCGGCTTACCGACAGACCCCAGACGGGTTGCTCCAATGATATTGATGGTCGCACCACCACAGTTCTCTGACTGGCCATAGACTTCGCGGATGACAATATCCAGTCCTGTAAAGGCCTCCAGAACACGCTTGGATACGGGCGCTCCACCACTCACGAACATGCGCATTTTGTCGAGGCCGATCTTGTGTTTGATCTTATCGAGCACGAGGCGGTTTGCGATCTTCTTTTTGGTGTTCAGCACCAAACCAGCAGACTTGCCGTTTATGCTTTCTTTGTACCAGTCCTTACTCGTTTGAAGAGACCATTGAATAAGCTTGCCCTTGAAGCCTTTCTCTTTGCTGAGCTGCTTTTCGACTTTCTCATTGATCTTCTCAAAAATCCTCGGAACACCAAAGGTTACAGTCGGCCTCACCTCTGGCAAATGCTCGCCGAGGCTGGTCACGGACTTAGCGTAGTAAACCGGGTAGCCAGTGTCACAAGCCTGAATGATAGTGCCGCACTGCTCTGCGATATGAGCCATGGGCAGATAGGAAATATAGCGGTCAGCCGGAGTCGGCTTGAAGGCCAGATTCAATGCATCGGACTCTGTGCGAATTGCACGATGGCTGATCTGCACTGCTTTCGGCAGACCTGTTGTCCCTGAGGTATAAATCTGGAGTGCAATGTCCTCGGCAACAATGTCATTGAGGCGCTGGTCAAGCTCAGCATCCAGTCCAGGGCTATTCTCACCCAGGGACATAAAGCTAGCCCATGTGTATTGATCTGGATTTTCGACGCGCCCATCCAAACGAATGGTCTTACGCAGGTGGCGCATATTCTCTGCCTGCTCGCCTATGCCTTTGAGCTGAGCTTTGGTTTCAGCAAGCAAGATGCGGCCTTGCGAATGGCGCAGGATGTAATTGATTTCAGGAGCGGCGGCTGTCCAGTAAATGCCTGTTGGTACGGCCCCGATCATCATGGAGGCTACGTCCATGATGGTCCATTCAGGACGATTGTAACTTAGAATACAAACGGCATCGCCGGGATTAACGCCCAGTGCAAGCAGTGCTTTTGCAGTGTTACGTACCTGCTCGCCATATTCGGTCCAGCTCGTTGCTTCCCATCCATCTTTCCCACGAACAAAGTATGCTGGTTTGTCGGCAAGGCGTTCGACAGATTCCATAAATGCTTGGGGAATGGATTTAAACATGTTTTGAGCTTGTGCTTGAGCAACGGGCCGGGCCTGCGAACTCATGTTATTCTCTCTATTTTTATTATTTCCAGAGCTTTACATCCTCTGAATTTGTCGGTGTCAAATACAGATACCAAGAATACCCATCAAACCCACAAGAACTACAGGTATTTTCTCTTATTTTCATCTCTCTGGTTCATGAGCAACGAATATTCATTTTTGATTTGACAGAGATTTTACTGAATTCCTGATATATCTAATTGGAAATTTACTTTAATGCTTCTTAGAGGCATTAAAGATTAATCATTATCGCTAGAGTTCTTTGGGGATGCTGCTTATTTAGTTGAGTGGTTTCTGCAATTTAGCGGTAAACCAGAGGAATAGATCTCCTATGGTAACAGGGATCGAAAGTCACTCAGTCGGGCAAGTTCATTTATGCAGCAGTTCAGTGTTACGCGCGGTCTAAACCTACCAGATCCTGTTCGCATCAGTCGCTACAAGCGTCTGCCAGAACTTGGCCCTGCCCTCTTGTTCTTCAGCGGAGGAAGCGCGCTTAATCCAACAGCTCGCGCTTTGAAGCAGTACACCCACAACTCCATTCACCTGATGACGCCGTTTGATAGCGGTGGAAGTTCTGCTGTTTTGCGTCACGCCTTTGGTATGCCTGCAATTGGAGATCTGCGCTCACGCTTGATTGCGCTGGCAGATGAAAGCGTTCTTGGGCAGTCCGAGATCTACCGTCTTTTCACACATCGGTTTCCAAAAACGGCTTCTCTTGAGGACTTGCACGGTGAACTGGTGGATTTGTTGGAAGGGCATGATCAACTGATCGCACGAGTTCCCAATCCAATGCGGCGCCTGATCCGACATCAGCTGGCATTTTTTCATGATGCGATGCCATCAGACTTCGATTTGAGAGGCGCCAGCATCGGAAACCTAATCCTTGCCGGTGGGTATCTGAACAACAATCAGAAGCTTGATCCGATTATCTTCCTGTTCTCAAAACTGGTGAACACACTCGGCACGGTTCTGGCGACTGTTGATGCACGTTTGCATCTGGCTGTTGAATTGGATTCTGGTGAGATCATTGTGGGCCAGCATAAGATGACTGGCAAAGAAACCTCGCCTATTGCAAGCCGGATTAAACGGACCTATCTGACCCGCTCTCTGGCTGGAGGTGATCCGGTGGAGATCGAGGTCTCTCCTAAAAAGCAGCACCTTATCGAGACTGCAGACATGATCTGCTATCCTCCGGGAAGCTTTCACAGCAGCCTGATCGCTAATCTTCTGCCAAAGGGCGTGGGCAAGTCTATTGCACGTAGCTCAAACCCGAAAGTTTATGTACCCAACCTTGGCAATGATCCTGAGCAGTTCGGGATGAGTCCGAACGAGACAGTGGACGCACTCCTGAAACATCTGCGCGCTGATGCGGGGGCAGATACGCCAACAGACAAGTTGCTCAACTTTATCGTCACAGATGAAAAACATGCTGCTGAGTTTGATTGGGCTGAGCTGGAAGCTCAAGGCATTTCCCTGATTGGTGCTGATCTGACAAGCACACATTCGGTTCCTTATTACGACCCGGAAAAACTAGTTTGCATGTTATTGAGTTTTCTCTGAAGTCTTTTTCGTTCAGTTAACTCACTGTATTTTGACAACTTATGCCTTTCGCAGCACACCATCTGACAGAAGCAGATGATTTGCAGTAGCTTGCTTTACCCTATCGCAGGTTGATCACGGCTACATAGTTAGGTCAACTCAAACATCATCTTCAACTTTACTTAAAAACATCCTAACGCTTTGCAATATTTCATTTGTGATGACGCTTAATCAAGAAGCAGAAGACATGTTGACGTAAGTATACGCATAGATATTAGGTAGCAGGAGCATTTTTACATTCGACACATAACCAAGCGGAAAAGCAAATGTCGAAGTTCAAGTTTCCTACCGCGTTTACAATTCTATTTGCCCTCATCATTCTTGTTGCAATTGCAACCTGGTTCGTCCCTGCTGGTAAATATGATCGGGTGATCAACCCAATCCTCGATAAGGAAGTTCCGGTCCCCGGCACCTATCATTTGGTAGAGGCTAATCCTCAAGGTCCCGTTGAAGTCTTTATGGCTCCAATTGCAGGTCTTTATGACCCGATCTCCTACACGGCGAATGCAATTGATGTTGCGGTCTTTGTTCTTGTGATTGGTGGCTTCCTGATGGTTGTTACCCGAACAGGTGCAATTGATGCAGGGATCGCCAAGATTATGACGGGATTGAAGGGGCGAGAGAACCTGATGATCCCCATACTGATGGCCTTCTTTGCAGCTGGGGGCACGATCTATGGGATGGCGGAGGAAAGTCTTGCGTTTTACGCGCTCATCATTCCCGTGATGATCCGCGCTGGTTATGACTCTATGACGGGTGTTGCCGTTATTCTTTTGGGTGCAGGCATCGGAACGCTTGGCTCAACGATCAACCCGTTTGCAACTGTAATCGCCTCTAATGCAGCTGGTGTGCCTTTTACAGACGGCATCGGTCTTCGCTTCCTTATCTTGATTGTTGGTTGGCTGGTCTGTGTGGCTTGGGTCATGCGTTACGCTGCAAAGGTGAAAGCTGATCACACTTCTTCCCTTGTTTCCGAAATGAAGGATGAAAACGAAAAACACTTCCTGCAAGGTGTCTCAACGGACGACATTCCCGATTTCACGGCGAAGCACGGTTGGATCATGACGATCTTCGTCGTCACATTCGGCCTGTTGATCTACGGCGTTGCTGTTCTTGGCTGGTGGATGGGCGAAATGGCTGCCCTTTTCCTTGCTGCCTCTATACTCGTGGGGATCGTTGCCCGACAAGGTGAACACGAGTTCGTTGACAACTTCCTGGATGGTGCACGTGATCTGCTTGGTGTCGCGCTGATCATCGGGGTTGCCCGCGGTATCGTTGTGGTGATGGATGCTGGTTCGATTACCGACACGATCCTTTACTGGTCCGAACAGGCCGTCAGTGGACTGAGCAAAGTTGCCTTTATCAATGTGATGTTCTGGCTGGAACTGGTGCTGTCGTTCTTCGTGCCCTCTTCCTCAGGTCTTGCCGTGTTGTCCATGCCGATTATGGCCCCGCTGGCAGGGTTCTCCAATGTAGGGGCAGAATATGTGGTCACAGCCTTCCAATCCGCCAGTGGGCTGTTGAACCTGTTCAACCCTACCTTTGCCGTTGTGATGGGCGGGCTTGCGATTGGGCGGGTGCCTTATGACAAATGGCTTCGGTTTGCCATCCCGCTAGTGATCATTCTGTTCGTTTTGATCTCACTCGCGCTGTCGCTCAGCGTTTAGAGGCGGTTTCTCCAATCTTCGCAGAGGCAAGCATGCCTCTGCGCCGCACAAATCAAACCTCTGAACCAAACATTGAGACACTGATCTCTCACAAAACAAGAATTCTGGAACGGAGTCTGCAACATGACTGAATTTGGTGTTCATTCGGAAGTTGGCAAACTGAAAGAAGTGATGGTTTGCCGTCCCGGGCTTGCGCATATGCGCCTTACGCCCGGCAACTGTCAGGAGTTGCTGTTTGATGATGTGATCTGGGTTCGAGAAGCGCAAAAACACCACTACGATTTCTGCCTCAGAATGGAAGAGCGCGGTGTGAGCGTACTGGAAATGCACAATCTGCTGAAGGAGACGCTGGAGGATCAGGAAGCTCGTAAGTGGTTGCTGGAGCGCCGTATCACGCACAACCGCGTTGGGTATGGCATGGCCGAGGATCTGCGAGCCTGGCTTTACGAGCAACCCGAGAAATTCCTCGCGGATCATCTGATTGGCGGAATTGCACGGTGTGAGTTGGGTTTCAAACCAACAGGTGTGTTTGGTAGCTATCTGGATGCAAATGATTTCGTCATTCCGCCTCTGCCGAATACACTGTTCACCCGCGATACGACCTGCTGGATCTATAACGGCGTTACGCTTAATCCGATGTTTTGGCAGGCGCGCCAGAACGAGACGCTCCTCACCACTGCAATTTACAAATTCCACCCCCACTTCAAGGGAAAGGTCAACTTCTGGTGGGGTGATCCGGATGAGGACTTCCATGAATCAACTGTGGAAGGCGGCGACGTCATGCCAATCGGCAATGGGGTTGTTTTAATCGGGATGGGTGAGCGCACCACACCTCAAGCTGTCGGCCAGGTGGCGCGTGCTCTTTTCCGCAATAAGGCCGCAACTCGGGTCATTGCCTGCCAGATGCCAAAGAGCCGTGCAGCGATGCACTTGGACACTGTTTTCACTCTTCTTGATCGCGACAAAGCAACAGCGTTCTCAGGCGTTTGTGATGAGATTATCTGCTTCTCGATCCGTCCTGGAGACAAATCGGAAAGCGTAGATTACAGGCAAGATGAAGGACATCTGTTCGATGTCATCGCCAATGCACTTGGTATGCAGAAGCTGCATGTGGTGACCACAGGCGGTAATGCTTATGACCAGGAACGCGAGCAATGGGATGATGGCAACAACGTTGTCTGCATCGAACCTGGTGTCGTGGTTGGGTACCGCCGAAATACCTACACAAACTCAAAACTCCAACGAGCCGGTGTGGAGGTCATCGCCATTGACGGGTCTGAACTGGGCCGTGGTCGCGGTGGTGGACACTGCATGACCTGTCCAACAGTACGTGAGGCCGTGGAGTTCTAGTCTTTTCAAACTCCGTTGAACAATAAAAACATCCAAGAGATGGAGAGTAAGGAAAAATGGCTTTCAATCTGAAAGGTCGCAGTTACCTCAAGCTCAAAGACTTCAGCCAACGCGAAGTGCTTTACATGCTGGATCTGGCCCGTGATCTCAAGCGAGCCAAATACTCAGGAACAGAACGGCAGACACTTGTCGATAAGAACATCTGCCTGATCTTCGAAAAAACCTCCACCCGTACCCGTTGCGCCTTCGAGGTTGCCGCTCACGATCAGGGAGCGCATGTCACCTATCTGGATCCATCCGGCTCTCAGATCGGCCACAAGGAATCCATGAAGGATACCGCGCGTGTGCTGGGTCGGATGTTCGATGCCATTGAGTTTCGTGGTTCCGGGCAAAAGGCCGTTGAAACTCTGGCGGAGTATTCCGGCGTCCCGGTCTATAACGGTTTGACTGATGACTGGCATCCAACCCAGATGCTCGCTGATATGTTGACAATGACCGAACACAGCCCCAAGCCACTGCATGAAATTTCATTTGCCTATCTGGGCGATGCTCGCAACAACATGGGCAACTCTTTGCTGATGCTGGGTGCTCTATGTGGCTGTGATGTTCGCATTATTGGCCCGCAAGAGCTGCACCCCGAACCGCATGTGCTGAAAGCAGCCGAACTCAATGCAAAACGGTATGGTGCACGCATCACAATTACGGATGATGTCAAAGAAGGTACTGAGGGTGTTGATTTCATCCATACAGATGTCTGGGTCTCGATGGGTGAGCCGCCGGATGTCTGGGAAAGCCGGATCAAATTGTTGCGTGACTACCAGATCAACAAGGCCCTGATTGAAGGCACCGGCAACCCGAACACGTTCTTTATGCATTGTTTGCCAGCCTTCCATAACCGGGAGACCAAGGTGGGTGAAGAGATCTTCCAGAAGTTCGGTATCTCCGAGATGGAAGTGACCGATGATGTCTTTGAATCGGATCGCAACCTAGCGTTTGAGCAAGCTGAAAACCGGCTCCACACTATTAAAGCCATCATGGTTGCGACGATTGGAGGTCGATAATGCGTGTTGTCGTCGCTCTTGGCGGGAATGCCCTTCTCCGACGCGGGGAGGCAATGACTGCCGAAAACCAACGAAAGAATGCGCGGATCGCCGCGAAAGCGCTGGTGCCACTTTATGATGATGGCCATGAGGTGGTCATCACTCACGGGAATGGCCCGCAGGTCGGTTTGCTGGCTTTGCAGGGAGCAGCCTACGAGCAGGTTGAGGCCTATCCACTGGATGTGCTTGGCGCAGAAACAGTTGGCATGATTGGTTATATGATCGAGCAGGAGCTTGGGAACCTCCTGCCCTTTGAAAAGCCATTTGCCACGATCCTCACGCAGGTTGAAGTTGACCCAAACGATCCTGCTTTCAAAGATCCAACCAAGCCCATTGGTCCGCTTTATTCCAAAGAGGAAGCGGAGAGACTTGCCGATGAGAAAGGCTGGTCCATTCGAGAAGATGGAGATAAGTGGCGGCGAGTTGTGCCAAGTCCATTACCCAAACACATCTTTGAGATCCGGCCAATCAAGTGGCTTCTGGACCATGATGTGCTTGTCATCGCAGCAGGTGGGGGCGGCATTCCAACTATGTACAACGAAGAAAAGAAGCTCGTTGGTGTGGAATGCGTGATCGACAAAGACCGGTGTTCAGGCCTTCTTGCCAAAGAGATTGATGCTGACGTCTACATTATGGCGACAGATGCGGATGCCGTTTATCTGGATTGGGGTACTCCAAGCCAACGCGCGATCAAATCGGCCTCTCCAGATGCACTGGATGCCTATGGTTTTGCTGCAGGTTCTATGGGACCAAAGGTAGAAGCAGCACAGACTTTTGCTCGGCAAACCGGCAAGATATCCGTCATATGCACGCTCTCTGAAGTTCCTCAAGCAATTTTGGGAGAGAAAGGGACTTCGATTACCACAGCGGCTGGTGACACCACGTTTTACTGAGATGAACGCCCCGAAGCTGAGTGAGCTTTGGGGCGTTCCTGTTTTCAAATGCATTTGATTGTCCTTGGGCTTCATTTTGCCCATCAAAAACAACAGGAACACAAAGGACGAATTGCATATGGCCAAAGTGCCAGCCCCATATTCTCAAAAAATGTCGCTGGTCGGAGCGATCATTCCCGTTGCCTCGCTCGTTATCCTGCTTGCGCTTTCCTACTATCTGTTTGGAGATGAAGCCTCCTCAGGACCAAACCAGATTGCGCTCTTGTTTTGTGCTCTGATCGCCAGCTTTGTGGCTCTGTTCCATGGTTTTCACTTTGATGAACTGAAGGATGCTGTCGTTGATAGCGTGAGCACCGGACTTCATGCGATCTTCATTCTGTTTGCAGTGGGCTCGCTGATCGGCACATGGGCTATGTCCGGCACCATCATGGCGATGGTTTATTATGGATTACAGCTCCTTAGCCCAAACTACTTTTACTTCACGACCGTCATTATTTGTGCCCTTGTTTCAGTCAGCATCGGTAGCTCGTGGACAGTTGCAGGAACCATTGGCATCGGATTGATGGGGATCTCGACAAAGATGGGCCTCGATCCCGCTATCACTGCCGGCGCTATCCTGTCGGGCGCTTACTTCGGAGATAAGTCCTCCCCACTTTCTGATGCAACTAATCTGGCAACTGCGGCGGCGGGATCCAATCTTTACACGCACATCAAAGAAAATCTCTGGACGTCCATACCAGCTCTCATCATTTCGCTAGCCCTCTTCTGGTGGCTCGGAGAACCCGGAGACTTTGTCGCACAAGGCACGTTGACCAGCATTGAGCAGCATTACGACATTACCCTGCTCAATTTCCTTCCGCTCCTGCTGGTTTTGGGACTGGCAATGGTCCGCTACCCGCCGTTTACGACCATCTTTATTGGTGCGTTGGCGGGCGGTCTTTATGCAGTCATCATGGACCCAGACAAAGTGGTTGGCCTTGCTGCCTCTCCGGCGCTGCCCTACTCACTGGAGGTGATCAAAGGCGTCTGGATCGCGATGTCCAATGGTTATGTGAGCGTGACAGGAGACCCTTCTATTGATGCACTGCTGAGCCGTGGTGGCATGGGCAATATGCTGACGACCATTTGGTTGATCATGACAGCTTTGGCATTTGGTGGGGTGGTTGAGAAAGCCGGTATTCTGGACCGGATTATCGGCCCGATCCTACACGCAGCTAAAACCACTGGTGCGCTGGTGTTGTCGCTGGTTTCAACCGCAATCGCGACTAACATTCTGGCGGCAGACCAGTACATTGCGATTGTTATTCCGGGCAGGATGTACCGCAAGTCTTTCCGTCAACGCCGATTACGACCTGAGGTTCTGTCCCGTGCGGTTGGGGATAGTGCAACAGTGACGTCTGCTCTTATTCCATGGAACAGCTGTGGCGCTTATATGGCGGCTACACTTGGAGTTCCAACGCTAGCATTTGCTGGATTTGCCTTCTTCAACATCGTCAGCCCCCTCCTGACAATTCTGTTTGCCGTGATGGGATGGCGTATGTTGACGATGACAGATCACAAGCCTGAACGTATTGTGCTGCCGGATGATGAGCAAGAAGCCTGATTAGTGAGAAATGCAGCACCGCCATGGAGAATTTTAGCTGGCACCAGATGCAAGAAGACGACCTGCAAGAGATCGACCAGATCATGCAGCAGACCTATCCGCATTTGCCGGAGGATATCGACTGTGTTCGGGAACGTGTGCGACTGTTTCCTCATGGCTGTCAGGTGCTGCGACAAAACGATAGAGACACCATCCTCGGCTACATCATCTCACATCCATGGGAAAATCGCAGTATCCCGCCGCTCTCAAGCTTACTGGGCTCCCTGCCCTTTAAGGCCGAAGTCTATTACATTCACGACATAGCCCTACTGCCGGAAGCACAAGGCATTGGCGCAGCCCGAGCTGTTCTTGAGCAGTTGAGCCAGGTCGCCCGCAGTCTTTACATCAACAAGTTTGCACTGGTTGCTCTGGACACCGCCAATGAGTTCTGGCGGGCACGCGGCTTTCGAGCAGTGCACGAACAACTGCTCAAGGATAAACTCAGAGCATATGGAGCGAACGCACACTACATGCAGCGTGGTGTCGACTAGAACGGCCTGTCTTTGACCTGCTCCATACAAACGAATGTCGATGTCTGGGCAACGTAAGGCATCTCAGAGAGCTTCTCTCCGAGCACGCGACGATAACTCCCGATGTCTCTGGTTCGCACTTTCAGCAAATAGTCAAATCCGCTTGCAATCATGTGGCATTCTTCGATCTCTGGAATCTCCCGCGCAGCTGCGTTGAACGCTTCCAGTGAGCGTGAGCGCGTATCGTTAAGTTTGACCTGTACAAACGCGATATGACCAGCACCTAATTTGGTGTGATCGACTTCTGCCCGATAGCCAAGAATGTATCCCGCATCCTCCAACTTCTTCATGCGAATTTGGCAAGGCGTTTTAGAAAGGCCTACCTTTTTCGCAAGGTCAGTGACAGTGATGCGTCCGCATTTTTGCAGTTCTTCTACAATCTTACGATCAAAATCGTCCAATTTCTCCATGATATGCCATTTTATTATTCATAACGACCATTTCGACTGAATATCAAAGTCGAATAGTCTTTACCATCAAAAAATACAGGAAACATCCCTATGGGTATTTTGCTAATGTCAGCTCAACAATAGGTATTTAACAGTAGGGAGCACGGCATGGGATCAGAGGCTACGCCGGAGATCATCCGCAACAAAATCAGAGATAACTACCTTCCTGACGAAAATCAGGTGGTTCAGGAGCTCATTTCATCCCTGCAAATGGATGAGGCTTCGCGTAAGCGGGCATCTGACAAGGCGGCAGATTTGATCTCAGATTTGCGGGCAAACACCTCTCCAACAATCATGGAGAGTTTTCTCGGCGAGTACGGCCTCTCAACTCAGGAAGGCATTGCGCTGATGTGCCTTGCGGAAGCTTTGCTTCGCGTGCCTGATGCCCAGACAATTGATGCGTTGATTGCGGATAAGATTACTCCAAGTGCCTGGGGAGAGCATTTGGGTCAATCTTCTTCCACACTGATCAACGCGTCCACATGGGCGCTGCTGCTGACTGGTAAGGTTCTGGCGCAAGATGATCAGGGGCTCGTTGGCACCATTCGCGGTGTTGTGAAGCGCCTTGGTGAGCCTGTGGTTCGTACTGCTGTTGCGCAAGCGATGAAAGAATTGGGTCGCCAGTTCGTTCTTGGCCGTACCATCCGCGAAGCCATGCGTAATGCGCGTGCGGAAGAAGGCAACGGCTTCACCTACTCCTACGACATGCTTGGCGAAGCTGCCCGGACCGAGGCTGATGCAAAGCGCTATCATCTGTCCTACTCCAAAGCGATTACCGCGCTTTCTAGCAATTGTACGAAAGCAAGCATTCGCGAAAACCCAGGTATTTCAGTCAAGCTTTCGGCTCTGCACCCACGCTATGAGTTTGCCAAGCGCGAACGTGTGATGAAAGAGCTGGTTCCTCGCACTCTTTCCCTTATCATGCTGGCGAAGTCCTCCAATATGGGCTTCAACATTGATGCAGAAGAAGCGGATCGCCTCGACATTTCCCTTGATGTGATTGAAGCGTTGCTGGCCGATCCTGCAACTGAGGGCTGGGACGGTTTCGGTATTGTTGTACAGGCGTTTGGACCACGTGCAACTCACGTGATCGACTGGCTCTATGCGGTTGCTGAGAAGTATGATCGCAAGATCATGGTGCGCCTCGTGAAAGGTGCTTACTGGGACAGCGAGATCAAGCGTGCGCAGACCCTCGGTATTGATGGCTATCCGGTCTTCACCCGTAAGGTATCCACTGACATCTCCTATACCGCTTGTGCTGAAAAACTGCTGGGAATGACGGACCGGATCTATCCGCAGTTCGCAACTCATAATGCGCACAGTGTTGCAACCATTCTGGAACTGGGAAAAAATCTCCCGCTGAGCTCCTACGAGTTCCAGCGTCTGCATGGCATGGGCGAAGCGCTTCACGAGCGCACCATGAAGAAACACGGCTCCAACTGCCGCATCTACGCTCCGGTTGGTGCACACAAAGACCTGCTGGCTTATCTGGTTCGCCGCCTCTTGGAAAATGGCGCGAATAGCTCCTTCGTTCACCAGATCCGCGATGAAAACGTGACTCCAGAGGCGATTGCACAGGATCCGCTGGCGCATATCGAGAAGTATGGCGAGCATGTTGGCAACTCCAAGATCCCTCTCCCACCAGCGCTTTACGGTGCAGGACGTAAAAACGCAAAGGGCTGGGACCTGAGTGATACACGCCAGGAAGCTGAGTATGTTGAGAACCTGAAATCCTTCTCAGCAACCAAGTGGAACGGCCATCCTGTCATTGCAGCTTCCGTCAAGAACGCTGAAGCGGTGAGCGTGAAAAACCCTGCGGATCTGCGGGATGTTGTTGGCAGCGTAGCGACCGCGACGCCTGAGCAGATTGAAGCGGCTTTGACTACCGCACATAACGGCTGCGCTGAGTGGGCAGACAAAAGTGCTGAAGACCGTGCTGTCATCCTGCGCAAAGCGGCAGACCTGTTTGAAGAGAATGCTCCTGAAATCTTTGCTCTGCTCACCCGTGAAGCTGGCAAGACCTACATGGATGCCATCAACGAACTGCGTGAAGCGGTTGACTTTGCACGCTACTACGCGAACGAAGCGATCCGTCTTGATGAGCGTGATGGTAAAGGCGGCCTTCGTGGTCCAATTACCTGTATCTCTCCCTGGAACTTCCCGCTTGCGATTTTCTCAGGACAGATATTTGCAGCTCTGGCAGCTGGCAACCCAGTGCTTGCCAAGCCTGCGCCACAGACACCACTGATCGCAACGTTTGCTGTTGGCCTGATGCACAAGGCTGGCATTCCTATCGAGACTCTGCAGTTGCTGCCGGGTGCTGGTGAAGTTGGTGCTGCGTTGACATCTGACAGTCGTGTAGCTGGTGTTTGTTTCACTGGTTCCACTGGGACTGCACAGCACATCAACCGTGCTATGGCAAAAGCCCTTTCTCCATCTGCTCCACTGATCGCGGAGACAGGTGGTCTCAACGCCATGATTGTGGACTCCACGGCTCTGCCTGAGCAGGCTGTTCGTGATGTCATTGCTTCCAGCTTCCAAAGTGCGGGTCAGCGTTGTTCTGCGCTGCGCATGCTTTATGTTCAGGAAGACATCTTTGAAGATTTCAAAGAGATGCTCCTGGGTGCCATGAGTGAGCTGGAACTGGGCGATCCTGCTGTTTTATCAACGGATGTTGGTCCGGTGATTGATGCAGCCGCTCAGAAGAAGATTGCTGCACACTGCGAAAAGTGGGCTGAAAAAGGTCGCGTCATCAAACAGATGAAAGCGCCCGCCAAAGGTCACTTCATTGCTCCGACACTGATCAAACTGGACGGTATCGAAGAGCTGGACGAAGAAATCTTTGGTCCTGTTCTGCACATTGCAACCTTCAAGGCAGAAGAAATCGACCAGACGATTGATGCGATCAATGCAAAAGAGTTCGGCCTGACATTTGGTCTGCACACCCGTGTTGATAGCCGTGTTCAACATATTGTAGAGCGCGTGAAGGTGGGCAACCTTTATGTGAACCGAAACCAGATAGGCGCGATTGTTGGATCTCAGCCATTTGGTGGTGAAGGCCTGTCTGGTACTGGCCCGAAAGCAGGTGGTCCTCACTATGTGGCTCGTTTCCGTCTTGCTGACACGTCAGCGGCGACCAGTGTGGAGCTGAGCAAAACCGTCTCCGCCGAGGATATCTTTAAAGTGCGAGGGGCATTACGCACCAGCACGTGGGAAGGTAACTTCGGTCGCTTCACCGAGCTGGCAACCCTGTTTGAGAAGGAAACAGGTCTTCTGAACCGTGTTGCGGCTGATCACGCACACAACATGCCTGGGCCAACCGGTGAATCCAACCGCCTTTATGCTGCGCCACGTGGCACCGTGCTTTGCCTTGGCCCGGATACAGAAAGCCTGAAGCATCAGGTGGTTCTGGCTTTGGCAGCTGGCAACGGGGTGATTGCTGTTGGACAAGACGCCGAGAAGCTGGCTGTGAAGCTGCGCACTCTTTCCGCTCCAATCGTCGCATTGGAAGGCAATCTGGCCGTTGGTGCTCTGAAAGAACTTCAAGGGGTTGATGCCATTGCAGCGAACCACAGCGAGCAAGAGCTGAAGGAAATGAAGGCTGAGCTTGCCGAACGTGAGGGTGCTTTGATGCAGCTGATTATGGAGCGTAACCAGCCTGAGCGCTATCAGCTGGAACGTCACCTCTGCATTGACACAACAGCGTCTGGTGGCAACGCGAGCCTGCTGGCTGCGACAGAAGACTAAGCTGTTCTTAAACAACAAAAAAGCCGCCTCAAACTGAGGCGGCTTTTTCGTTTTGAACCACAATCAATGACTATGACGCGGTAGACCTTTTTGCGCGATGCGCTGGTATTTAACGGCTGGTTTCAGCACCATGCCTTCATCAAACTGATCTACGATACCACGTTGAATTTCCTGCCACGGCGTTTGATGCTCAGGGAATTCATAGCCACCGCTTTCCGCCAGCTCCTGCTTTCGCTTCGCCAGCTCCTCCTCAGGGATCAGCACATTCGCTTCTCCCTTGTTCAGATCAAGGCGAACGATATCTCCGTTACGCAACAAAGCGAGACCACCCATGACGGCGGCTTCCGGGGATGCGTTGAGGATAGAGGGAGAGCCGGAGGTGCCTGACTGGCGACCATCACCGATACACGGCAGCGCATCAATGCCTTGCTTCAAGAGTTCATCCGGCGGCTGCATGTTCACAACTTCAGCACCGCCCGGATAGCCGATCGGGCCAGTTCCGCGAATGACGAGGATTGTGTTGGCGTCAATGCCAAGAGCCTCATTGTTGATGTTGTGGTGGTACTCTTCAGGGCCATCAAACACCACAACCTTGCCCTCAAAAGCATCTAAATCATCTGGATTAGACAGATAACGCTCTCTGAAATCCTTTGAAATCACAGAGGTTTTCATGATTGCGGATTTAAAGAGATTGCCTTTGAGGTTGAGGAACCCGGCATCTTTCATCATCGGCTTATCATAGGGGTAGATCACGTCGTAGTCAGCGACTGTGCTCTCTCCATAGATTTCACCTGTGGTCTTTCCTGAAACAGTGACAGCATCTTTATGGATGTGGTCGTGTTTCATCAGCTCTGAGAAGATGCCCGGTATACCGCCTGCACGATGGAACTCTTCTGAAAGGTAAGCCCCAGCCGGTTGAACGTTGGCAAGCAGTGGGATTTTATGGCCCAGGTTCTGCCAATCATCGTTGTGCAGCTCAACGCCGATATGTCGTGCGATAGCGTTGATATGTATTGGCGCATTGGTTGAACCGCCGATGGCCGAGTTCACTGCAATTGCGTTTTCAAACGCCTTGCGTGTGAGGACATCTGACGGCTTTTGATCGTCATGCACCATCTGCACGATCCGCTTACCGGTCTCATAGGAGATCTGGCCACGTTCGCGATATGGCGCGGGGATAGACGCGCAACCGGGCAGGCTCATGCCCAGGGCTTCTGCAAGTGAGTTCATGGTTGAGGCAGTGCCCATGGTGTTGCAGTAGCCAACGGATGGCGCAGAGTCTGCAGCCATTTCCATGAACTCTTTGTAGTCGATCTCTCCGGTCGCCAACATCTTGCGGGCTTTCCAGATAACCGTACCAGAGCCAACACGCTCCCCCTTGTGATAGCCATTGAGCATAGGCCCAACAGTCAGGCAGATGGCGGGAATGTTGACGGTTGCGGCGGCCATGAGCAGCGCTGGCGTGGTCTTGTCGCAGCCGATGGTCAAAACAACACCATCGAGCGGATAACCGTAGAGCGTTTCGACAAGACCGAGATAGGCAAGGTTTCGATCAAGCGCTGCGGTTGGGCGTTTGCCGGTTTCCTGAATAGGATGAACAGGAAACTCGAAGCAGATGCCGCCCATTTCGCGGATGCCTTCGCGCACGCGCTCTGCCAGCACCAGATGGTGGCGGTTGCACGGGGATAAATCAGACCCCGTCTGGGCAATACCGATAATCGGTCGGCCTGACTGAAGCTCTTCACGCGTAATGCCGTAATTCAGGTAGCGCTCCAGATACAGTGCGGTCATGCCCGGATCGTCTGGCGAGTCAAACCACTCTTGTGAGCGGAGTTTTGTTTTTGGAGCTTCAGTCATAGCTCTTCAATTCCTTCCCGGACCAGAGCAACCCCTGCTGGAGGCAGCTCCAATCCATCCAATTCTGCTGCATCAGCAAGACGCAACGCTTTCAAATTCATCTTATTTTTCGAATAGTTATAATAGAAAGTGCCGACAGATGTTTTGCTTCTTCTCAATCCACTCGGCAATTCCACCTTATCAATTTTCGCAGGTTTGAAGACCTCATCCAAAATGGCACTCATGAGTGTTGGGTCGGCCCAGGCGGAAACGTAGTAGATGTTGTTTTCGCCCATGAAGATCGGTTGGCCGCTCTCGTCTTCGAACAGGATTGGCAAGCTGGTGGTGACCTCTTCTTGCCAGACGTAGGCTTTGCCGCGTTCCTGATCTGCCAGGTCTGAGACTGGTGTCGCGAACTTTATCGGGCTGGTGCTGACGCGCAGAACCTCAACGCCTTCAAAGGGTTCAGGAAGATGAAGGGTCTTTTGAGAGATCTGGTAGTTCTTGTCTTTTTGCGCAAGACGAGGACCACCGAGGACGACACCGCCGAACTCGATGTAGGCTTTGAGGTTTTCTGAGAGTTCCTCGCTCATTGAATAAAGGGCGGGGACAATGACCAGCTTGTAGGGGGATAAGTCCTGGGAGGCTGGTCTGATGACTTCTACATCGACGCCCTTTTGTCTCAGCGCACGGTAGTAGGAGAGGACGAGACGGAAATAGCTAAAGTCTTGACCCTGCTGCTGAGTTTCGTGTGCCCAGTGGCTTTCGTAGTCAACAATGAGTGCAACGGGAGCTTCTGACGGGGTGAAGGCGCCCAGCTCCTCAATTTCGCGGGCAACCTGAGCGGCTTCGACATACGCCTGCGCAGGCTTATTATCGGTCTGCTTGAGCCCTGCATGCATTTGCTCCTGTGCGAATGGGGCCTGTCGCCAGCGGAAATAGCTTGTGGTTTCAGCACCATGGGCGAAAGCTTCCCAGCTCCACAGGCGCACCATTCCTTTCAGTGGGATCGGGTTATACGGCGCCCAGTTCACGGGGCCGGGTTGCAGCTCCATGATCCAGAGGCGGCCATGACCCGCTTGTCTGTAAAGGTCGTGGTGGAAGGCCTGATAATCGGGATCGCCTTGCTGGAAATAGTCTTCCCAGTAGCCATCCGGTGTGCCCAGCGGGTTTTCCATCTGATATTGGCTATGGAACCCAATGGGATAGCAATCCCAACTGGAGATATCGAGCTGGTCTCCGACCTTGTAGTGGTCGAAGGAAAACGTGTTGCCCATGAAGTTATGGAGGATTGAGCGGCCCGGAGAGAGCTTGCGCAAGATATCAACTTGCTCTCCGTTGAACTCAGCGACTTGATCTGATGAAAACCGTTTGAAATCAAGCCTGTGAGACGGGTTACTCTCTGTCACCGTCAGGTTTGGCAGATCGACCTGCTCAAAGCTGTTGTATTCCATTGACCAGAACACGTTGCCCCAAGCCTCGTTCAAGGCTTTGATATTGCCGTACTTTTGCGCCAGCCAGAGTTGGAAGGCTTTGTGGGCGGAGCCAGACCAAGAGCGGACAGTCTCATGACAGCCGTACTCATTATCGGTTTGCCAAGCTGCGACGGAGGGGTGATTACCGTATCGCTCAGCGAGGATTTCTGTGATCCGGCGGGATTCCCAGCGGTAGCCTTCGTGGGAGAAGCAGTAGTGGCGGCGGCTGCCGAATTTTCGG
>NZ_LCWX01000216.1:66062-68352 GCF_001431305.1 Pseudovibrio sp. POLY-S9
GGGTGGCCGTTCTCGTCAACGGCGAGCATGTCCGGATGTTTATCCACCATCCAGCGTGGAGGTGTAGCAGTTGGGGTGCACATTACAATCTTGAGACCCGCACTTGCGAGAGTCTCAATTGCGCTGTCCAACCAGTCCCAGGAAAAGCGCCCTGGTTCCGGCTCTATGCGAGACCAGGCGAACTCAGCGATGCGCACATAGGTAATGCCCAGCTCGGCCATTTCTTTGGCATCTTGCTGCCATAAGTCCTCTGACCAATGTTCTGGGTAGTAACAGATACCTAAGTGTTTCTTATCGCTCATGAGATCACATTTGTAGTTCGGGGTCCGGCAGACCTGGAGTATCAATAGGGACTGCAAAAACCGATCCAGCGAGAGGCTCTTTCGCCAATTGCTCCTCACTCAGGTTTTCGCGAGCCGTGGTAATGAACAGCGTTTTGTAGTCGGCCCCACCAAACGCAGGACAAGATGCCTGACTTGCGTCAATCTCAATAATGCGATCCACCATTCCATCAGGTTTATAGCGAACGACTCTGTATCCGCCCCATTGAGCGTTCCAGAGATATCCCTCAGCATCAACCACGGAACCGTCGGGGCCAAATCCTGTCCCGGAGATATCAGCAAATATCTCCGCGGGCCCTTCTGGCAGGCCAGTTTGCGCATTTAGTGACCATTTGATGATCTGAGATGTCACCGTGTCTGAAAAGTACGCAGTGTCCCCATCTGGCGAGAAACAAAGGGAATTCGGGATTGTGATGTCGCCTGCAATCTTCGCTAATTCCCCTTTGAAAAAACGATAAAGGCTGCCTGCGCCTTTTTCTGCTTTGTGGCCCATGGAGGAAATCCAGAACCCGCCGGTACGGTCGGTGCGGGCGTCGTTGGAGCGGGTGACGGGGTTTTGGTCCTCGACAGGGAGGATAAGGTTGCGACTGTGCGTTCCCGGGGACCAGCGATACAGACCTGTTGCAGAGGATAGCATGAAGTCGTCGCTGCTTGGGATCTGCGCAAAGGCGGAGACCGGCTCATCGAACTTCCATGTTTCAATAGGACCGGTTATGCCCTTTTTCAGCACCAGATGATTGTTGATGTCCACCCAAAACAGCGCGTCATGGCGGGCACTCCAAAGAGGACCCTCCCCTAAGCTGCATTCTGTTTTGGCGAAAACATATGGCTCGCTCATGCGCTCTCTCCGAGTTTGAGCGCATCGTATGCTGCAACCATTTCTTTTGCGTTTTCAGAAACCTGCGTCGCCGTAAAGCCCGGCTTGTATAGATTGCTTGCCATGCCGAAGCCCTGACAGCCTGCTTCCACATATTGCGCAAATTCCGCAGGGCCGACACCGCCAACGGCGTAGACCAGAGTTTCTTTTGGCAGAACTGCACGCACTGCCTGAATGCCTTTTACTCCCACCTGAAAGGCCGGGAAGATCTTGAGTGCATCAGCCCCTGCCTTCAGCGCGGCAAAGCATTCTGAGGGGGTGAGAACGCCCGGATAGGAGGCCATGCCTTCTGCCTTGGTGGTGCGGATAACGTCTTCATCGTAGTTGGGAGAAACGATGAAGGTTCCGCCTGCTGCGCGAACCTGTTTGACTTGCTCTGCGGTGAGAACTGTCCCCGCGCCGATGGCGGATAACTTGCCGAACTTGTCTCGTGCCATGGTGATAGACTTGAGTGCCTCTGGCGAATTGAGCGGCACTTCGATCTGTGAAAAGCCTGCTTCTATAAGCACTTCCACAATATCCAAAATCTCAGCAGGCTTTACTCCACGGAGGATAGCCATGAGGTTGCGCTCTGGTGTTTGTTTAACTGTTGTCATTGAGTGCCCCTTGTCTGACGGCGGATAGTCCAGTGAGTGCGGCTTTGTCTGCATCATGCACGATCGGCGTTAAGCCGAGATGTTGCAGGGCGAGCGCGTAATTTTGAGCGAGTTTACTGCCACCGACGAGGTGGACTTGCTTGGGTGGGTTGTCCCCGCACTTTGCGAGCATGTCGAGAAGCTCTGTTCCGATAACAAGTGCGGAAAGTTTGGAAGCGCCTGCTTGCGTGCTGGTGTTGTTGAGCAGCTGTCCGGCACGCAGGCCAAACAGGTTGCCAAGCAGTGTAGCTTCCTGATTTTTCAGCTGATCCAGCGTGGTGAGGAAGACATCCTTGTCCAGCTCTGCCTGCGTATCCAGCGAATGGCGGAGGATGGATTGCTTGGCGATGAGCGCGAATAACTCTCCACTCAGAAAAGTGGAGGTACGCGTTACTGTCCCCTCTTCCATCTCCACCCATTTGCTGTGGGTGCCAGGC
>NZ_LCWX01000216.1:68447-70593 GCF_001431305.1 Pseudovibrio sp. POLY-S9
AGGCAGAAGACGCCGGATTTGTCTGATAACTCATCCAGAATGCCGAGCAGGAGTGTCTCTTCACCGCGCATAACATCCGGCTGCTGCTCTGATTTTTGACAGAGACCGGGCACTATGAACGGTTGGATGAGGGCATTCCTTGTTTTGGGTGCAACCAGATGCTGGTGCAGTTCTGTCAGCTTGGTTGGCACAGGCACATATTCCGCCTCTTGCCAGCCCTGACGGCTGCCAGCCATGCCGCAAATGAACACTTGCGTTGGTTTTGCGTTGCTGTGTAACCAGTCTCCGATCAGACCCAGCAAAACACCTTCAAATTCAGAAGGTTGCAGTGTTCCCGCACCTTGCGTTGATTTTGCGTTGTTTTGCGTTACACCGTTTTCGTCAATCAGCCATGCGCGAAGACTGGAGGTCCCCCAGTCCACGGCGACCCAGCTGCTTGCAGTTGTGATCTGACGGAGGTCGTTATCTGGCGATGCCACTTGGTTCACTTATGCCCCCTGTTCCCTTTTATGTTTATTATTAGCTTTAGGCACTTCATAAGCGCCTTCGGCATTGATGGATTTTGAGAAGCAGGATTGCTTGGGGCATTCCTGCTTGCGGTATTTTGTCAGCCCTTGGTCGCCCCCAGCGTTAGCCCTGCAATGAAGTGCTTTTGCATGAGGAAGAACATGATGACCGGCGGCATGGCTGCAACGACGGACCCGGCTGATACCAGATGCCATTGAGCAACCCACTGACCGTTGAGCGAAATGATGCCACCTGTGACTGGCATGGCGTGTGTGCCCTGCACCAGAACGGTGGCCCAGAAGAAATCATTCCAGATGAAGGTGAAGATGAGCACCGACAAGGCCGCGATGGCAGGCCGCATGAGTGGTAGCACAACGAACCAGAAGATACGCAGTTCCGAGACGCCTTCCACACGGGCGGCTTCGATCAGTTCACTTGGCAGTGCCTTGATGAAGTTACGCATAAAGAGCGTACAAAAGCCCGTCTGGAAGGCCACATGGAAGAGCACCAGACCTGTCACCGTGTCGTAAAGGCCCATCTTGAGCGTGAGATCACGAACCGGCACCATAAGGATCTGAAAGGGTACGAAGTTGCCAGCCACGAACATGAAGAACAGCCAGAGATTGGTTTTAAACTTGTAGGTCGCCAGCGCGTATCCGGTCAGGCATGACAGGGCGATGGCACCAATCACGGTTGGAATAGTGACCTTGAACGAGTTCATGATGAACAGGCCCATGGGCGTGTTTTGGAAAACGGTCAGGTAGTTGCCCAGCTCAAACGAGGAGGGCACGCCGAAGTAGTTGCCCATGGCAAGGTCTGAGCCCGGGCGGATGGAGGTGACCATGATGCCGATCAGCGGCAAGAGCCAGACCACTAAGGAGATTGGCAGTGCAACCTTGTAGGCGACACGGGTTGGTGCGGATGCATTTGCGACGGGAGTTGGAAACATCTTAGTAGCCCTCCCTCTCATCTTTGAGCATACGCACGATGAAGAGCGTGATGAACACCATCATGATGGCGAAGAGCACAACAGCGATGGAGGCGCCGTAGCCCATGCGGAAGCCATATTCGGACAGTGCTTGCTCGTACATGTAATAGGAGAGCACACGACTGGACCCGTAGGGGCCACCGCTGGTCATGATGGAGACCAGATCAAACGAGCGCAGCGCGCCGATGATTGTGACGACAACTGCGATGAAGGTGGCTGGGCGTAGCTGCGGGATGATGACATACCAGAGCATCTTCCAGCCTTTTGCCCCATCCAGCCGCGCCGCTTCGATCTGGTCTGGCGAGACGTTGTTGAGGCCCGTCAGGTACAGGATCATGCAATATGCGATCTGCGGCCAAAGGCCAGCAACGATGATGCCATAGGTGACAAAGCGCTCGTCAGCAAGGATGGCAATGCCTTCCACGCCCATAAACTCCAACAGCTTGGTGAACAAACCGAAGTTTGGGGCATAAAACCACGAGAAGATGAGGCCGACGACAATCTGACTGATGACAAACGGGAAGAAGAACAGAGACTTATAGATACGGATGCCCGTCACAGTCTGATTGAGGAAAATCGCAATCAGTAATCCGGCAGGCACCGCCAGCATGTACAGCACGAGCCACAACACGTTGTTGTACAGCGCGGTGT
>NZ_LCWX01000216.1:70750-92468 GCF_001431305.1 Pseudovibrio sp. POLY-S9
GATGCCATCCCACTCATACAAGCTGATCCAGAGTGACTGGCCGATTGGCGCAATTACATAGACCAGAAACATCACAACACCCGGCGCTAAAAACAGCCAGGGTGCAAGTTTGCGCTGGTTGGCGATCCACTTTGAAGATCTGGTTTTGCTGGCGCCTGATGTGGCAGGTCCTCCAGAAAACTTTGGTGAGTTTCCGGAAGATACAGGAGCCAAGGCCTGCTCGCTCATCTATGTCCTCCTGCAGAAGATCATGCTTCTGCGCTGTTTATTCCTAGAGCATAGGGCGGCGAAATCTTCCGCCACCCTACTTAAGAATTCCGCCTATCTACTACTTGTAGACACGGGTCCGGATCTTCTCGAGACGGTCCAAAATGGCGTCAGCCCGCTCTGGCTTCACCATGAATTCCTGGAAGCCTTCCATGCCAGCCTTTGCCATTGCTGCCGGAGCATCACGGTCATAGAACTGCGCCAGCGCGTACGCATTGGAGAGCATGTCGAAGCCCTGCTGCAGGATGCGCTCTTCAGGGCGCTCTGCACCGGAGTTTACTGGCAACTGACCGAGTGTGACGTTTGTTGCTGTCTGCACATCTGCACGCGCCATGTAAGCAAGGAACTTCTTCGCATCTTCCTTGTTTTTGGCGTTTGCCGGAATGTGAATGGTGTCGGTCGGAGCATCTTCAGCCATTGGAATGCCCGGTGTGATTTCCGGGAACTGCATGAAGCCGATCTGCTCTTCCTTCAGGCCACCGTTCTTGAACACGTCAACCGCGAAGTTGCCCATCAGGTACATTGCCGCTTTGCCCTGCACGAGTGCTGGCACAGCTTCCTGCCAGTCCAAAGCTGCATGGTTTGCGTTGTAGTAGCCTGGCTTGACCAACTCGGCCCACTTGTCGAAGGTCGCTTTCACACGCGGGTCGGTGTAAGGCACCTTGCCTGCGGTGAGGTCCATGTGGAACTCGTAGCCGTTGACGCGCAGGTTCATGTAATCAAACCAGCCGCCTGTTGGCCAAAGTGCTTTTGTGCCGATTGTGAACGGGTCAATGCCAGCTGCTTTAAGCTTTGCGGACGCTGCAACCAGCTCGTCCCAGCTGGTTGGAA
Source organism: Pseudovibrio sp. POLY-S9 (assembly GCF_001431305.1). Classification (NCBI taxonomy): domain Bacteria; kingdom Pseudomonadati; phylum Pseudomonadota; class Alphaproteobacteria; order Hyphomicrobiales; family Stappiaceae; genus Pseudovibrio; species Pseudovibrio sp. POLY-S9. Next base: position 71,849 of record NZ_LCWX01000216.1, read on the forward strand.
CAGCAATGCCCTTCTCTTCGAAGATATCTTTGCGGTAGTAGATGCCCCACTGGTAGTAGGTGTAGGGCACACCCCATTTTTTGCCATCAATGGTCATGGATGCCGCTGCTGATTTCAGCTGCTCGTTAAGGCCATTTTCTTCCCAGACATCCGAGACGTCTTCAAACAGGCCAGCATTGACGAAGGGTGCCATGCGGTTGCCCGCGTACCATGTTGCCAGATCTGGTGCGTCTGCTGTGAGGAAGTTGCGGATGGAGGTTTTATAGCCCTCCTTATGCATCGTGTTGACGATGACGTTCACATCCGGGTTCTCTTTGGAGAAGCCAGCCACGATGTCTTCAAATGCTTTTTTTGGAGCCGGGTCCGTCTGGTCGAGATTGATAACCAAATCACCTGCTGCATACGCTGAACTTGTAATCATAAATGCCGCTGCGAACCCGCCCGCAGCTGTTTTGCTAAAATTAAACACCCTAAACCTCCCAGTTAAAGCAATCAAAATAGTTCCATTCAATGAAACTATGTTTTGACCATTGAAATTGTCGCGTGGTAATGCATAATTGTCAACCGAAGGAACTAGGAAGGGATCTGTATGAAAATTGCAGATTTCCGGAACGGGTAAGGAAACAACAGGAAATGGGCGCACAAACCCTGAGTATCTCTGAGGAAACCGAGCAAGACCTCACAAGCCCCATTTCCAAGGCACTGGTGGTGCTGGACGCGGTTGCAATGGCAGAATCACCCCCTCGGTTCGTAGAGCTTTTGAATGCTTTGCCGCTGAGCCGGGCGACGTTGCACCGTCAGCTACGGCAATTGGTGAAGGAAGGCATGCTGGTGCATGACGAGGTGCATCAGACCTACAGCATTGGCATGCGGGTGCTGCGGCTGGCCCATTCTGCCTGGAGCCGTGCCAGCCTTGCCAGTGTGGCGCGGGATACGCTGGACATGCTGAGCACGCAGATTCCTGAGACCATTCATCTGGCTGTGCTGGACAACAATCAGGTGCTTTACGTGGACAAGCGCCTGCCGCCGCGCAGCGTTTCCATGTTCTCCAGTCCCGGCAAGATTGGCCCGGCCTACTGCACGGGTGTTGGCAAAGCGATGCTCTCTGCTCTTCCTGAGGCACGACTTGCTGAGGCGATCAAGGCGCAATCATTCCAGCGCCATACCGATAAGACGCTGGTGAACGAGACAATGCTGCGTGATGAGCTGGCTCGTATTCGCACGCGTGGACATGCCTATGATGATGAGGAGCATGAAGGCACTATCATTTGTGTAGCCTTGCCGATCCTGAACAAGCGCGGGGAGCCGATTGGTGCGCTTTCCGTGACCAGTACGACCTATGTGACCTCGCTCGACACCATGGTCAAAACCTATTTGCCAGCCATGAAGGCGGCGACCAATGAGATTTCAGAGAACGCTCAGATTGCACTGGGGGTTTGATTTGCGGGGCTTTGGGAGGCCCTTGCTCAGATATTGAAGATATTTTTCGGGAGGGGAACAGATGACCGCAGTTGTGTTGCGCGATCTAAAGAAGAGTTATGGCGACACGCAGGTGATCCACGGTGTGGACCTGGACATTGAGGAGGGCGAGTTTGTTGTTTTCGTTGGACCCTCTGGCTGCGGAAAATCCACCTTGCTGCGGACCATCGCCGGATTGGAGACCAGCAACAGCGGGACCATCCATATTGCGGATGAGGATGTGACGGACATCGATCCCTCCCAACGCGGTATTGCCATGGTGTTCCAGAGCTACGCGCTCTACCCGCACATGACCGTTGCGGAGAACATGGGCTTTGGCCTGAAGATGACCGGACACCCCAAAGCCGAGATCAAGCGACAGGTGGATGAAGCGGCGCGTATTCTGAAACTGGAAGAGTATCTGGACCGTCACCCCAAAGCGCTTTCCGGTGGTCAGCGGCAGCGCGTGGCAATTGGCCGGGCGATTGTGCGCAACCCGAAGGTGTTCCTGTTTGACGAGCCGCTTTCCAACCTTGATGCAGAGCTGCGCGTGCAAATGCGCATTGAGCTTGCCAAACTGCACAAGGACGTGGCGGCCACGATGATCTACGTGACCCACGATCAGGTGGAAGCCATGACGTTGGCTGACAAGATTGTGGTGCTGGAAGGCGGTTACATCCGGCAGGTGGGCAAGCCGCTGGAGCTTTACGATAATCCGGCGAACCAGTTCGTGGCAGGCTTTATCGGCTCTCCGAAGATGAACTTCCTGAGTGGTAAGGCTGTGCGTTCAACCGATGCAGGGCTGGAGATTTCCGTATCCGGTTTTGAGGGGCAGACGCTGGTCGTGCCGGGGATCACCTCCTCCGTGGTGGAGGGCGCAATGGTGAGCGTTGGCATTCGCCCGGAACACTTTGTGGTTGGCTCAGGCGAAGACGGTGTTGGCGCAGATGTGAGCGTTTCACTGGTCGAGAACCTCGGAGAAACCAGCTACGCCTACGGCACGTTGCCCGACGGCGTTCAGGTCATCGCAGAAAGCCGCGGCAACCGCCTTGAGCAAAACAGCGAAATCCTGCACCTGGCCCTGCCCGCCTCACGGGCCTTGCTGTTCAAGCCCGATGGCGAGCGACTGCGTTGAGCAGACATGATGCCCGTTGATCTGCGGTTGCTAGTCAGCATGACTTGCCTTCGCTAGTGAAACTAGGTCAAAGCGGATTTTCGCTTTAAGTGTGAGAATTCAGGTAAGCTACATGAAGTTGTTCGCATCAAGGGATAACAACGGAATTTTGGGTGGTGGTACTATCAAAGGGAAAGGTAGTTTAATATATAATCGCTGGCCTCATTCTCGCAGTACATTTGTCATCACATTGTAACGCAAAAACGATAACTCAACTTCAGGCAAATATAGCTAGAGATGATAGCCACACGAGCCTTAGAGCAATCCATGGCTCCTGGAATCTTGGGCTTCAGATCACTAACAATGATTGGTTGATTACCATCTACAAACAGAGTAACTACACCTTAGACCAGCATAAGAAAAGCTAAAAGATCAAGGCCATGTCGTCGTAGGATTTAAGCTGGACTTCAGGACATGAGGCTAATGAACCGTACCATAGTGCTCTCCACAAAAAATAGCAAAGATAGTTCTTTGCCAGTTGGGGGAGTATATCCTACCTACCGCTAGACCTAACTTTTTTGCCGCAGCTCTCTATTTAACCTGCAAGATGACCACATAATCGGATGCCGTTCCGTAGCCCTGTAAAGACCTCTTGCAATTTCTGTCTCCTGACGGAATTTATAAGCAGTTTGTATAAAACCTTACCCCAATAAACATTAGTATGAATGCATAGCATCATATTCTTTTAAGAAATAACATCTGTCAAACGAATCTCTTGAGGGGCTGATCCCAAAAGCCGGTTCATATGCATCTCCAAGACTGGCAGGGGTGGGGTGACAGATCAAATCCACTATCACGATGAAACAACGGGATTAACTTTGGTTCTGGCAGAGGCAAAGACTTCACCGGAATTGTGGCAGGCGTTTCTGGCTGGTGCGCGTCGGCGCTACAAGCTCTATGATGCAGAAGAGATGGTTTTTGCTTCACAAGCTGCGGTTTTGAGGGGAATTGAGAGGTTTTCCGTTGTGATGCTGGATGGCAGGCCAATTGCCGGGGCTAGGACCCGGGGGGCTCTTAGCGAAAATGACCTTCCGGTTTGTAAGGAGCTTGATGGTTTCCCTGCTTTCGAAATGATCCACGACAAGGTTCGGTCGCGCCTGAGCGAAGGTGTTCTGGAAGGCAAGACCGGATGGATGGATAACGAGTTTCGTGGTGACAGCACATTGATTGCCCCACTTTTGGTTGCGGGCCTTTATCTGCAGTTGCCCCAAACGGGATGCCGCTGGATCGTTGCTGCCCTTTCACCATTCTCAGTTCCGGTTTTCACCCGCTATGGCGGGGTAATGGACAGTGATATCAAGCCGGTTCCCTTCCCCAAGCCTGATATTCTCACAGGTGTGGTTTGGTTTGACAGGAACCGTCTTGAAGCACAGATCGCCAAGTTCCTACCAGTTTCACATAGCATGAATGCAGGGTGTTTTTGACGATGACAACACTATGGAAGCCAGAGATCCTTGACCCGGCAAATGTCAGCGATACCGCACGCATTAAAGAGTTGATGTCAGATTCTGTTCAGCTTGTTGATCACGGTCCAGCCTTGCAGGATGAAATTGGCAAGTGCCTACCGGGCGTGAAAGAAGTCTCATACCGCATAGTTTACTACCCGTGGCGCAATCTTGCGCTGCGCCTACCGGAAGCGGGTGCATTTCATGGCATCCGTGAAAACCGGAACAGATTGAAAATCGATGATCAGGCGGCGGAACGTATTCATGCAGCGCACGTGGGGATCGTTGGGCTTTCAACTGGTTATGCGATTGCAATGGCGATGGTTTCTCTTGGGTTCCAGCGCTTTCGGCTTGCAGATTTCGATGCGTTGGAGCTGACTAATCTTAATCGCATTCCTGCCTCCCTCATGGATATTGGTCTCAATAAATGCGTTTCCGCAGCGCGGCGCATGGCTGAGATCAATCCCTATTGTGACATTGAGATCCATCAGGACGGCGTAAACCCTGACAATTGCACTGATTTCGTGGCTGGGCTCGATCAATTGATCGAAGTTTGTGACAGCTTTTCCATTAAGGTAGCTCTTCGCGAAACCTGCCGTGCAGCACGTGTTCCCGTCATCATGAATACTTCTGATCGCTGCATGTTAGATGTGGAACGTTATGATCAAGAGCCCGAGCGTGCCTTGTTTCATGGGCTTGCTGGCGATTTGAATGTTGCAACCCTCTCAAACATGGGAGCTGATGAGCGCGTGGGGCTTGCTTTGCGGATCATCGTTGCCGACAATGTTTCGACCGGGTTGGGCGCTTCGTTGTTCGAGATTGATCGGACCCTGCAAACCTGGCCGCAACTCTCCAGTGATGTTACCTCCGGTGCGGGAGCGGTGGCGGATATTGCCCGGCGTATCGCGGTCGGCCTACACGTGGCCTCGGGGCGGTCATTTGGCCAATCTTATCTCGACCTTGTTCAACCTGAGCCAGACTACGCGTCGTTCCCTTCTGCGCCGCCGCGCGATACCGATTGTGCAACCGGCGATTTAAAGCGGGATATGATTGCTGCAGCAAAACTGGCCCCGTCCGGGGGCAATGCTCAACGCTGGCATTTCGAGTGGAAGGACAACCAGCTTGAACTTGCAGTCAGCGAAGGGGTGCAGGTTGCCATGGACATTGACCAACGTGGTAGTCTGGTTGCGGTGGGGGCTGCCTGGATGAATGCCCGTGCACTGGCCGCCGCCCGGCGATCACTTGGGGATGCCCGATTGAGTTCAGATGATCGTGCACTGGTAGAACTGGGTGACGGCGATGGTGGTTTACCCAGCTATCTGGCTGAGTTTATACCAAGGCGAATGACAAATCGGCGGCCTCTGGAAGCCCGAGGTCTTTCAGTGGAAGACATAGCCGCGCTCAAAAACGCTGCCTGGGCTGAGGGCGGAGAGCTTGTTCTGTTTGAGGGGGAAGCACGTAACAGCTATGCCAATTTTCTGGCACGAGTCGAGCGACTGAGATTTCTTTCACCGCAATTGCATGATGATCTGGCCCGCGAACTGGTCTGGCCTGGAGAAGAGCCGGTCCGTCGGGGACTTGATGTGCGAACACTTGAGCTGAGCCCACCCGATCTTGAAAAGGTGAAGCTTGCTATGCGTCCAGATATTATGGCAGCGCTTCGGGAACGGAACCTTGGGGCCGCCCTCGGTGATCCAGTAAAAGATGCCTTTGCGGCTGCCGGACTGGGGTTTGTGATTACGATTGAGGGTGAAGGGCAAGAGGCCTATATGCGCGGAGGTGCCGCGCTGCAGCGTGTTTGGCTCGAGGCTACCTGCCGGAGGCTCTGGGCACAGCCATGGTCGCCCTGTTTCCTTTATGCGCAAACAGGAGATGAGGCGGCATCACTAATGCCTGAAGAGTTAAAGGTTGAAGCCAGAGCTTTGCACGAAGAGTGGGTGGAAACTGTTGGTCTTGGCGCTCGTAAGGCAGTCTTATCATTGCGTATGGGATATGGGGTTCCGCCAACTGCCGTAAGTCTGCGTGAGTAATCCCAAAAAGCTATGGCAACTCGGACGATGTTCGCTCCCGCAATCATAATTGGCCCAATGGGTGCATAGCTGTATCTATCGTTATTTGAAACCCGTTTGCTCGCCAAAGTGTTTTTGTACAGGTTGGAAAAGAGTTAAATAGAGGTAGTCTCATTTATTTGGGCACGTTGACGGTCAGATTGAAATGAAATATTTTCAGCCGGATCGCAGTTTGCCTTAGGAGCAGCAAACCAGCCTTTTTTGTCCTCCCTTTATCCAAAGCAAATGTGAACGCCTTGCTCGAACGCAAGTTTAGTGAGCGTAGCAATGCTCCAGCTTATCACATCGCTCTGGTAGGGAACTTGCCAAGTAAGTTCGCAGGTCAGCTTTGGTCACACAACGCTTAGCTACACCACAAAGAATTTGTCTCTGCTAGACTTCCAGAAAGGGCTCTTCGCTATAAAAGTTTATTGCTTCCCAATATCCATAGATGCATGCCTGAGGGAAGACCTCAGGCGATTTCTTCTGCGTAGAATGGGAGGTGTTTGCGGAGGCGGATGTAGGTGATTTCGCATTTGAGGTCTTCGTCGAACTTGGTGGCCTCGCGGACGTCCTCGTATCTCATGTGGTGGTAGAGGCCCAGAGCGCGTTCGTTCTGGATGAGGACCGAGATTTCTGCGGTGTGGTAGCCACGGGCGGCGATGCGGCGTTCGGCTTCTTCTGCCAGGGCGGTGCCCAGTCCGCTGCTCTCGTAGTCCGGGTCAATCCAGAGGTCGGTGATGAAGTTGTCGGCATGCTCTGTAGCAGCGAAGCCGAGCACGCGATCTTCTTTGACCGCCACCACGATCTGATCCAGACAGGCGCTTGCAAAATCGGTGAAGGAGGCCTTGCTCATGGTATCGTGAGCAACCTGTGGCACGTGGGGGCCGATGCCCCGTTTCCATGAGGCGAGACCGACCTCTCCGATCTGCGGGATATCTTTTGAGCGAGCACTACGAATTTCAAAGGACTTCATCAGACTGATCCACCTCTCTGCGGGCCTTTCAACATCTCTCGCAAGTCTCGCTTAAGGATCTTGCCGTAATTGTTCTTGGGCAACTGATCCATGGCGACGTATTGCTTCGGACGCTTGAAACGCGCGATGTTATCAATGCACAGCTGATCCAGCTCTGCAAAAGCGACGGTCTTTCCCTTCTCTGGCGAGATGATTGCCACCACCTCTTCGCCCCACTCTTCATGGAACCGACCGACAACTGCGACTTCAGATACATCCGGATGCATCAGCAGAATTTCTTCCACTTCGCGAGGATAGATATTGGATCCGCCCGATATGATCATATCTTTCGAGCGGTCGTGCAAGGTGAGGAACCCCTCCTCATCCAGCGCACCCATGTCGCCTGTTTTCAACCAACCGTTTTTAATCGTGGAAGCCGTTGCTTCCTCATTGTGCCAGTAGCCCAGCATGACCGCCGAACCTGACACGACAATCTCGCCAATCTCACCAACGGGCAGGTCTTTCATGTCTTCTCCTACCACACGGAGATTCGAGACGACTTGAGCTACCCCAACTGATTTCAATCTTTCTTCCCAACGGGGATGTTTTCTGTCGCAGACCTGCTCCCGGCTGAGGACCGTGATGCCCATTGGGCATTCGCCCTGTCCGTAGATTTGCGCGAAGCGTGGGCCGAGAACATCAACAGCCTCAACGATATCAGCGAAATACATAGGCCCACCGGCGTAGATGATGGTGTCCAGCCCCTCGCCCGTTGCGCCTGTGGCTTTGGCCACTTCCACCAACCTGTGCACCATTGTGGGTGCCGCAAACATGGCGATCCTGCCGATCTGTGGGGCGATCTCCAGAATCTCTGCAGCGTCAAACCCGCCAGAGACCGGACAAACGTGGCGACCACCGGCCACAACGTGCATGAAACTGTAGATTCCCGCACCGTGGGACATGGGAGCGGCGTAAAGCGTGGCGTCTTCGTGCGTTGGTGTGCCGATGCCTGCATAATAGCCGAGCATCATGCTCTGGATATTTTGCGAGGACATCATCACCCCTTTAGGGCGGCCTGTGGTGCCCGAGGTGTAAAACAACCAGACCATGTCCTGCGCGTCAATGGGCACAGGCTGCCCCAGAGGCTCTGCGGTGAGCATCTGTTTGTAGCTGTCCTGATCTACCGAGATAACCTTGGTTTTGGACTGGTCAATCTCCCTGATCAGATCCTCACCCACATCATCAGAGATGAAGACGGCGGTGGCCTCAGCGTTCTCAATAATCCATGCGGCTTCTTTCGGGTGCAGCTTGGCATTGATCGGAATTGCAGCGGCGCCGGACCACCAGATGCCATAGCTGGCTTCCAGATACTCTGTGCGGTTTTTCATGAAGATGGCAACACGGTCGCCCTTGGAAACACCATAGTCATTTTGCAGAGCACCAGCGATGGCAGCGGAGCGCGCGCCAAACTGACCGTAGGTTGCCACAAGCTGCGTTCCGTGAAAGAGCGCAGGTGCGTCGGGTGTTATTCTTGCTGTACGGGCCAGCCATTCTGCCAGGTTCATTCGGTCTCCCCCTCAAATCAGAGTGCTTTCCCTCAAAAGCAATCTGGTTACTGCCGTCTCATCGCCCGTTTTTCTTCTGGCGATCACGCACTGTTCACTCGTCTCTTATTATTGGTCTGGGAGCGTCGTGGTGACGAATTATGGTCGGCTGCTTCAACACAAACTTTCAAGCTGCAAATACTATAGTTTTTTGCAAGTCTGGGTATACGCCTCTTGTTTAACGCAATTTGTAAGTTTACGCTGCGGCTTTCTGCACTTTACATTTCTTTGTTGCTCAGAGCATCCCATGTTCTGCCTGAGTTCAATTATGAATATTAAGAGGAAATCCTGCCATGAACCTTCAAAAAGCTGGAGGAATAGCCTCTCTTATTGAAGCGGCCACATACATTATTGGCTTTGCTCTTTTAACCACTTTGCTCGCGGATGCCGGCTTTGGCGAAGACGGCAGTGATGCGAACCTGCTGGCATTCGTCGCGTCCAATCAGAGCCTTATGTATCTCTGGAATTTCATCATCTACATCGTTAATGCAGTGTTTCTGGTAGTGCTGGTGATTGCGCTTCATGACCGGTTGAAAGCTGCAACACCGGGGCTCTCTCAGGTTGCCGCTGCTTTCGGGTTGATCTGGGCCGGACTGGTTTTAGCCAGTGGCATGCTGGCCAACATTTCTCTGGCAGAAGTTTCTGCCCTTTACGCACTTGACCATGACGAAGCACTGGTGATGTGGGCAACGTGCAGGAAGGTATTGGCGGCGGCAACGAGATCACCGGTGGCCTGTGGGTGCTGCTGCTGTGCTGGGCTGGCCTGCGCGGCTCCAGTCTTTCCAAGGGCCTGAGCCTGCTTGGCATTGTCATCGGTCTGGCAGGGATTGCCACAGTCATTCCAGGCATGAGCGATCTGGGCGGTATCATCTTCGGCCTTGGCTTCATTCTCTGGTTCATCTGGGCAGGTATCTATCTGCTCAGACATGGTGAAGCCTCTGGTTAAGCCGGTTGCAGAATGGTCTCAGCGATCAAAGCACCCTCAAGGAATTTGGGTAAGCTAAGGTCGTCAGGCAATGAGGAGGCATTATCTCAATTAAAACAGCATGTTACATGATGCGAAATCTTCTTGAGAATCGACACAGTTATATTTTGGGAAGGAGCGTGGCTGGAAACCGGAATGTGCATGCACAGAGAACAGCATTTAAGCCAGTGTTACTGACTGCTCATTACAGGCTTTAGAGAACGCATAAAAGCGATGCTTAACTCTAGGCTAGTCGAATAAATTTTTAGGAGAAAATGGCTGGGGTGGTAGGATTCGAACCTACGGTACACGATACCAAAAACCGTTGCCTTACCACTTGGCTACACCCCATCGCTGTGTGTGGGGCGGGTTATAGCTTTATGATTTGGAATAGGCAACCACTCAATTTCTTTTTGCTGTGAGAAACTTACAAGTGTTCCACAGGTGAGCATAAAAGCGGATTGCGGGAGTGCTGGAACAGGCTTGTTGCTCTGGGCTTTTGCCTTTGTAATTTCTTATCTCAAAACCGCATCTCTCATTTCCCAGAAGGTTTGAAACCTCAAGGAATTCTGCCGTTTTGAGAGTTCGTCCTGTTCCACTGCTCTATGAGGTTGGGTCTGGCTCACCGTTTCCCTTTGGCAATTCCTCCGCTTTATCATCGGGTTGTGCCAGTTTGGATCGATCTTGTGCAATGAGCATGTAGACATTTGGGACGACGAACAAAGTGAAGAGTGTTCCGATGGACAAGCCAGTCGCAATCACCAGCCCCATGTTGAATCGAGAGGCTGCGCCTGCTCCGCTTGCCAGCACCAGCGGGATCACGCCAAGCACCATGGCGGCGGTTGTCATCAGGATGGCGCGCAGGCGAATTTGCAAGGCGCCAATCACGGCCTCACGTTTGGTTGCGCCCTGATTTTCCTGAAGTTCGCGGGCTACCTCTACAATCAGGATACCGTGTTTGGAGATCAGGCCCATGAGCGTGATGATGCCAACCTGCGTGTAAATGTTAATGCTGGCGCCACCTATCCCGATGTTGATGAAGAACAGAGCCCCTGCGATGGACATGGGAACCGAGATGAGAATGATGATCGGGTCGCGGAAGCTTTCGAACTGAGCTGCAAGCGTTAGGAAGATGATGAGCAAGGCAAAGGCAAAGGTTACGACAAAGCCGCTGCTTTCCTGCTCAAACTGGCGCGACTGTTGGGCGTAGTCGACATCATAGCTTTCTGGCAGTTCTTCCGCTGCAATTTGTTGCAGGACTTGCAAGGCCTCCGCCAAAGGCACGCCAAAGCTGGGCACGCCGGAAAGCGTCATGGAGTTTAGCTGCTGGAAGTGCGGGATAAACTCTGGTGTGACCTGCATATCCAGTGTCGCAACGCTGGAGAGCGGCACAATTGTACTGCGCGGGGCATTGCTGCTTGTGTTCGTTCCTGATCCGCCTGATGAAAATGCGGAGGCAAAAGAGCTTGATGAAGACGTTCCGCTTTGTGCTGAACTACTGGATCCCGCGCTGCCTGGTGCTCCCCCCTGCGCTGCACCACCTGACGCTCCTCCAGTTGTCGTAGGGCTGCTCGAAACACGGATATAAGTGTCCAACAGTTGTTCCGGATTGAGGCGGTCATACTGAATGATTTGCGGGATGACCCTGTAAGAGCGGCCATCAAAATCGAAGTAGTTGATGTAACCGCCACTCATGAGCGCTGTGAGGGATTGTCCCACATCCTGCAAGGTGAGACCTAGCTCAGCAACGCGGTCGCGGTCGATGTTGATTTTGCCCTGCGGTTTATCGATCTTCAGGTCCTTATCAATGAAGATGAACTTGCCGGTGGCCTGTGCCTTTTCCAGTATTTGAGAGCCAACGACATTGAGTTTGTCGACGGGTTGAGTGGTTTTGATGACAAACTGCACAGGCAAGCCGCTGCTGCCCGGTAAGGGTGGGTTTTGGAACATCACGGTTTTGAAGCCTGCCACACCTTCCATTGGAGGCTGCATGGCGTATTGCAGCTCAGTGGCGGTCTTGGAGCGTTCATCCCATGGAGTGAGCAACACGCCTGAGAGTACACTGGAAGACAGCACCAGTTGAAACACGCCTTCAACCTCAGAATACTTCCGGGCGATGCGATAGATCTCTTCTGTGTAGAGCATTTTTTGTTGCAGGGTGGCCGAAGGTGCTGGCGTTGACTGGGCCAGAACTAGGCCCTGATCTTCCTGCGGTGCCAGCTCTTGCTGTGAGGTGGAATAAAGCACTGGAATACTGGAGAGGATCAAAAAGGCAAAGGTGAGAACGACAGGTCTGTTGTCCAGCGATGCTTCCAGAGCACGCAAGTAGCGTTTGCGGAACCGGTCGTAGATGTCATCCACCGTACGGGTCAGTGCATCATCCCACCCAGAGGTCTTCTCTGATCTTGCTTTGAGGATCTTGGAGCTCATCATGGGTGTCAGGGTGAGCGCGACAATGGCTGAGATGGTCACCGAGCCAACCACTGTGAAGGCGAATTCTGTAAACAGGGCGCCCGTTAAACCGCCCTGAAAGCCGATGGGGGCATACACCGCGACAAGAACGACCGTCATCGCCAGAATGGGTCTGCCGAGATCTTGCCCGGCTTGAACAGCAGCCTGAAACGGCGTGCTGCCTTCCGAGATATGTCGTTCCACATCCTCCACCACGATAATCGCATCATCCACCACAAGGCCAATGGCAAGCACCAAGGCAAGGAGCGTGAGCAGGTTGATGGAGTATCCCAAAACCAACATGATGAAAAAGGTGCCGATGAGCGATAGCGGGATCGCGATGATGGGGATGGCAACTGTGCGCGGGGAGCCAATGAAGAGGAAGACCACAAACGTCACAATCACCAATGCTTCGAGAAGGGCGCTGATCACCTCATCAATTGCTGCGTTGATGAAGAGACCGGAGTCGTAGACGATCCGTGCTTCCAGCCCCGGAGGCATGGCATTTTGGACTTTGGGCACGACCTCGCGCACCTGATCCAGCATGGCGAGTACGTTTGCAGCAGGCGCGGCCTGTACCCCAATGTACACTGCTGCCTTACCGGAATAGAGCACGGCCAGATCATAATCTTCAGATCCCAGCTCCACCCTGCCCACATCACGCAGGCGAATGATTGCGCCATCGCTTTCTGTGACAACAAGCTGACGGAAATCCTCGACATCTGTCAGGTTGGTATTGGCCGTGAGTTCCACCTGCACCATCTGGCCTTTGGTGTTGCCCACACCGGAGATAAAGTCATTGCGGGCCAGAGCATTTGCGATATCCGTGCCGGTGAGGCCATAGGCGGCCAGTTTATCCGGGTACAGCCATGCACGGATTGCGAAGCGTTTTTCGCCGTAAAGCTCAGCCGTTTGCACACCATCGATTGCCTGAATTTGTGGCTGGACAACACGGACGATGTAATCCGTTAGCTGATTGCGGTCGATCACATCAGAGGTGAAGCCGATGTACATGGCGTCGATGGTCTCACCGATTTGAATGGTGAGCACCGGGTTTTGCGTTTCCTGGGGGAGTTGGTCCAGTACTGAGCTGATCTGGGTGTTGATCTCCGTAAGGGCTTTGTCGGCATCGTAGTTGAGCACCAGATTGACCGTGATGGTGCTGACTGTGCTGGCACTGGTCGAGGTCATGTAGTCGATGCCGTTGGCCTGCGCGATGGCTTCTTCCAGCGGGGTGGTGATGAAGCCCGCGACAGTCTCAGCACTGGCACCGAACAAGGTGGTTGAGATGGTGATGACGGCGTTTTCCGTCTTTGGGTACTCCAACACGGGCAGCAAGAAGATTGCGCGCAAGCCCAGCGCCAAAATCATCAGGCTGATGGTGGAAGCCAGAACGGGGCGACGAACATAGATTTCTGTGAAACTGTTCATGGCCCACCTATTGCTCTACGGGTTTCGGGTCAGGGTCATTGAGTGGCAGCACGGAGTTGTCGATGACGACCTTGGATCCATTACGCAGTTTGAGCTGCCCTGCACTCACCACTAGCTCATCCACCTTAAGGCCTTTTGAAATCACGATTTGGTCGCCTCGTTTTGCACCGGTCTCGATAAAGCGCTGCTTGGCGGTGTAGACAGGTTTGTCCATGTGCTTTTCGTCGGTCTTGGTCAGCACATAAACGGTGATGCCGTAAGAGTTGTAGGTGATGGCCGTTTGCGGGACTGTGACCTGCTCTTTTGGCGCTGATATCACCGTTTGCACATCGACGAACATGCCTGGGATCAGCTCTTTGTTTGGATTTGCAAAGCGGCCACGCACTCTGGCGTTGCCGTTGTTGATGTCGACCTGCGCATCTATGGCAACCACTTTGCCTTTGATGGACTGGTCCGGATAGGTATCAGCCGAGACCTCAATTTCCTGATCGCGTTTGATGGTGCCCAGAAAACGCTGGGGTATGTAAAAATCAACGAAGAGATCATCAAGTTGCTGAAGGTTGACGTAGGGCTGGGCCACGTTGAGATACTGGCCAACGCTAACCTGCCGGATGCCCAAACGGCCTGAGAATGGAGCACGGATGTTTTTCTTGGCAATGATCGCAAGCTGGTTTTGCACTTGTCCCTGAAAGTCTTTCAGGCTCGACCAGTCGGAATCGATCTGCTGTTTGCTGACGGCGTTGACTTTGTACTGCTTCAGGTCTCTGTCCAGCGTTTGACGCGCCAGAGTTTCCTGAGCCTGTAAGGACTTTAATTGTGCAATCTCCTGTGTGGTATCCAACTCAATCAGCAGCGCGCCTTTCTTGACATCCTCACCGGATGCGAAGTTGATATGGGTTACCGTGCCAGGAAGCTCAGGCGATAAATCTGTTCCCATGATTGCCACAAGCGTGCCAACTGCCGAGACTTTTTCGGTCCAGAGTTGTTTGGTGGACTTGTAGGAGGAGACGGTCTCGATCTTATTTTGCAGACCGGATACGATTTTCCCGAGTACTCTGGATTTATAAAGCTGGAACCCATAGAGCCCACCAAACGCTATGCCGACGCAAATCAACATAATGATCATGTGTTTTTTGGTGTTGGTTTTTTTGCGTTCACTCATGGCTGGTTCACCGGCTGGATCTGTTTGCGATTGAACGGCGGGACAGCCGAGATGATGGTCAGAGGTCTTCCATCCCTTATTGGTGCCGCATTGGGGCGGTTCCACCACCCTCCACCGAGCGCAAAGAACAGGGCGACAGTGTCTGTGAAGCGTGCGGCTTGTGCCTGCACCAGATTCATCTTCGCTTGTTGGTAGGTTTGGACTGCAAGCAGCAGTGTTGTGAGGTCGATTGCGCCCAGATTGTATTGTTGCTGTGTCAGGCGCAGGCTCTTTCTGGCAGAGCGTTCGGCAGCCAGACTGGCTTTCAGGGCACGGGCATCATTCTTCAAAGCGCTGATCGCGTTGGAGGTGTCGCCAAATGCAGTCAGCACAACATTGCGATAGCTTGCGGCGGAAGCCTCAAAAGCTGCAACGGCGGCTTTGCGCTGACTGTTGAGCGCTCCGGCATCAAACACGGTTTGGGCTGCCGAGGTTGTGATTTGCCATGCACCCGTTCCAGAAAAGAACAAGCGGTTGAATACTTCGGAGTCGTTGCCCGCATTCCCGGTAATCTTGAAACTCGGGAGCTGGTTGGCTAGTGCAACACCGATGTTGGCGCTGGCTTGCCAGAGTTGCGCCTCGGCAGAGCGGATATCTGGCCTTCGTGCGACCAGCTCTGAAGGCAGGCTTAACGGTAGTTTTCTTGGCAATTTCAGATCAGAAAGATCAAACTCCTTTACGATATCCTGAGTGGGGTAGAAGCCACCCAGCGTTTTGATCTGATTTTTCTGCACCACCAATTGTTGTTGGAGTGGTGGCAAAGTTGCTTTGGTTTGCTCCAGCGTTGCCAGCTGTTGCAGGACCTGACTTTCATCCACACCACCTAACCTGAACTGCGCTTGCAGGATGGAGAGTTGCCGCTGTTGTACCTTGATGATTTCTTCAGTCGCACGAATCTGCCCTCTGAGGGAGGCTTCCAGAATTACTGCATTCAACAGATTGGATGTGAGCGTCAGATGCGCTGCCTCAACCTGAAACTGCGAGTACTGAATGTTGGCGACTTGTGACTCGATGTTCCGGCGTGTACCGCCCCAGACATCAAGCGTATAGGAGATGGCCAATGACAAGCTGTAGGTCGTGAAGAAGGGGTTCAGGTTCGCAACAATTTCACTCGCCCCGCCGCCACCAATAGGGAACTTCTGCCTGTTACGGCTTGCATTGCCGGTGACGGTTGGGTAGAGCCCAGCGCCAGCCACGTAGGCATTTTCCTGTGCCTGTCTGAGATTGGCTTCAGCTTGAGCAATTGTGGGACTGTTGGCGACTGCAAGGCTGACATACGTGTTAAGAGCATTCGACTCGAACAGCTCCCACCACTCTCCCGGCAGGTCTCTTTGAGTAGAGAAGTTCTGCGAGGCTCCACCCTGAATGTCAGCGGACACAGTCGCACCGGGATCATTGCGGGTAAACTTGGCTTCTGGTGAGAGCTCTGGCCTTTTGAAATCCGGGCCTACCATGCAGGCTGACAGCAGGAAGAACAGCATAAGAGAGGAACGCCGACACACCGTAGGCGCAGGAGAACTCCTCGTCTTGCTGCAAAACCCGAACCAGACACTCAACAGTGGTGCTCCAATGACCTGTATCTTTTATTGGCGGAGAACGAAGCTGTACGCACACTCAAACACTGGCCAAGAACACGGCTGACCTAAGGGTACTTGATGCTGATTTTGCAGGTCAAACACGCTTGTGGTGTGTGCCGGGTTATCCCACGCTAATGGCGTGAGGCATCCTATTTTACCTAGTTATATTAACTAGTTAGACTGCATATTCCATGAAGGCCACTCTTAGTGCAGGTCTGTGACACGCTCAGAAATCATGGAGAGGAGCAGTTTCTCATAGGCATCAATTGCACGTTCCTGAGAGAAATCACGTGCTCTGGTCGCCAAAGTGTCGTCGGATCTATCGCACTTCACTGCTGCGAGGATCGCTTCTGATAGTTTGTCTGCGTCACCTGACGGAACGAGCCAGCCATTGCGGACATCGCTCAACACTTCACGGGCACCTGCGCCGCTGTCGAGCGCAATGATGGGTGTTCCCAAGGCCATTGCCCGCACCAGTTCTCCGGACACGCTGTCTTGCTGAGATGTTGAGACGTACACGTTGGCCGCTCTCAGGAACCTCTCCGGCTTGGTGACTTCACCCGGCATGGTGACGATATCATCGAGCGCCAAATTGGAAGCCAGCAGCTGGAGTTCTTCCTGCTCCTCTCCCTTGCCCAACAGATACGCCCGCAGATTATCCTTGTAACGGCTGAGCGCCATGGCGCGGAGGAGTTGGTGATGGGCATGGCGACTGGACGGGGCCCCGACACTTATCACCTTGCTGGTGCCGTGGGTTTCGAACCACTCCTCTTCAATCGGCTCTGCTGCCGTTTCAAACACATTCATTTCGACAAGAGGATTGTAGATGACACTGATCTTTTCTTTGGGCACCTGCTCGCAAAGATCAACGACATGTTCGATAGACTTGAGCGTACAAATCACCCGCTCTGCTTCGCGATAAATCAACGGGACTGCTATGGTGGCTGCGCTCTTTTGGGTTTTCAGTGCAAGACGATCTGAAATGGTAACCGATGAATGGAGCGTGATCGCCACAGGCACCTTCAAACGCGAGCGTGTTTTGACGGCGGACAAGCAGGCTATGTTGCTGCCTGTGCCGTGAGAGAGAATGATATCCGGCTTTTCTTTTTCGACCAGTCTGGCAACGCCAGCTGCAGCTGCGGCGGCTCTGGCCTTTTCCAGAAAGACCGGCGTAATTCGTGGTGAGTAGTGGGAAAGGTCTCTTGGTTTGCCCGTCAGGGTGATCAGAGTGATGTTGTGTTGACGCGCAGCAAGGCCGTTGGAGACCACCTCGGTGATCTCAGTAATGTCTTCATCAAGGAAGCTTTCCTGTACTATAAAGAGCTTCATGACGCGCCCCCGGCCCACCGGTCGAACAGATGCGCCTCCAGACACTCGAAAATCTGGTTTTAAGAGCACGCACCGAAGCTCAATCTAGAAATCTACGGTGTTGTTCTCAATCTGGTTGATTTGATACCCGATTATCTCCCAATGCATTTATCAGGGTAATTCCTTACTTGGCACCCTATCTCCTACCTATCTGGATCTGTCTGCGCAAGCTTAGTGGTTTTAGTGGTTTCTGCCGTGGGTATGAAAAAGAATCACATTGCTGCAGCACAATGCTTTTTTCTGCATCCCAGTGTTGATTTACCCTTTAAAAATTAGGTGCTCCCGCCTATTGTGCGCGGCAGCAAATTCAGTTCAAACGTGTAGATTAAGCCTCCTATGAACACCAAGGCCAACTATGTGCTCACCCTTTCCTGCGGAGACAGAAAAGGGATCGTAGCAGCGGTTGCAAACTCAATCGCTTCTCAAAACTGCAACATCTGTGAAAGCGCTCAGTACGGCGATGCAGAGACCGATCGCTTCTTTATGCGCATCTCTTTCAATGCTCCGGACGGGATGACTAAAGAACAGTTTGAAGAGGGCTTTGGCCCTGTTGCAACGGGCTATGGTTTTGACTGGAAGGTCCATGACCTTTCCAAGAAGCCTCGTGTTCTGGTCCTGGTCTCTCAGATGGGGCACTGTCTGAACGACCTGCTCTACCGCAATTCCACTGGCCAGCTGCCGATGGATCTTGTGGCGGTTGCATCCAACCACACCAAGTACCAGTCCCGCGTTGAGCATGAGCAGATTGCCTTTCACTATCTGCCAGTGACCAAAGAGACCAAAGCGGAACAGGAAGCCCAGATTGTTGATCTGGTAGAGCGCGAAAACATCGATCTGGTGGTGCTTGCTCGTTACATGCAGATTCTCTCCAATGAGCTCTGTGAGAAACTTGCAGGCAAGGTGATCAATATCCACCATTCTTTCCTGCCAAGCTTTATAGGTGCAAAACCGTATCACCGGGCCCATGCACGCGGCGTCAAGATGGTTGGAGCCACCGCGCACTATGTAACCGCAGACCTTGACGAAGGACCAATCATCGAGCAAGACGTGAGCCGGGTTGAACACTTCCATTCGGTGAACGAACTCATCGCCCAGGGGCGTGATACGGAAAGTCAGGTTCTTGCTCGCGCTGTCCGCTATCATCTGGAGCACCGAATTCTCCTTAACGGTGACCGTACCGTGATCTTTAAATAGGACTTGCCATGAGTGAGGCTCTTATTATCGACGGCAAAGCTATTGCTGCATCTGTCACCGACGAGATTGCTGCACGTGCTGCACGCCTTGAATCTGAGACAGGTATTAAGCCGGGTTTGGCTGTTGTGATTGTGGGTGAAGACCCTGCCAGTCAGGTTTATGTACGCAACAAGGGCCGAACCGCAAAAGCATGTGGTTTCAACTCCGTCACACACACGCTATCAGCTGATGTGAATGAGGAAGAGCTTCTGACTCTTGTGACATCACTGAACGAAGATGACACCATTCATGGTATTCTGGTTCAGTTGCCTTTGCCAAAGCACATCAGTGAAAATAAGGTCCTCGATCTCATTAAGCCTGAGAAAGACGTCGACGGTTTCCACCCGATCAATGTTGGCCTGCTGGGCAGCGGCAATACAGACCGTGCGCTTGTGCCATGCACCCCCGCTGGCAGCGTGTTGCTGGCAAAGAAAGCACTTGGCGATAATCTTTCCGGCAAAACCGCTGTGATCGTCGGGCGTTCCAACATTGTTGGTAAGCCGATCGCTCAGTTGTTGTTGCAAGAGCACTGCACGGTGACGATTGCTCACTCCCGCACCAAAGATCTTCCTGATGTGGTTCGTTCTGCAGATATTGTTATTGCTGCCGTGGGTCGCCCGCAGATGATCAAGGGCGACTGGTTGAAGCCGGGCGCGACTGTCATTGACGTGGGCATCAACCGCATTCCAGCACCTGAAAAGGGCGAAGGCAAAACCCGTTTAGTGGGCGATGTGGCGTTTGATGAAGCACTCGGTCACACAGCTGCTATCACCCCGGTTCCACGTGGTGTAGGGCCTATGACCATCGCGATGTTGATGAGCAATACCCTGACTGCTGCACGCCGTCTGATGGGATTGGACGAAGAGCCGCCGCTCTTTGAAGCGCTGAACAACTAAGCCATTCCACCAGACAGGCAAACATTCTTTGTTTTCCGGTTTGCCGTTCAGTTGAAATAGATCCATAGATAAGGCTCCGAAGCACCTTCGGGGCCTTTGCTATTTGTAGTAGCGATCCAATTCAGATCACGCCTGCAGTTTGTTTTATTTGCATTCCCCCACCCTAATGTTCCTTTCAGCACATCTCAGATGTTGACGACTCGCTAGCTTCCTCTCAAGCAACGTAATTGAGGGGATGCACGATGCATCATGTGGACCGTATCGTCCCGGTTATTCGCGAGACGCTTGGTCTGCCGGAGTTGAAGTTTGACGAAGCCGGGCATGTGGCCCTGCTTTTTGAGGACAGCTTTTCTGGTGTTTTGAGCCGCATAGACGGCAACAATCTGGAATTCAGTTTCTACTTGCCGGATCTCGACATCAACCAGCCCCACATCCTGAAAGCAATGCTTGCTGCCAACTGTCTTGGCACATCGACCGCAGCCGGACGTCTGGCCATTGATGAAGACAAGATGCAGGCACTTTACTGCGAGCGCTGGTGCCTCTCTGACGTGCAGGAGGACACAGTTCCTGAGCGTCTGATCGATGCCGTTTCAACGGCAGCCTTCTGGCTTGCTGAGGGCACAAACACCTTACTTCAGAATGACTTCGTATAAACGCGTAGCAACACATTTGAGTGCTGAAAAGAACAGAGTAGCTGCAAGAGGAATACTAGTCTGATCTTAACAGCAGGAAATATTTAAGCAGAAAGATTCGTCTGCTTCAGAAAAGTCGAGATAGCAATGCGTCAACTACTGGATGAACTCTTCAACGAGATC
>NZ_LCWX01000216.1:92563-106270 GCF_001431305.1 Pseudovibrio sp. POLY-S9
GGGCGAAGGATTGGCCTTGATGGACTGTGTTTGGATGAAGACAACACGCTCTTGCTTGGACTGGAGCAAGAACTCTTCATGACTGTGCAGTGGCGCGATGAGACGCAGACACTCTTGTTTAATGCAGTGTTGTGTACGCAGCCTTGCGATGATCAGGAGAAGATGAAGGCTCTTATGCAGACGAACTGTGTTCTCACACACGGACACGGCATGAGCTTCAACCTTGATCCGGCGACAGACCATATCAACCTGTCTCAAGTGGTTAGCATTACCGACAAATCTTCCTTCACGCTGCAAGAAAAGCTGGATCTGTTCATTAGCACCTCTGCTGCCTGGCATGAGCGATTGAGCAGCACTGTCCCTCTTCAAATGGACTGGCAACATTCTGCCAGTGTTGCAGACGAGTCTTCTTTTGAAACTTTGGGTATGAGAGTATGACCAATATTAGCCTTTCACATTTTCAAAGCGCAGCCGAAAGCGTTGCTATTAGCGGTAACCTGAACCAGAAGCTGACTGTTACAGACGGCGGCGATCTGCAAACCCGTGAGGCCAGCTCCACACTTGCTGGGAAGCTGGTTTCCTGGCACAAGCTGAGCTCTTCTGAAGGCACTGCCAAAGCTCAGGATCAGGGCGCATTCCGCACTGCTTTGCAAGATAAGTTTGGCAAGGAGCTTGGTGAGCAGGCTTACAAACACGCCTGCACAGCTTGCGGTTACACCGATGGCAAAGCCCACAGCTTAACGGCCGAGCAGATTTCTTTCGGTATTGACTTTGCAGCAAGACAAGAACTGCACAAGCATGAAGCTGTAGCGCAGAACAAAGACATCATTCAGCATTTTGCTAATAACCCAGAAGAACTTAAAACTCCGGGCATTGTTCGTGTTCCAGGGGCTAAGTCTGCAATCAACAGTTTGATCAAGTCCAGAGACGCAGAAGCCTTGGAAGGCACATCAGCTCACACACTTGCATCTACGTTCAGACAGAACCTTCGCGATAATTTGACGGAAGCAGACTCGCAGATTGTTCTCGGGTTCGTAGAACAGTTCAAGCAAGACAACAGCAAGTTACCCCAACTCGGAGAGCTGCCTGAGCTTGTTCAGGATGCCGTTCACTTCGCAAAAATGGTCGAAGAACATAAAGGCGCTAATAGCATGTCAGCAAGTAATCTTGGTATTTGCTTCGGCCCGAGCATATCAAAAAATGGCGATATGCAGCTTGCAGGGCCTTTGAATCAGTTCTTCACTACATTGATAACGCAGGCTGACTAGTAGTCATCACTCAAACAAAAAAGGCCGCTGAGACAAAACTCAGCGGCCTTTTTTCTATCTCTCTGGCTGGATTACTTACTTAGTTTTTCAGCCATGATCTGGATTGTTTTGACATATACGCCAGCGCGGTTCCAAGAGCGGATCACCTCATAGTTAGGTGTGCCCGGTCCCCAAGGTTGACCCGGCCGCCAACCGTAAGACATGAGGAAATGCGCGGTGGAAGCCAAAGTATCTGAGGTGTTGTACAGCAGATCCCGTTTGCCATCGCCGCTGTAGTCAATCGCGAACTTGATGTAGGAGGATGCGAGGAACTGGGTCTGACCCAACTCACCTGCCCAGGCTCCCTTCATTTCGCTCGGCTTCAAGTCGCCCTTCTGGACGATGAGCAGCGCATGATAGAGCTCGTTGCGGAAGAAATCAGCACGGCGGCAATCATAAGCCAACGTTGCCAGAGAGCGTATGGTGCTCATATTGCCTATGCCACGACCATAACCAGTCTCAAGCCCCCAGATGGCGGTGATGATCTCACGCGGAACGCCAAATTCGTTCTCGATGCGATTGAAAAGCCGATCGTGCTTTTTCATCAACTTGCGGCCCTTATTAATGAGCGCATTGTTGACGCGGAGCTTGTAAAACTCGTCGAAGCTGAGTTTGAAAGATTTCTGGTTCCGGTCATACCCAATCACCTTGCGGTTATAGGTTATGCCATTCAAGGATCTGTTCAAAGTTGCCTTTGAAATGCCCTGAGACTGAAGTGTCTTTTTATAGGACGCCAACCAGCGGTCAAAGCCTGCCCCTGTATCGCCACAGGTTGCAGCTTGAGCAGAAGACACGCCTAGCAACACCAGACCAGCGCCAAGTAATAGCCCGGCTTTTCTGGTTTTGAACTTAACCTTGTCAATAAATGATTCGAACACCCCAAACTCCTGCATGTTCACTAAGCAATTTTGATCGTTCTAACGAATAAAAGTAGCCAAATTGGCGGATAACTGAAAATTTTTGCAGTCCTAATATATTTATTCGCATTTTAACCTTGATCCTAACACCGGCATGTGTCCAACTAAAGGCCGTACACATAACTGTTTTCAACATGCCTGATCGTTTTGGACAACCTATAGGCGCATAATTAAGGACAAGCTAACACTTAGCTGGACTTACGCAGGGGAAGCTATGCACTTAGACGTTCACCTCAATGAGGTGAGTCTCCAGGTTGGGATTTAGTGGTGAAGACAGACTTGGGGACAGGGCAACGTAAAGGTTTCCCATTGGGATATAACGGAGGAATGGGTATGAAATCCATCAAAACCATCGCTGCAACTGCAGTATTGGCAGCAGCAATGAGCACAACTGCTATGGCAGCGGACTTTAAGCCTGCAGTTATCTTTGACATGGGCGGCAAGTTCGACAAGTCATTCAACGAAGCTGCCTATAATGGTGCTGAGGCTTTCAAGGCTGAGACCGGTATCGAATATCGCGAATTTGAGATCTCCAACGCTTCCCAGCGTGAGCAGGCTCTTCGCAACTTCGCTCGCCGTGGCATGAACCCAATCGTAGCGATGGGCTTTGCGCAGGCTGCTCCAGTTGAAAAAGTTGCTAAAGAATTCCCAGATGTCAGCTTTGCTATCATCGACTCTGTTGTAGATCTGCCAAACGTACGTTCTGTTGTCTTTAAAGAGCAGGAAGGTTCTTACCTTGTTGGTATGATGGCAATGCTCGCATCCGAGACCGGCAAGGTTGGCTTTGTGGGCGGCATGGACATTCCGCTGATCTCCAAGTTCTCCTGTGGTTACAAGCAGGGTGCACTGACCACCAACAAAGACGGTGAAGTCTTCGCAAACATGACTGGTACTACTCCAGCTGCATGGAACGATCCGGTTAAAGGCGGTGAGCTTGCTAAGTCTCACTTCGCACGTGGCGCAGACGTAATCTTTGCTGCTGCTGGCGGTACCGGCCTTGGTGTTCTTCAGGCAGCTGTTGATGAAGACAAGAAGTTCATCGGCGTTGACTCCAACCAGAACCACCTGGCTCCAGGCAAAGTGCTGACCTCCATGGTTAAGCGCGTTGACGTAGCTGTTGCAAATGCATTCATGGATGCAAAAGAAGGCAACTTCACAACTGGCATCCAGTCTCTTGGCCTTGCTGAAGACGGTGTTGGCTATGCAATGGACGAAAACAACGCTCCACTGGTTAGCGAAGAAATGAAAGCAGCTGTTGAAGCAGCTCGCGCAGACATCATTTCCGGCAAAATCACCGTTCATGACTACATGAGCGACATGGCTTGCCCATACTAAGATTTGCTTAGTATGCTGGCTTAGGTCAGATATTAGCCTCTGCCTGAACACAGGCAGGGGCTTTTTTATGCTCTACCCCACCATTGGCCTTGGGGCTTGTATATCTTCCAGATGTTCGATTGATGCTTTCAGAAGAGATATCGCTTCTTCAAAGTGCTTATGATGCGCGATCGTTGACAGGCTGACCCGCAATGCGTTGATGTCTGTGCGCGGCATAGCCTGAAAATTGCGATGTGACAGCACTTCCACGCCTCTCAAAAGAGCCGCTTGCGCCACCAGCTCCGCACTTTGCTGCTGGGGGAGTTGCAGCCATGTGAAGAGTTTCTCCTCACCCCCTTGCAGCGTGTTGTCCGGAAACACCTCTTTTATGTACTGATAGCGCTGTCTGAGAACTTCTCGTTTTCTTTACAGAGTTTCTTGCAGTTCCCCACCTGCAATCCATCTGGACACGATCTCTACATTGAGCGGTGCTGCCATCCATGTGCTTTCGCCGATGGCATTGGCAAAAGCCGTTTTGACATTGCCCGGCACATGGATGTAGCCGGTGCGCAACCCGGCTGACATGACCTTGGACGGGGAGCCGATCAGGACAGTGTTCTCGGGCACCAGCTCCAGAAAGCTCTTCTGCTTGTGAGAAATGAAGGGCGTATAGGGATCGTCTTCAATAACGGTGAGGTTGTGCTTTTCAATCACAGTTGCCAGTCGCTGGCGCTCGCCGTTACTCAATGTATGAGTTGTCGGATTTTGTGCGTTCGGTATCAGAAAGACGCCGCGGATATCATGTTTGGTGCAAGCATCCTCCAGCGCCTCAGCAGACATAGCCCCCATATGCCCGTTCTCATCCCGTTCAGCTTCGATAGGTACAATTTGCAGGCCCAGAGCCGGTAGAACAGACAGAATGGGCGGATAGATCATCTCGTCTACTGCAATGGCATCGCCTCGGTTGAACATAGCCAACATGGCGATCTGAATGCCGTGTTGCGCCCCGCATGTAATCAGTGTCTGACTGGCATTTGCCGGTGCGCCATAAAACTCTGAGAGAAACTGAGCACCTATCTCCCGATGATAGAACGTTCCCTCAGACGGGCCATATTCGTTCAGGGAGTTGACCAGAGGATCATCGCTCAATTCTCTGAGCATTTGGCCCAGATCCGGGTTCAGGTGAGCGAGGCCCAAATTGCGAGCTAAATCATAGCTCTGAATGCCTTCGGTGTTGGGCATCAGCATCAGCGGTGAGTGCACATTGGCGGTCTTGGCAACGAATGTGCCCCTGCCCGTTTCTCCCCGCACCAGCTTTCTGCGCTCAGCCTCGGCATAAGCCCGCGTGATTGTACCAAGCGTTACTCCAAGCTGATAGGCAAGCTCGCGCTGAGGCGGAAGCTTGTCACCTTCCACAAGGCGGCCAGTTTGAATGTCTTGTTCCAAAGCCGTTGCAATACTTAGGTATTTTGGGCTTGAGAGCTTGTTTGGGTCAGGCTTCCACATTGTATTCATAACAATAAAGAGATTGATAGATACGATCGATACAATAATTTAGCACATCGTGTAGATTGTATCAATTGACTGGAATAACAATATGGATTGGGCAACACTCAGCGCATTCGCGATTTTTGTAGCCATTATGACCGGCACTCCGGGGCCGGGAAACCTCACTTTCATGGCGATTGGTGCCAGCGCGGGTTATCGCACTGCTTTTCCGGTTATCATTGCAGCAGAGCTGGGCAGCCTTCTGCTCAACCTCTGTGTGGCTTTCGGACTGGGACAGTTGATGGCGCGTGGGGGGCTGATGGTCAACGCCTTCAAGTTTACCTCCATGGCCTACATGACCTATCTGGCCTGGCGCATTGTGCAGTTGAACATCAAGCCAAAGGGCGAAGTTAGCTTGCCGACATTTTGGGAAGGTTTGCTCATTCACCCACTTAGCCCCAAGACCTGGGCAATGAGCCTGGTGGCGTTTAGCAGCTTCTTCGCGGCCAATGGTATGGGGCTTTATGAGAATGCTGCCATCCTGACAGCTGGTTTCTTGATCGGCGGCATGATCTCTCACAGTGTGTGGGCAATGGTTGGGGTTTCAATTCTTAAGGTGATTGGCGAAGGCGCTTTGATGCGCGGCATCACAATAGCTATGGCAATCGCGATGCTTGCAGCAACTGCATGGTCCTTGCTGCTCTAATGTTTTCACTGGTGGCGCGAGGCAAGCGCTGCCAGTGTTCCTTCCAATATACGTTCCACTTTAGGGCGGTCTGCCCGCTCCATGATGCCGATAATAGGTGCCTGCGTTTTACCCTCATGATCCAGAATGGTCGCACCGCGGGCAAACTCACCACCTGTTTCAACGAGTACACCGCAAACAATGGTTCGGGCTATAACCTCAGAGTCCAACAGAGCAGCAGCAGCCAATGGATCAGGCAGGATCAGAAGGTCTTCGTGGTACCACGTCTTGCCACGCTCTCGCATGAACGTACACATATGCTCTGCAAACTTGGCTGGTACCGTATCACCCAAACGCTCAAATATACCATCGACCACATCCCCCGGGAGGGCATCATGGAGGCTTGGTTCCCATGGAATGAGCGTTGTGTTGATCGCCTGCGAAAACACTGCTTTTGCCGCTTCCGGGTCGCAGAGGATGTTGAACTCAGCGGCAGGCGTAACGTTGCCGCGTCCGTGGCAGGTTCCACCCATAGACCAGATGCGATCAACTCCTTCGACCAGATCCGGCTCCTCGCGCAAAACTTCTGCCAGATTTGTGAGTGGTCCAATGGTCAAGATCTGAAGTTTTGGCCCACCCAGCGCAGCTTTGCGCAGAACATCCCGAAGAGCATTGTGCGCTGTCTCACCTGAATGCCTCAGGAGATGTTGGGGGCGTTCCACACCGCCTAACCCGTCTGGTCCATGAACATAAACAGCATCAATACGCTCGCCGGAAATTGGATCAGAGGCGCCTTTATGGACGGGGATGTCTGCATTGCAGATGGCGAGCGTGTCCAGAATGTTCTTTGTTGCCTGCTCCAGATCGACATTGCCGAATGTAGTCGTGATGAAGTCTATCTTCTTGCCTGAGCCGATGAGCATCATGAGTGCGATGGCGTCGTCAACACCACCATCCGTGTCCACTGCAAAAACAAAATTATCCGGCACGTCATTCTCCTGGCACGCCTTGTTGGCAGTGCATATCCATCAATCAAACTCAGTTTCAGCATTCTGCGTTGGTGAGCAAGCCCTCGTTTCCTCAGGTCTTCAGGCCACCCTGCTGTCATCCGTTTGTCGCGGACGATACCACGAAGGGTTATTCAAATGATTTAACTGCACATTTGTTAAACTCAGTCGACTTGCAATATCCCCCTAGGGGGGATAATAGTGAGACATGACTGAAAAGCGCACACACCAGTCCCATCCGGGAATTGTTAATCGCCTAAAACGCGCTGACGGGCACCTCAAATCCATTATCGGGATGATCGAGGATGGTCGTCCATGTGTGGAAATAGCTCAGCAACTTCATGCGGTTGAGAAAGCTGTCATGCAGGCAAAGAAGACCCTGATCTACGATCATCTCGACCATTGCCTCGACGACACAGTCAACAATCCGGATGCAAATTCCGAGCAAACGATTGAAGAGTTCAAAGCAATCTCCCGTTACCTCTAGGGGGATATAGTCAACTCAAGAAAACAAGAAGCCAAAGGAGTTTCCGCGTGCTGTCCGTACTCGCGAACCGAACCTATCGCCACCTGTTTCTTGCTCAAGTCATTGCCTTGTTTGGTACTGGTCTTGCCACTGTCGCCCTGAGTCTTCTGGCGTTTAACATCGCCGGAGAAGACGCTGGTTCAGTGCTTGGAACTGCCTTTGCGATCAAGATGATTGCCTATGTTGGGCTGGCCCCGATTGCAGCTGCGTTTGTTGAACGGTTGCCGAGACGTGCTGTGCTGGTGGGGCTGGATCTCATCCGTGCGGCAGTTGCTCTTGCGCTGCCGTTTGTGACTGAGATCTGGCAAATCTATCTGCTTATCTTTGTGCTGCAGTCCGCTTCAGCAGCCTTCACGCCCGCATTTCAAGCGGTTATTCCTGACGTGTTGCCAGAAGAGAAAGACTACACCAACGCTCTGTCATTGAGCCGTCTTGCTTATGATCTTGAGAACCTGCTCAGCCCGACGATTGCGGCTGGCTTGCTGTTGGTGATCAATTTTCATGGTCTGTTTGGTGGTACGGTGATCGGTTTCCTCGCCTCTGCTGCACTTGTCGTTTCCGTGACTTTGCCAAAGCTCAAACCTGTCGAGAACCAGCGTACAGTCAAGCGCATGACGCAAGGCACTCGTATCTATCTCAGTACCCCTCGCCTGCGCGGAATGCTTGCTGTTTATCTTGCTGTCGCGGCTGGCGGGTCCATGGTGATTGTGAATACGGTGGTGATTGTACAAGGCACGTTTGGCCTGCAAGCTGATGATGTTGCCATTGCTCTAGCTTGTTTTGGTGCAGGCTCCATGATTACAGCGCTCAGCCTTCCTAAAGTTCTGGAGCGTTTTAAAGACAGAAGCGTCATGATCCTTGGCGCCAGTATCATGGCCGTTTGCCTCAGCTTCGGGTTTATGTTGAGCAGCTTTACGCAGTTGCTTCCGCTCTGGTTCCTGATGGGCCTTGGCTATTCCGCGGCACAAACACCATCAGGCCGGGTTTTACGACGCTCTGCGAGAGGTGGAGATCTTCCGTCGGTGTTTGCAAGCCAGTTTGCGCTCAGCCATGTATGCTGGCTGATTGGCTATCCAATGGCTGGCTGGGTTGGTGCTCGTCTGGGCATACCGATCAGCTTTCTTTTCATGGCGGTATTGGCGTGGATCAGCGTTTTCGCTGCAATGCTGCTGTGGCCGAGCAAGGATGCAAAGAAGTTGCGACATTCCCACGAGGACCTGCCAGACAATGATCCTCATTGGTCAAAGGGCGTCGACAAGGTAGGCAAGAGCCACGTGCATGAGTTCAAGATTGACGACCTACACACACGATGGCCTAGCAGCCTATTAAGCAGTTGTTGCTCAGAGACGGCCCAGCCGCATTGCGATGGGCCAACTGATCTTGCGGAGTTGCTGAGGATCTCCCCAAAGGCTGGTCAACTCTTTTGCAAAGCTTTCCATCAGGCTTTGCTTGCCAGCCTTTGCCGCTGCTTTGACAGAGGACCACGTGCGCACGTAGCCGAGGAACTGCTCCAGCGCCCAATCCCGTTCAATAGACATCTCCGGATACTCCAGCTCCTGAAACGGGAACTCAAAACTGGCGTATCCGCTGTCGACGTGCTGGCGCTCTGGTGGCCAATAAAGGCCGGTTTCATCGTAATAGAACTGGCGAAAACGGGTATTGCATTCGGCATGATTGATGGAAAGAACACCATAGCTGACGAGTGCGAGCACACACCCTGGCGCACCAACACGCCTGACTTCCTCATAAAAACTTGCCAGATCAAACCAATGCGCAGCCTGTGCAGCGACAATCAGATTAAGGGACGTATCTTCAGCTGAGCAGTGCTCTGCCGGTTCTACTGCAAAGCAAATGTTTGGAACGGGTGCTGCGTTTTCAATTTGTGAGGCGCTGATATCTGCGGCAAGCACCTTCCTGAAATGTTTGGCAATCATGCCACTGAGTTGACCATTCCCGCAGCCAACATCCAAAGCCAGATTGTGCTGCTGGCATTGTGAAGCCAAAAACTCAACAAGCTCTGCAGGATAGGTTGGGCGGTACTTTGCGTAGCTCTCTCCAGCATTCTGGAAATGTGATGCAGCCAGATTTTCCTGTGTCATGTGCAAGCCTCCCCTATTGACGGTGGGAGACTAACAAAAAACGCGGCCCCAGTAAGGGACCGCGTTCTAAAACTTTTGCCTGTCTGAAAGATTAGTTCAGTGGAGACAGGATGATCTCTACACGGCGGTTCTGCGCGCGGCCAGCTTCGGTTGCGTTGGACGCGATCGGGCTGGTCAGGCCGTAACCTGCTGCGGAGATGCGTGCACCGTTTACACCCTGATTATACAGGTAGTTGCTGACGGAGTCTGCGCGACGCTGAGAAAGCTGTAGGTTGAACTGAGCGGACCCAGTGTTGTCGGTGTGGCCGTAAACGTTCAGACGTGTCTGCGGGAATTCTTTCGCAACAAGAGAAACACTGTTGAGGACCTGCATTGCGCGGGAGGACAGAGTTGCCTGACCAACAGCGAAGGTCACATCGTTTGGCATGTTCAGTACGATCTGGTTGCCGTTACGAGTTACGGAAACGCCAGAGGACTGGAGCTGCTGACGAAGCTGTGCTTCCTGACGGTCCATGTAGTTACCGATACCACCACCGATCAGGCCACCAGCAGCAGCACCAACGAGCGCGCCTTCAACGCGAGCGCTTTTACCGCCAGCGATTGCGCCGATGAGTGCGCCAGTGGCTGCACCAAGGCCTGCACCGCCTGCCGTTTTGGAAACGCGGGACTCACCCGTGTATGGATTGGTTGTTGTACATGCTGCAACGGAAAGGCCGAGAACAATAGCAAACGCGGCGTGCATCAGTTTTTTCATTTAAAATTCTCACATCGTAATTTTTGAGGGTCAGATGAATCACAATGAATCTGCCCCCTATCGAACATTAACCCTATCAAAAGCCACTGGGCGCCTAATACAAGTGCCCAATGAGACAGTGTCCTTGAATTCCACCGGATTTGTCGCTGAAAACAGCCATTTTTATTGGTTTGTGATGGTAGTCACACAAATCATCACTGAATTAAACAAAGCCTTTTGACACTCAAAAATTTGCCACAATTTCCGCAAGGCAATTTAAAGCATGCTGTTTAACCCCGTTTTTTCCTAAAAGATGAAGACTAAGGGAAGCCCAAAAACAAACAAGAAGGTGGGGTTCCATGAAAACGGTGCTTGTCCTTGCATTCAGCATTCTCAGCATGACGTGGTCATTTGCGCAAAGCCCAAACGCAGATGACCAGCTGCTTTTTGCCCCTGACCAGCCAGCACCGCCTGAGCAGCCCTGCATCACTCTCAGCAACAAGAAAATCCTTTGCGGGAAGGCTGATGATGCTGGAAGCCAACTTCTCAGCGTGTTCAAGGGCGTGCAGTATGGGCAAGCGACGCGGTGGCAACCCTCCAGTGTGTTTGATGAGTATGAGCCCAACGGCTACGAGGCCTTGCAATACGGAGCTCGTTGCCCTCAGCCGATCTGGAATCCAAAAGATCAGCTGCGCGGTGAAGAAGACTGCCTTTATATGAATATCTGGGCACCGGCTGATGCTATCAAGAACCTCAGCAAACTGCCTGTCATGGTGTTTTTCCATGGTGGTGGTTTTATGGCTGGAGGAGCAGACAAGGCCTATCACGCTGCCGATAAAGAGATCATCGAGCTTTATTCTGGCAAGTCGTTTGCTGCTGATCAGAACATTGTGCTCGTGACAGTCAACTTTCGCCTTGGCATTCTTGGCACTCTGGCGACTGACGGGATCACCGGACAAGAGCCTTCCAACGGTGGCAATTACGGCTTGCAGGATCAGCAGACTGCACTGAAGTGGGTGCAGAAGCATATTTCATCATTTGGCGGAGATCCTGAGCAGGTCACGATCTTTGGTGTGAGTTCCGGCGCGATGGCTGTTGGCCTACATATGTTCAGCGCTGATAGCTCTAAGGATCTGTTCCGCGCTGGCATCATGCAAAGCAGCGCATCTGCCTATAAGTATCGCAATAAAGAGGAAGGGCGTGACCTCTTCTACTTCTATCTAAAATGCCTGAGAGCTGTCATTCGCAATCCAGACTCAGATGAATGTGCGTTAACAGCACAGCTTGATGATCTGGAAAAAGCGAATACGCGACAAATTCTTCTGGCTCAGGCTTTGCTTCAGGATACGCTCTTCAAAAAAGGCGTGTTCCTGAGTGCCCTGCCTGGCAGCATAGCCTTTTCCCCCATCATTGATGGCAGTTTCCTTAAAGAGCAGCCCAATGTGCAGATGGAAAAGGGTAATGAAAAGCCCTTGATGTTAGGCTTTAACAAGAACGAAGGCGTTCTGTTCGCGAACTTTATTGACGCGACCGGGAAGCTAAACGCTGTAACTTTCAATGGGATTTTGGGCCGTGATTACGAAAACCCGATGTTGATTGTGGGCCGCGCTGGGTATGGCGCGCAAACTCCTGCTGCATATGGCTTGCGCCCGAAGACACCGGCCACGGCTCTTTCCAACCTGATTGGGAATTCAGTGCTCACCTGCCCTACTATGTCCGCCAACATCGAGCGGGAAAAGCCGAGCGATAACACGTGGCTTTATTTCTTCGCGCAGACATCTGTCGAGAACATGGAAAAGCCACCTACAAACCCGAAGGTGAATAATGCTTGCGGCCCACACAACCAGTGGGACAACGCCTGTCACGCTTCGGAATTGCCATTCGTATTCAACACTATGCCGCCGGATGCGACACAAGAAGACAAAGACCTTGCTGTGAAGATGAACGCGCTTTGGGCGCAATTTGCAAAGACACCCACAGAGGGACCATCCAAAGACTGGAAATTGTGGAACTGGCCGAAAATCGGCAACCCATCAAACTTCAATGTCCTGCAGGGTGCGAACATCGAGGCAACTTATGAGGATCTCTTTGAGCAATCCGATTGCGCGTTCTGGCTTGGGGAAGTTATTGAAAGGAATGCAAACGCCATTCTTATTCCCAAGCAGATACCTGAGGAATAATCCAGTCTTTTCAAGGAAATAAGGAAAAGAACTGGCGAAGCAGATGATCTCAACTATCTCACTAAAGAGCCTTAAGAAGAGATGGTACAGACGAGTGGATTCGAACCACCGACCTTCGGAGCCACAATCCGACGCTCTAACCAACTGAGCTACGTCTGCTTGCCAGTGGCGCGGAACATAGGTAGAATTTTTAAGGTTGGCAAGTCCCTTGAAACATCAAAATGAAAAAAGTCCACAACACTGATAAAAAATCGCCAGTTACACACTGCAACTAGGTGGTTTCACTCTGTTTTTCAGAGGCTTAAACGCAAAATCCTCCCGCATGAGTTGCAAGTTGCTATGCAATCCAATCGGGAGGATATGTACGTTCTTGAAAAAATTTAGCCGGAATTATGCCAGCTTCATATCTTTCATAGATTTGTCGAAAGCTTCTTTTGCAGGCTGAGACATCGTGGTCGCAAGTTTCGTTGCAGTTTCCTGCATCTCTCTCACCTGTTGGCTCATCGCATCATACTGTTTGCGGCTGTAAGAAGACTGAAGCTCGATTGCTTCAGACAAGCTCTTCACACCGAACATGTCGCGAATGTGAGAGAACGCAGCTTCGGAATTGTCTTTCGCTGCATCGACAGCTTTCAGATTGATTTCCATGAAGCTGTCACGTGTCACTTCCATGGTCTCTTCAAGCATTGCAGATGCTTCTTCAGAAGCAGACTTCACTTTGGCATAACCTTCACGCGCCTGATCAACGCTCTTTTCAGTCATTTCCTGGATAAATGCAGGCACTTCCATCTTGTTCATCGCAAACACCTCATTCTCTACAGATTTGGCAGCTTTTGGAGCAGCCTGTTCAGTTTTCTTCTCGGATTTAGCAGTATCAATTTTCGCAGTAGTCATTTGGATTGCTCCTTATCGTCTTGGGAGAAACATAAAGGATCAAGGGGGA
This sequence comes from Pseudovibrio sp. POLY-S9, assembly GCF_001431305.1. Lineage (NCBI taxonomy): Bacteria > Pseudomonadati > Pseudomonadota > Alphaproteobacteria > Hyphomicrobiales > Stappiaceae > Pseudovibrio > Pseudovibrio sp. POLY-S9. Next base: position 105,763 of record NZ_LCWX01000216.1, read on the forward strand.
GAGAACCGTCTCCCCTTAGGTCAACTTGAGATTAATATAGGAGCTATTTTGTGCATTGCAACATTATTTTGCAGCGCAACAATATCGATTGCGCTTAAGCTGCTGAAACGAAGAAGAAAACTTTTTTATTCTGGTGGTGCAAATCGCGAGTTTGCAGCGGTGGGTTTTAATGGCATACCTCGAACGAGGCGTTGATACGCCTCATTCCGCCGTTGTTTGGGCAGGAATCAGCCCCCCTTAAAACCAAGGCTCCTCAGAAGTCTCCTGCTTTTTTTGCTGCATCCTTTACAGCGCGGGAGGCTTTCTCACCCATCTCTCGCATTTGTGCTCCACTTTGCTCCATCTGCTTGTGCAAGTACTCTTGCTGCAAGCCCACAAGCTCTTCCATATCGCGCGCCTGAAACATGCGCTGCGCTAAAGCGTTTCGATCAAAGTTTGAATCTATGAGATTCCCCAAAACTTCGATTTGTGATTCACTCTGTTCGGGAGGATCACAGCATGCCAGCAC
>NZ_LCWX01000217.1:0-950 GCF_001431305.1 Pseudovibrio sp. POLY-S9
GTCCGACTTGATGACGGCAAGGAGCATATTGTCGTCTGGCATCCGGACGGCGCATTGGGCGGTGTTACTGAAGGCAACACACCTGGAAGCGCGCCCTCTGGACGGAAGATTTTCGAGTAAGAGGTATTTATGAGCAGGTTTCAGGAGTTTCGCCGGACCCGCAAGTGGAAGTGGGGCAAGCGGCTTGCCATCACAGCAATTATCTTTGCTGTTGCAATTGATTTGGGCTTGAGAGGATTAACAAAGGCCATGTGGAAACCATTAAGTGCTAGTCTCGCCGATGAACGACCAGGCCATGTTTTGGCCGAGGAGTATTGGGAAGACCAAAAGGACTGGCACGCGAAAGAGCAGAAGGAGGATGCGGCTCGCCCCTGTCTGGCCGGTGTGAAATCAATCCCGCTTCGCCTGCAATTGACCAAAGGCATCGACTATCTTGATCCCTCAACCACCCGAATGATTGTCAGTGTTGGAGACGGTATGGGGTCATATAGAGGCACCACCACATACATGGGACCGCTTGTGCGGGAAGTGAACTTTGGAGCCCGCTATTGTCCGGATCACCTTAATGTGGATGATCCGTTTCACGTTGAAGCTCACAATCGGTTTTACATGATCGCGATTGATATGGAAAAGGGCCGCTACATTAGCTTTACCGGTGAAGAGAGTTACCCCATCGGCGTCTGGAGAGACGTAATAGTTGAACTCTACCCTTGGGGAGAGCAGACGCTCGATCCAGGCGGTAAATTTAATAAGCACCATATTTATCCTGCAGACCCGAAAGCGGTAGTGCCGGAGCGTTATCGCCGCAAAGTGCCCGGTCCCTCACAACTGGCACCATGGAGGTAGGTAATTTGTGTCAGTGCTGGATGTATTTTCCCCATTTGTGCTGCTTGAAAATTACCCACTTTCGCAGCTTTGACTTTTGATTGAAGGGGCATGCCCCTTCAATC
>NZ_LCWX01000218.1:0-6917 GCF_001431305.1 Pseudovibrio sp. POLY-S9
CCGATTGGGTCAGTAATTGAAGCGCATCTGGAGTTGCCAAACTGGCGATCAATGCAAGGCACAACCAAAGCTCGGCATCCGCCACTTTCTGTTTTGATAGCTGTCAGCGGGCGAGTGAGTGGTTCGAAGTAGCCGCCATGGCTCATGTTCAAGATGAACGGTTGCTGAGCCTCAATCACGAACTTCTTGATGCCAGCGGCGATGCGTTTGCAGGTGTTCTCGACAAGAGGTTTCTTGCGTTCGAAGATTGACCGGCAAGGAATTGACCAATCAATGCACTCAGCTGCGGTATGCCAAGGGAGTAAGCAAGAACCTTCGAAGCCCTTAGAACTTGGGTCTCCGTGTGTGATCGATGGCCAGATGATTTTTCTTCCATCCCTGCGCAGAACGATGAAGAGGCGTTTTCGGATTGTTGGGACGCCATAATCTGAGGCTTTGAGTTTGCGAAACTCGATCTTGTAACCAAGCTTGCGCAGCGCGGTGCACCACTGATTGAAGGTTTCGCCAGCACGTTCCTTGATAACCTCGCCTTTTTCATCGAGTGGCCCCCAGTCTAAGAACTCGACCACATTTTCAAGTGCGATTACGCGTGGTCGGTTTCTGCCTAGGTTTTGGCAAAACTTGACCACTGCCCATGCAAGCATGCGTACCTGGGGAGAGAGGATCTTCTTTCCGCTTGCTCTGGAGAAATGGCGGCAGTCTGGTGATGCCCAAAGGAAGCCGACGGGACGTCCGTTTGTGTAGGCTGGCAGGTCAACCTCGAAAACACTTTGAGGCAGATGGATGGTGTCCGGGTGGTTCTGCTCATGCATGGCTAGGGCTTTGTCGCAATGGTTGATTGCGATATCTGGTGACCTGCCGATTGCCATCTCAATGCCTGTTGAGGCACCACCACCACCTGCGAAGGCGTCAATGATGAGTTCGTGATGCGGGCGTGTAATCGGGAGAGCGAAAAGCTCGCTCTGAAGTGTCGCTTTACGTTTCATAGGCGCATGAACCTTCTAGCGTTCGTTTAGGGCGTCAAAAGAGGAAAGCTGGGTGCTGATGAACTCAGAGGAGATGCTCTGTTTTGCCTCGATTACTGTTTCATCAAGGGCGGGGGCGAGGAGCAACAGCACTATGGCGAAGACCACCAGAACGGATAGCTTCGCGGCCTCGTTCACGTGGAACAGGATCTCGCGGCAGAGATTACTAGATACGACTTTCTCAATGCTATTCATGGGACTGTTCCTCGTGATTGAGGGGAGCGAAGAGGTGAAGTGTTGGAGGTCCTAAAGAGTGCCTGCTGGAGTTGCGGTTTCCATTTGCTGAAGCATCTTCACCAGCGCGATATCGGCGTTGGTGAGTGTTTCGTGCATGGCGAGGATGCGAGCGCTGATCGCGCGGCGATCCTGCGGGGTCTCTTTGACCATGAAGCTCAAGTCAGAGAGGAACGTGCAGAGGTCTCTATGAGCGTCCTTTGTCTGGGTGAGCGCTTCTTCGCCGACTTGCTGTACGGTTTTGGAGGGTGCTTGAGCTGGGCTCTGTTTAGTCGCAGGGAATTGAATGATTGTGGCGCTATGCATCGAAATACTCCCTTTTGGAGATAGAGAGACAGAGCAGGGCCCTCTCTCTCTATTTTGTGTTAGGCGGTGGTGTCTTCATCTTCCTTTGAGAGTGTCTCGGCGAACTGGTTCACCAAGATCTCTTCTGCAACGTTTGAGACGATTGCCTTCCCTGCACGCAAAGCGAGAGTTGCTTTATCTGTGTCAGACACCGCGGCGCTTTTGATCTGGCTGGTCAGGTTGTCAATTCCCGGTTGTAGATCGTCGCGTGTGTCCCGCACCTTTTTGTCATCAATCTGAGATGTCATCTCGTTCACCCTCTGCGATAAATAAATCTGAAACTGCTGCTACTGCTTGCTGAGGTTGGTTGTCGCTATCGATGTAGAGAACGACCACAGCACTAAGGGCTGCATCTCGTTGCACAATACCGATGTTGCATCGGCCTAAGTCTTCAGGCGGGCTCCTTCGAAAACGGACTAATGAGCCAGCTGGAAGTCGAGACAGTTTTCTTCGATGTTCACGAAGAAGCTTAATTGCTTCAAATTCGGTCATGATATTCAAATCCACACAGTCAGTGTAAAAAATATGCTCTGAGTATACGCAATTGTCAATGCGTATGGCATAAATATTATGCTCAGCGTCCGAAAAATGAATTTAGGACACGAGTCAAACTATGTTGATTGTTAGATTTAAGGGGTAATTTCGTTAGGTTTTATGTGGATATCTGCATCCAATTGCTCTTTGGGTATTTGGAGGTACCAATATGGTGGCGCGTTTAGTGCTCTATCAGGCAGCTGCTAAGCTGATTTCTGAGTTTGAGAAAAACGGCTTTGAGATTGTTCAGGGGGAATCGTTTGCCGCTGCTGAAGAGGCTTTGCCCGAGGCTAAGGGCGGGCTTACACCGCATTTTGCATATTCTCTCAACGCACAGAGTAAAGAGAATGTTGCGTGGCTAGGGCTGAGGTTAGTTGGTGAGAAGCATTTATGTGGGTTTGCGGCAATTAGGCTAGAGCCGCTGCAAGGGTTGGCGTTGTCGGACTTCTTGGCCACTTATTGGCGATTGCGATATGTTGATGTTGATGGCAATCCTGTACAGGTGACGAATGTTCAGCCTGAGATCGCGAAGCGTATTTCGGGGCAGGTTGGATACCTGGGCGATCTTTGGATAAGGCCAGATCTCAGGAAACGGGGTTACGCGCGCAGATTGATGGAGTTCGCGCAGATTATGGCTTTTGATCTTTGGCGACTTGATTGGATTTATTGCTGGATGCGTCCCACTGATTTCTTGAATGGAAATGGAGCGCGCTGGGGATGGTTGGTGGGTCAGTCAGATGGCATTCGCTTTGAGGTGCCGTCTCGAGACTTTCCAAAGGGGGTGGCGTTTTGTGCAAACCCTTCATACGCTCTGAATCAGTTGATTAGTGATATAGCGCGAGATGATTGATCAGGTAGCTCTTTCGTGAAAACTACAAGCTGTGAAATTCCTGCTCGTGAATGTACGGGCAGGATTAGTCTGCAATACTCGCGATAGTTATTGTCGGAAAGGTTTGCGCCGATCAGGTCAAAAATTGGCTTGTTTGACTGGTGTGCATTCCAATAACTGCTTGCCACCAATTGTCGATATGTCAGTGACATCGCCTTTCTGGCTCTGGTTGGGTGTTGAGCCCAGTCCGCCCCGAACACGTGACGTGCGAAGCTGTCGTTGCCTATCATTAGAATGTCAGGGCTGTCGCTGGGGGTGGCAGGTGGCGCCATGAGTAGTACTTTGCGTGCGTAATCGATGAACTCGGGTGAGAGGTGCCCATTGGATTTATTCCAGATGTGCAAAAGCTGTGCACCCGTTGTGCTCAACTCTTCGAGTATGAGTGCAGTAGCGGGGCGCCTCTTGGTGTACTCAAGCAACTTCCTGCTCCTGTTTCTGTTGTGTGTACGCCAGAACCAGCGCGGGGCGAAAGGCGTTGATTACTTCTTTTTGCTGCTTTTCGCTTAGTAAATCGATGTAGGGGCAATCGTAAAGATTAACACACATCATCTTAAGTGGTGTGATTAGGTCGTACTTTTCGGCGGTCTTAATAAGGTCCAAAACTTCCTCTTTGTGTGAGAAGGTTGGACGATGCCAGATCAGTGATAGTGCGCTTTCGTTGTCCATATGGTCTCTCTTTAGGTACTTATGGTTAGAGCGCGTAGCGAAACTTTAGGACAGTATCCTTCAGTTAAAAAATATCACTTATCAGTCTTTTTCTTCTTTGCAGCGTTATAAATATTTTCAACTATAATAGATAAATCTCTAATGCTACCCCTGCCATCAAGAATTTGCTCTTCAAGTCTTATTCCTTCTTCAAAAGACTTTAAGAATAACTCTAAGTCAAGCTTATCCGTTTGTGGTCTATCAGAATTGTTCGCCATTTCACCCAGCAGGCTGTGTGTTAGGTCATCAGCGTCTGGTTTTGCATCATCGGGTGATCGGCCTTCTCCATACAAAAGGAACTGGGGAGATGTTTTGAAGCGGCGGGCATAGTGAGCAGCCTCTTCATGACCGAATGCCCTAGAGCCGTTCTCGTGGCTTGAGTAGGTGCTAACGTTGACGCCAAGAGACTTGGCGGCTGCTGTAGCTGTTTTAAAGCCTGCATTGAAGCGGGCTGTTCTAAGTCTTTCGTGTGGTTCCATAGCTCCACAGTGCCAATCGGCTTTATGCATTGGGTGTTGACTTTGGACTATGCATCTGGCATTGAAAATACACGTGTCGAGTAAATATTATACCCACGGGATTTTATAGCGATGCTAGAGCCTACCGAAATTCGAATGAAAGCTAAGCTTACTCAGGTGGAGATGGCGCGTGCGCTTGGGTGCTCTCAAAGCTGCGTCTCTCGTGTTGAACGGGATGGTTTCTCTGAGAAAACTGCCGTTCTCGAAAGGTCTTACCAGCTTTTCATGTTGGAGCAACTGCAATTGACCGATGAAGAAAACCTCCCTGTTGCTAAGAGTTGATTGGTAGGAGTCGGCTGCTAGAGAGACGATATCTCCAACACAGCCAGCCTCATCACGCAACACATCTTTTGAGAGAGTTGGTGTCGTGTTTATATCTGATGAACTTCGTGTAACTTTTGCACATCACGCAGTGAGAGTCCGCTGCACGACCATTTTTGAACTCATCAATGAAGTTGCTCACTGGCCTTACGCTCTTCGTTTGCGTGCTGAAGAGGGGTAGAGCGGATGTGTGCTTCAAATTTCCAACAAGATAGGGATTTTGGCTCGGCTTTCGATCCAAGTTTGAGCCGCTGTGCCTTCGATAAGAGGGGTGTCTTCACCGTTCCGCAGCCAATCGATCCTATCACTGCGAAAAGTTCGCTCCTCATCAAGATCGTGGCAGTAGGAGTCAATATATATGAAACTCCCTCCCAGTTCCTCCGGCGGCTTACGGACTGTCTTGACGGTGATATAGAACTCGTTTTCCTCGCCATTTGCATTTGTGTATCCGATCACCAGATTACACCCGATGAGGGCGGGAGACTTTCTAGGGAAAGCAGGTGCTCTTGTCTCTGCGTGATAAGAAATGTTTTTAGTGCCCGTGCTGAAACCTCGCCAGAGAATGACAAGGGTGCCCACTATAACAAGCAATATAAAATACTCGCCCATCAATCTTTCCTCTCCTTAATTGAGTGGAATTCCAGCAGGCCAAGCCCCGAGAGTCGAGACGTGGTTTTCGCGGGAGGTTTGGCATGAACACTCAGAATACGTGGGCAGAGCAAAGCCCTACCCACAAGCCTGAACAGGTCAGGTGGTGTCTTCTTAATCGAGTTCCTCAGCTAGTACTTGGTCCTGTAATAGCTCTAGATGATAGTTGTACGACCTTGCTAACAGAGCCTGAAACAGGCTTGTTTCATCAGTTGCTTTTGGTTCAGAGCATTTTTCGCGGGATATGGCATTTCGAATGCTTACCAACTGATCGTTGGGCAAAGTTCTCACCGCGCTCAAAAGCACTTTGTATGCAGCGTTTTCTGCGGCTAACTCCACATGTTGTTCAAGCAGACTTTCATACCCATCAATATACCTTGATAGAGTTCCACCCATGCTGGCCGTTCCTTTCCTGCCAGTGTGCGCAGAGAGCTTTGCTATGTTGGCGCATCCGGCAAGGCTCTCTGCATCTTTTTGCGATGCTGATTGCAACACGCATTCACCTGAACGTCGATCTACGGAATCCCTCGGGAGGGTTGCTGCATGAGCTCTCCTAAGAACTTACGAGCGGTCATGGCGTCTCGGGTAGAGCCTGAGAAGTTTGGCGACTATTTTCCTACGCCACCATGGGCAACGCGTGCTCTGTGCGCATTGCTTTTGCGCATCAAGCAAGTTGGCGAGGCGGGTTGGGAGCCGTTGAAGGTTTGGGAATGTGCTTGTGGTGGTGGGCATATGGCGATCCCGCTCCGAGAATACTTTGATTTGGTTTGGGCATCCGATCTGTTCAATCGTGGATTTGGTGATGCACATGGGGAGTTTTGGGACTTCCTGACAGTGCTCCCTGAGTGGCAATTCCCTGCCGGAACCTTTGATTGGATTATCACCAATCCGCCCTTTGGCATGTTGGCTCAGCAGTTCGTGGAACGTGCATTAGCTCATAAGCCCAAGCGAGGTGTTGCTGTGCTCGTTCCATTGAGATGGCTGGAAACCATCGAACGCGTTGCAACGTTGTTTATGGTTCATCCGCCTGCAATCGTGGCGGTTTTTGCTGAAAGGGTGCCGATCCATAAGGGGCGATATGATCCCAAAGGGTCCACTGCAACGGCGTATTGCTGGATCATTTTTCGGACAGATCATGAGGCAAGCTCTACCCAGCTCATCTGGGTGCCTCCCGGCTCCAAAGGGCAATTTTCAAAGCTAAATGACCTAGAACTGGCTACTGGCCCTGAACTTCAGGATCAACCTGGCCCTTTGTTTTCTCTCCCTGAAACAATGGAGGCTTGCAGTGCGTGAATTTCGAAACATTGAAGAGTGGCGGCGCGAGTTCTCGCAATACCACATGGAATCCGGCACCTGCTTAGTACTGCATACACTGAGCTTGTTTGTCGGCGGCGTTGGTGAGGTTTTTACGGTGCCCGTTAGCGATCTGGCAGAGCGGGCCAACTTGAGCAAACCGGTGGTGACCAAGCACCTCAAGAGGGCACAACAGGCTGGCTGGGTCGGTGTGCGGCGCTACGATGCTGCGGGCGCAAAGCTCAGGCGAAACGACTACATGCTCAAGTCTCCTGAAATGGAAGTGGAGGGCTGGACATGAGCGGAGACCGAAAGGCATGGAATTGGCGGCAAGCCTTCTGCCAGTCTGAACTTCCGGCGACCACAAAGCATGTGCTGCAAACCTTGAGCATGTTCATGAACACG
>NZ_LCWX01000218.1:7016-8697 GCF_001431305.1 Pseudovibrio sp. POLY-S9
ATGGGGGAGAGCTGCTATCCGTCAATTGAAGATTTGATGGAGTATAGCGGGCTGAGCAAGCGGGCAGTTCTCAACCATATCGAGACGGCTCGGGCAGCTGGTTGGATCAAGGTCAGCCAACATGGTTTCAGAGGGCAAAGATGGAAGCGTCATGAGTACGTGGCGCGGTGGCCTGAGCGTGATTTAGTTGCGCCCAGCTTATCTGAGCGGGTGGTCAAAACTACCGAGTTTGAGGAGGAAGGCGGTGCACCAGATGCACCAGCTCACTCAAAAAAGGTGGTGCACGAGGTGCATGAAGGTGGTGCACCTGATGCACCTAAGGCGGTGCACGACGTGCACCAAGATAAGAACAGTCCATTTAACAATCCAATACCAGTCCAGAAGAGAGAGGGCGCGTGTAAGAGCGAGAATGTAAAAAATGACAATAAAGGCAAAGTCTCTCGTGAAACGTGGGTTCGAAGGCTGAAAAAGGTTCATGCTGGCTGGTCGACAGGGGCAGGCGACAGTGTGGAAGCGGCTGAGCGGCTGTGGTTTGGACTGACTGAGGAGGACCGCAATCAAGCTGCAAAGCTGGCGAAATCTTACGAGAAACACATCAGGGATTTAGGTCGCACCAAGATTTGCTCTCTGCTGACTTATCTCAAGGAAAAGCGGTGGGAGCTGCTGCCCAAAGGCTCTGGAAATGAGGGCGGAGAGGTGCAGGTAGCCAAGCGCTATGGCAAGCTTTGGGGTGTTTATCGGTTTTCCGAATTGCTCAAACCGCCCCTTGCGCCTGAGAATTTTCCGAAACCACCTTCAATAATCCAAGGACGGCTGACGGCTGGGGGAGATATCGAGAAGCAAGAGAAGCTGGACCGATTGTCGAAATACGGTTGGAAATCTGTTGTTCTCATGCATCAAGCTGCCGAACGGAAGCGAAGTGGCGGAACTGTCCCGAATGAGCTGTCTTCGTTGGGTGATGAGTTTGAAGCTGTAAAGGTTGGCAGCGAGATCTGGCAGGCTTGGAAGCAGCTTCACCAAGAGCGTGGCTGGCCTCGGTTTGCTCCTGATCATTCGCTGCCAGAGTGGGTCTGGATGCCGAGGCTTGTTGGTGATGAATACGAGACTTTGCTTGAGGCTGTGAAGGCGGCTCTTGAGAACTTTGAGGCAGCGCACAATCAAGTCACCAACACCACAACGGCAACTCAGGAGGCTGCTGAATGACGATGACTGCTCCCAACGAGGAAAGACGAGCGCTTGAGCGTAACTATCAGTTCATGCGTTCGCTCATCAAAGGCAGCTCTCTTGAATGGGTTGTGGTTCGCACCAATCCAGACTGCGAGGATCGAGCCTTCGAAGGTATCAACGCAACAGGTGTGGCAGTCTTTCAGCCAATGATGACTGAGTACCGGAAACACAGGCAGACAAAGAATACAGTTGTGGCGAGTTGCTCAATGTTCCCTCGATACATGTTCGTCGGATTGAATGCGAATGCGGGGCAGAATTGTGATCTCGTTCGAAAATGTGACGGTGTGGAAAAGATTCTTTCGACAACCTTAGAGGGTGCTCCGCACCATAGGCGCTAACTTAAGAAGCTATGTTCTCGAATTCGTTGAATTTTTCGCTTTCTGGGAGGTTCGCATATACCTCGCCAAAAGCTGCTGGCGTTAACTGTGATGTTAGTCAGATCCCATGCTCCCTG
>NZ_LCWX01000219.1:0-229 GCF_001431305.1 Pseudovibrio sp. POLY-S9
GATGTTCAGGAAATTCTTGCTCTTTCTGCCAAGCAAGTCGACGATCCCTCTACCGAGTGGTCTACCAATGGTGCCTCAACCTGGAACGGCGGCGGTATGCACTACAGCCATGACTATGGCTTTGGCTTGGTGGATGCACATGCAGCTGTTCGGCTTGCTGAGACCTGGCAAGAGCGCAGTGTTTCAGCGAACGAAATTACAGTTGCCGCTGAAAGCGATGCGAAGGATC
>NZ_LCWX01000220.1:0-10121 GCF_001431305.1 Pseudovibrio sp. POLY-S9
GTGTGAGGAGTAACGGAACCTGGTTTACAAAGAACCTGGCCACGCTCAACATCTTCACGACCAACACCACGGATCAATGCACCGATGTTGTCGCCAGCTTCGCCCTGATCGAGCAGCTTGCGGAACATTTCAACACCAGTAACAGTGGTCTTAGATGTGTCTTTAACGCCAACGATCTCAACTTCGTCACCAACGTGAACGATGCCACGCTCTACACGACCGGTTACAACAGTACCACGGCCAGAGATAGAGAACACGTCTTCGATCGGCATCAAGAATGGCAGATCGCGTGGACGGTCAGGAGTTGGGATATAGTCGTCAACTGCAGCCATCAGCTCTACAATTTTGTCTTTGCCGATCGCGTCATCGCGGTCTTCAAGAGCAGCAAGTGCAGAACCAGCAATGATTGGAATATCATCGCCTGGGAATTCGTAGGAAGAAAGAAGTTCACGAACTTCCATTTCTACGAGTTCAAGCAGTTCTTCGTCGTCAACCTGGTCAACTTTGTTCATGAAGACAACCAGAGCAGGCACACCAACCTGACGAGCGAGCAGGATGTGCTCACGAGTCTGAGGCATTGGGCCGTCTGCAGCGTTAACAACGAGGATCGCGCCGTCCATCTGTGCAGCACCAGTGATCATGTTTTTCACATAATCAGCGTGGCCTGGGCAGTCAACGTGCGCGTAGTGACGAGCTTCGGTTTCATATTCAACGTGTGCTGTTGAAATAGTGATACCGCGAGCACGCTCTTCAGGAGCGCCATCGATTTCGTCGTATGCTTTAAAATCACCGAAGGATTTAGTAATCGCTGCGGTCAGTGTAGTTTTACCGTGGTCAACGTGGCCAATTGTGCCGATGTTGACGTGCGGCTTATTACGTTCAAATTTTTCTTTAGCCATCGGATCTCTCCGTTCTCTCTTGAATCCCTTTGACTGGTCTAATGAGGTTTAGGCGTATTTCGCCATAACCTCGTCAGCAACAGCCTGCGGGACTTGGTCGTAATGATCGAACACCATGGAATACTGCGCACGTCCTTGGGACATGGAACGCAAGTTGTTCACGTAACCAAACATGTTGGCCAGCGGAACCATAGCAGTGATAACGGTCACGACACCGCGGTTTTCGGTACCGGCGATTTGTCCACGACGGGAATTCAAATCACCAATCACGTCACCCATATAGTCTTCTGGAGTGACAACCTCAACCTTCATGATAGGTTCCAGAAGCTTTGGACCTGCTTTAGCCACAGCTTCGCGGAAACCAGCACGACCTGCGATCTCAAATGCGAGCACAGACGAGTCAACATCATGATAAGCACCGTCAGTGAGGGTAGCTTTAATGTCGACCATCGGGAAGCCAGCAAGTGGACCAGAGGACATGACGGATTCGATACCTTTGGATACACCAGGGATGTATTCCTTAGGAACGTTACCGCCAACAATCGTGTTAGCAAACTCAAAACCTTCACCAACAACATTTGGCTCGATAGAGAGTTTGATGCGAGCAAACTGACCAGTACCACCGGACTGCTTCTTGTGGGTATAATCCACGTCAGCAGACTTGGTAATGGTTTCACGGTAAGCAACCTGAGGTGCACCGATGTTTGCTTCAACCTTGAATTCACGCTTCATGCGATCAACAAGGATGTCCAGGTGAAGTTCGCCCATACCAGCAATGATTGTCTGGCCGGACTCTTCATCTGTCTTCACGCGGAAGGACGGATCCTCAGCAGCCAGGCGGTTCAGGGCAAGGCCCATCTTTTCCTGGTCACCTTTGGTTTTAGGCTCAACAGCGATCTCGATAACCGGATCCGGGAACTCCATGCGTTCCAGAATAACAGGCTTCAGAGGATCACAAAGCGTATCACCAGTGGTCGTGTCCTTCAGGCCTGCGATAGCCACAATGTCGCCTGCATAGGCTACATCAATGTCATCGCGGGAATTTGAGTGCATCTGCATCATGCGACCAACGCGTTCGCGCTTGCCCTTAACAGTATTCAGCACGGATGAGCCTTTATTCAGCACACCAGAGTAAATACGTGCGAAGGTCAAAGAACCAACGAACGGATCGTTCATAATTTTAAATGCGAGCATACCAAGCGGCTCTTCGTCAGAAGATTCGCGTGTGGTTTCTTCTTCAGTCTTGGCGTCGATACCTTTAATCGCCGGCACTTCAACCGGGTTAGGAAGGTAATCTACAACAGCGTCAAGAAGAGGCTGAACGCCTTTGTTCTTGAATGCTGTACCGCACAACACTGGAACGAAGTTGCCAGCAATGGTACCCTTACGAATAAGCTCTTGAAGCTTTTCGTTGGATGGCATTTCGCCTTCCAAGTATGCTTCAGTAGCTTCTTCTTCTACTTCTACAGCGATCTCGATCAGTTTTTCGCGGTATTCAGCAGCTTGGTCAGCGAGATCTTCTGGAATATCCAGCTCATCCCAGCTTGCTCCAAGAGCCTCACCGTTCCAAACCAATGCTTTCATCTTCAGCAGATCGATAACACCAGCAAATTCGCTTTCAGCGCCGATCGGCAGCTGAACACATGCTGGAGTTGCGCCAAGACGCTTCTCGATCATTTCTACACAGCGGAAGAAATCAGCACCGAGTTTGTCCATCTTGTTGACGAAGATCATGCGTGGAACGTTGTACTTATCAGCCTGACGCCATACGGTCTCAGTCTGAGGTTCAACACCAGCATTCGCATCGAGAAGTGCAACTGCACCATCAAGAACACGCAGGGAGCGTTCAACTTCAATCGTGAAGTCAACGTGACCTGGAGTGTCAATGATGTTCAGACGCTTACCGTTCCAGTGGGCAGTCGTAGCAGCTGAAGTAATGGTAATACCACGCTCCTGCTCCTGCTCCATCCAGTCCATGGTAGCTGCACCATCATGAACTTCACCGATTTTATGGGACTTACCAGTGTAATACAGAATACGTTCTGTAGTGGTCGTCTTACCAGCATCGATGTGAGCCATGATACCGAAGTTACGGTAGTCCTCGATTTTGTGCGTACGTGACATAGCGTCAGCCTCTATCCAGGGTGATTACCAACGGTAGTGCGAGAATGCACGGTTAGCTTCAGCCATCCGGTGAGTATCTTCGCGCTTCTTAACGGAGTTACCACGGCCATTCGCAGCATCCAGCAATTCACCGGACAGACGACCAACCATTGTGGTTTCGTTACGACCGCGAGCTGCAGAAATCAGCCAGCGGATAGCAAGTGCCTGACGACGCTCTGTACGAACTTCGACTGGAACCTGATAAGTTGCACCACCAACACGACGGGAGCGAACTTCAACCTGTGGCATAACATTTTCGAGCGCCTGATGGAACATCTCGAGTGGGCTAGCCTTAGCCTTAGATTCGATCGCATCGAATGCACCGTATACGATGCGTTCTGCGGTGGATTTTTTACCATCGAGCATTACTGCGTTCATGAACTTAGTAACGACGATATCTCCGAACTTTGGATCCGGAATAACTTGACGCTTTTCAGCGGCGTGACGGCGGGACATATCGGTCTATATCCTATTATTTCGGACGCTTAGCGCCATACTTGGAACGACGCTGTTTACGATCTTTAACACCCTGGGTGTCAAGAACGCCACGGATGATGTGGTAACGAACACCAGGCAAATCCTTTACACGACCACCACGGATCATGACAACGGAGTGCTCTTGGAGGTTATGCCCTTCACCCGGGATATAACCAATAACTTCGAAGCCATTGGTCAAACGGATTTTTGCCACTTTACGAAGCGCTGAGTTAGGCTTCTTAGGAGTGGTTGTATATACGCGAGTACACACGCCGCGCTTCTGCGGGCACGCTTCCATCGCTGGAACTTTGTTCCGCTTCGCCGGCACTGTACGCGGCTTACGGATCAACTGGTTGATCGTTGGCATAATTTGCCCTTTAACTACTTTTGCTCTTCGACCGGACGCAGTTTCTGGTAGACATACGCATGCGCACCAAATCCACGAACGATTATTCGTGAAGGGCACCGCGAAACCAGAGGACCACGGACGGATCCGCGGTCTTGCATTCGACTTGTATTCGCCTTTGAACCCGACAACGTTTAAGCTTCAGTACTCCGAGGCGAGGCGCCTCAGGAGAAGGACATTGCTTACTGCTTGCCATAAGGTTGCCGGAACCTACTCATCAGGACACTGTTCGTCAAGTCCCTTCCAAGAGATTCTTGGCCCCAGCCTCTCAGATTCATACGGTGTATCCCAAGATTCGCGTAGATTCAGCAATTTCCTCTCGGAAGACGTCAAAATTTGGAGGCGCTTAAGTGTTCATTGCAGTTTGACTCTGAAGATTAAAAGGAAGTTAAGCACATCCCTACTCTGACTCATCGTCATTTCCGCAGGTCATTTGATTCTTGCAGCTTTAACTCAAATTCAATTACGCCCTTTAAGTGCAAATACTGCCACAGGGCGAAGGCACGTCGTCGCCTCAAGTCTCAAACACCGAACACACCCAGTTAGGGAGCAAGGCCACCGGCAACCGTCAGTGTGGTCCCACTCACGAATCCTGCCCCGGATGATCCCAGCCAGACAGCAGCCTCTGCAATATCTGAAGGCTCGGCTATACGACCAAGAGGTGTTGCAGCAGCAACAAGTGCCGGGCGATCAGGATTTCCCTCCCGCTGGTGCATGTCGGTCGCAGTTGTTCCCACTCGGATCGCATTCACCCGAATGCCGAGGGGTCCAAATTCTTTACCTGCACCAACCGTCAATGTTTCCACCGCACCTTTTGAGGCGGCATAGTGAACATACTCTCCTGGGCTTCCCATCACGGCAGCAATCGAAGACATATTTACAATCGCACCACCAGAACCACCTTCGTCAGTCCTCATGCGTCTAGCTGCTTCTTGCATGCAATAGATCATGCCGAACACATTGGTCTGAAAAGTCGAAACCAACGCCGAGCTACCTAAGTCTACCAAGGAAGACGCCCCTCCTATGATACCAGCATTGTTCACGAGGCAAGTGATCGGCCCGAGGCTATCATCACAAATGACAAACATCTGGCGCACGGCCTCAAGATCAGCAACATCCGCAGCAACAGCAATCGAGCGAACGCCAACCTCCTTGCATCGCCGGACAGTCTCAACAGCTCCAGCCTCATCAAAATGATAGTTCACACAGACATCATATCCGGCCTTGGCAAAAGCAACAGCGGTGGCTTGACCAATGCCCTTGCTGGCACCTGTTACCAATACAGTCTTCGAAGTAGCATTCCCCAAGAACGTTCGCTCCATTTAACTCTGGCTTCAACTGCAAAGCCAAAAGATCACTGTACTCACAAGTCAGGCAAGATCACTACATTTTTGAAACCACCCAGCAAAGAGGCATTTACACCTCCCCTCTCCCCAAACGCAAAAAAGGAGAGGTCACCCTCTCCTTTCCAAAATCCAAAATCGGATCATCAGTTCAATTTTTAGAACGTGATCACTGAAACATTGCCTGCCAGTGCGTCTTTATAAGGCTGAACGAAGAACTCTTCCTCCGGTGTTTCCGTGATGTATCCCAGCTGATCAAGAGCTGCATCCACGAAACCCTGTTCACCCAACGCCTCAACGGCACGGCGAACTGCACCATCGTCATCAGGCGCGGTCACCATCACGTGGAACGGAAGACCATCTTCTTCTTCACCGTCTTCCTCTTTCCAGGCACGGCCCATAATCAGGTAGACAACTGGAGGGGTGTCATCACCATTTTCTTCTTCAATCTGATCAGACATTTTATTTCCTTCATCACGCACCCACTCAGTCCAGCCCGACAGAAAGGATGCGTTTCAATTCAAACACCAGACGTATCCGCCAAGGGGCCTCAGCTTCCAAAATCAGATACGCGTCTTTCTTGTTAGTGGCAGGTCAGCAGGTCACCCACAAGCAACCATCCGCCATAAACGGAAAAGCCGCCCCGAAGGGCGGCTTGACCTCAATTTAGATTTTGCAGCTCACTAGAACTGACCATCACGGCTGAAATCTTCAAGCATGGAGTCCGCAGTACCAGCAGTAGAAGCTGAACGGCGAGCGTCCTGGATGAGATCATCACGCAGTGTCGCAATCTTACGAGTGCGGTTCATCGCCCCGCCTGTACCCGCTGGGATCAGACGACCAACAATCACGTTCTCTTTCAGACCGTCCAGTGGATCGATCTTACCGAAGACAGCTGCTTCAGTCAGAACACGTGTTGTTTCCTGGAACGATGCAGCAGAGAAGAACGAACGAGTCTGCAAGCTTGCCTTCGTGATACCCAGAAGAACTGGAACACCCTTGGCAGGATCACGTGCATTATCAATCGCACGCTGGTTAGCTGCATCAAACTCGATCTTATCGACCTGCTCACCAGAGAAGTACTCTGTTTCGCCCGGATCAGTGATCTCAACCTTCTGGAGCATCTGACGAACAATCACTTCGATGTGCTTGTCGTTAATGCCCACGCCCTGCAGACGATAAACTTCCTGGATCTCATTAACGAGGAAGGCAGCCAGTGCCTCTACGCCCTTAATCGCAAGAATGTCATGCGGTGCCGGGTTACCATCAACAAGGTATTCACCCTTCTCGATAGTGTCCCCTTCTTGCAGGTGGAAGTGCTTGTTCTTCTGGATGAGGTACTCAACAGGCTCCAGGCTCTCATCGGTAGGATCGATGATGATGCGGCGCTTGTTTTTGTAATCTCGGCCAAAGCGGATCGTACCGTCAAGCTCAGCGATAATCGCGTGATCTTTCGGACGACGTGCTTCGAACAGTTCAGCAACACGTGGCAGACCACCGGTGATGTCTTTCGTTTTTGCAGATTCCAGAGGAATACGTGCAAGAACGTCACCAGCAGAAACCATGTCACCTGGCTGTACGGACAGAATAGCGTCAACGGAAAGCAGGGAACGAGCATCGCCACCGCGAGCCAGTTTCTTGATCTTACCGCTGTCATCCTGAATAACCATCGCAGGCTTCAGATCAGCGCCACGCTGAGAAGAACGCCAATCGATAACAACACGCTTGGTGATACCGGTCGCTTCATCAGCAGTTTCCTGCATAGAAGAACCATCAACCAGATCCTCAAAGCCAACACGACCGGAAAGTTCTGTCAGGATCGGACGAGTGTACGGATCCCATTCAGAAATACGATCACCGCGCTTGATGACGTCACCTTCGTCAACGAAGATTTTACCACCGTAAGTCAGACGATGCGTAGAACGCTCATTACCGTCACTATCTACGATAATGATGGACATGTTACGTGCCATAACAATGTTGTTGCCATCAGAGTCGCGAACCACATTACGGTTGCGCATCTTCACGGTGCCTTCAAAGTTGGATTCAATGAAGGAGCTATCAACAACCTGTGCCGTACCACCAATGTGGAACGTACGCATGGTCAACTGAGTACCAGGCTCACCAATGGACTGCGCAGCAATAACACCAACAGCCTCACCGATGTTCACCGGAGTACCACGTGCAAGGTCACGGCCATAACAGGTCGCACATACACCAGTCTTGGTTTCACAAGTCAGCACGGAGCGGATCTTGACCATCTGGACCTTGGCAGCTTCAAGAAGCTCCACGTCCTTCTCGTCAATCATACGTCCCTTAGGAACGAGCACTTCGCCAGTCTTGTTGTTGCGGATGTCTTCAGCCGCAGTACGGCCAAGAACACGCATACCAAGGGTCGCGATCACGTTACCAGCATCAACGATTGGCTGAACGGTAATGCCACCGGTGGAACCACAGTCAACTTCAAGAATGATGCTGTCCTGTGCAACGTCCACGAGACGACGTGTCAGGTAACCGGAGTTCGCAGTTTTCAACGCCGTATCGGCAAGACCCTTACGGGCACCGTGGGTGGAGTTGAAGTACTCGAGAACCGACAGACCTTCTTTAAAGTTCGCGATAATCGGGTTTTCGATGATGGAACCATCTGGTTTGGCCATCAGACCGCGCATACCGCCGAGCTGCTTCATCTGCGCTGGAGAACCACGCGCACCGGAGTGAGCCATCATGTAAACAGAGTTCATCTGTTTCTGACGACCTGTGTCCTCTTCGAACTCAGTCGCAGAGATGCGGCCCATCATTTCATCAGCGACTTTGTCAGTACACTTCGCCCAGGCGTCAACAACCTTGTTGTACTTCTCGCCCTGAGTGATCAGACCGTCGTTGTACTGCTGTTCGTATTCAGTCACCAAAGTGGTGGTGCTTTCAACGAGTGTCGCCTTGGCATCAGGGATAACCATGTCATCCTTACCGAAGGAGATACCAGCACGACATGCGTTTTTGAAGCCAAGCTGCATAACGCGGTCACAGAAGATAACGGTCTCTTTCTGGCCACAAGCACGATAAACCGTATCGATCATCTTGGAGATGTCTTTTTTGGTCATCAGCTTGTTACAGGCGTCGAACGGTACTTCGAAGTGCTTCGGCAGCAGCTCTGCAATCATCAGACGACCAGGAGTGGTCTCGTGGATTTCAGAGGTTGGGTTACCCAGCTCATCAACAGACTTGAAGCGGCCACGGATCTTGGAGTGAACAGTGATAACACCGTTTTCCAGCGCGTGGTGCAACTCACCCATGTTACCGAAGGCCATGCCTTCACCTGGCTCACCATCTGCCATAATGGACAGGTAGTAGAGGCCAAGAACAATATCCTGGGACGGTACGATGATCGGACCACCGTTCGCCGGATGCAGAATGTTGTTGGTGGACATCATGAGAGTACGGGCTTCAAGCTGCGCTTCCAGAGAAAGCGGAACGTGAACAGCCATCTGGTCACCATCGAAGTCAGCGTTAAACGCGGAACAAACGAGTGGGTGCAGCTGGATTGCCTTACCTTCAATCAGGGTAGGTTCGAAGGCCTGAATGCCAAGACGGTGAAGCGTAGGCGCACGGTTCAGGAGAACCGGGTGCTCGCGGATCACTTCATCAAGGATATCCCAAACTTCCGGACGCTCTTTTTCAACGAGCTTCTTCGCCTGCTTAACAGTGGAAGAATAACCCTTTGCATCGAGGCGGGAGTAAATGAACGGCTTGAACAGCTCAAGCGCCATCTTCTTCGGCAGACCACATTGGTGCAGCTTCAGTTCAGGACCCACAGTAATAACGGAACGACCGGAGTAATCCACGCGCTTACCGAGAAGGTTCTGACGGAAACGACCCTGCTTACCCTTCAGCATATCTGAAAGGGACTTCAAAGGACGCTTGTTTGCACCCTGGATCACACGACCACGACGACCATTATCGAACAGCGCATCTACAGATTCCTGCAGCATACGTTTTTCGTTACGAATAATGATGTCAGGCGCTTTAAGCTCGATCAGACGCTTCAGACGGTTGTTACGGTTGATCACACGACGATAAAGGTCGTTGAGGTCAGACGTCGCAAAACGGCCACCATCCAGCGGAACCAACGGACGCAGATCCGGTGGAATCACAGGAACAACAGTCAGGATCATCCACTCAGGACGGTTTCCGGACTCGATGAACGCTTCAACAACCTTCAGGCGCTTCGCCAGTTTCTTAGGCTTCAGCTCTGTGGTTGCTTCTGCAATTTCCTGACGGATCTTCTCAGATTCACGCTGCAGATCCATGCTGGCAAGGATCTCACGGATCGCTTCAGCACCAATCATAGCAGTGAAGCTGTCTTCACCGTATTCGTCCTGAGCCGCAACAAACTCTTCTTCAGAAAGCAGCTGACGCAGCTTCAAAGGAGTAAGGCCTGGCTCAATAACAACGTAGTTCTCAAAGTACAGGATGCGCTCAAGATCTTTAAGCGTCATATCCAACAGCATGCCGATACGGGATGGCAGCGACTTCAGGAACCAGATATGCGCAACAGGAGCTGCAAGCTCAATGTGGCCCATACGTTCACGGCGTACACGGGACAAGGTGACTTCAACGCCACACTTCTCACAGATAACGCCTTTATATTTCATGCGCTTATACTTACCGCACAAGCACTCATAGTCCTTGATAGGACCGAAAATCCGAGCACAGAACAGCCCGTCGCGCTCTGGCTTGAAAGTTCTGTAGTTGATCGTCTCCGGCTTTTTGATCTCACCGAACGACCAGGACAGAATTTTCTCCGGGCTGGCGATCGAGATGCGGATATGATCG